>JBBSTR010000004.1:0-78348 GCA_038235705.1 Mycobacteriales bacterium
GCCACCGGGCCAAGACCCTGCACCGCGACAACCCCCACCCCTGGACCTCGAAGCGCAACAGCGACGGCAGCACCACCTGGACCAGCCCGCTCGGCCGCACCCACACCCGACCCGGCTACTGGACCGCGCCCCCGACCTCCCGGCCCGACCTGCACCCCGACCCGGCGCCCCTGCCCGACGGCGCAGACGGCCAGCTCTGGTGGCAAGACCCCGGCAACACCGACCCCAGCCTGCACGCCGACCTGCACCACCGGCTCACCACCGACGCCGCCCGCACCGCCAGCACCAAGAAGGCCCAGCGCGCGGCCGCACACACCCGGCACAACCAAGCCGCTCAGCGTGACGCCGACGCCAGCGCCGACCCCTGGTACGCCGCCGCACCCCTCGATACCGACGAAACGTCCCTCGTCGTACCTCCATTCTTTAGCCCGCGGGGTGCCAGTCAGGGCCACGAGCCGAGGACCGCGGGGGTTTGCGCACCCACCTGGGGTGCGGCGGGAACACCGACCGTCGGGAAGCCCTAAGACTGCGGGCACGCGGTCGCGGTGCGTCGACGGAGAGCCCGGGGTGGGTGCTCACGCACCCGCGCTCGCCGCGAGCCTCACGTCGCCAGGGCGTCGATCGCCTGGTAAACCCGCTTCTCCGAGACCGGGCCGCGGGTGCGGATGGACTGGGCGAACAGTGACAGCCGTAGTTCCTCGAGCATCCACCGCACCTCGTCACGGCCGGGGCTGGCCGGCAGGCGGCGCCACTCGTCGGCCACCTGCTCGAAGCGGGCCTGCTCGCGCCGGTCACGGACCGGGTCGGAGACCAGCTTGTCCAGACGGACGCCGATCCCCTTCACCCAGCGCCGCAGGTCGGTCAGGCGGGCTGCGCCGACCTCGCTGACGAAGCCGGGCGGCAGCAGCGCGTCGAGCTGGGCCCGCATGTCGTCGACCGAGCCGGCCAGCGGCGGGCGGCGTTCGTCGTCGAGGCGGCCGCGGACGGTCTGGGCCTCGGCGAGCACCGGCAGGACCTGGGCGACGAGGTCGGCGACCGCTGTCGGCAGCTGCCCCCGCACGGACGAGAGCAGCGCGTCGAAGCCAGCCTGGTCCCTCGGGACCGAGGTCATCAGGTTGTCGGCGGCGGCCCGGAGGCAGTCGTCCAGCAGCGCGCCGACCGACCCGTGCGGGCTGGCAGCGAGGGCGAGCTTGTCTCGTACGGTCAAGCGGTCGGCCGTGGCCCGTAGCGGCGACGGGACGTTGAGCAGGAGCAGCCGGCGTACGCCGGTGCGGTGCGAAGCGGCCTGCTTGCCAGGGTTGGTGAGCACCCGGAGCGCGACGGTGCGGCCCTCGTCGACCAACGCCGGATAGCCGATCACGTCCCCCGTACGCACCTGCTCGGGCAAGGTCCCGACCGTCCACGCGGTGAGACCGGTCTGCTCCAGCCCGGCAGCCGCCTGGGTGACCGCCTCCTGCACCCGGAGCCCCAGCCGAGCCTTCAAGGCGTCGAGGTCCTTGCCGTCGGCGACCGTCTCGGTGCCGGCGAACACGCGGAACGTCAGGCGGAGGTGGTCCGGGACGCGCGCGAGGTCGATGTCGTCGGCGCGTACGTCGACCCGGGTCAGCGCGTGCGCCTCGTCGGCGAAGGCGGTGAGCAGCGAGCCGGACCGCGGCTCGAGCCGGGCCAGGACGGCGCGGGCCGTGTCCGGAGCAGGGACCAGCTTGACGCGCAGCGGCTTCGGGAGCGCTTTGATCAAAGCAGTGACCAGCTCTTGCCGCAGCCCGGGCACCTGCCAGTCGAAACCCTGGGACGAGAGCCGGTTCAGCACCGGGAGCGGCACGTGCACCGTCACCCCGTCGTCGACGGCGCCCGGGTCGAAAACGTACGTCAGAGCCAGCCGCAGCTCGCCCTGCACCCAGGTGTCGGGGTAGTCCCCCGGCTGCACGTCCGCGCCCTCGTGCAGGAGCATCGGCAGCGTCATGGTGAGCAGGTCGGGCCGTACGTGCTTCTCCTTCTTCCACCACGCCTCCAGGTGCGCGCCGGAGACGATGTCGGCGGGCAGGCGCGCGTCGTAGAAGGCGAAGACGTCGGCGTCGCCCACCACGAGGTCGCGGCGACGGGCGCGCTGCTCCAGCTCGCCGACGTCGGCGAGCAGGCGGCGGTTGTCGGCGAGGAAGCTGTGGTGTGTCTTCCAGTCCCCCTCGACCAGCGCGTGCTGGATGAGAATCTCGCGGGTCGCGACCGGGTCGACCCTGGAGTAGTCGACCCGTCGGCCGACCACGAGCGGCAAGCCGTACAGGGTGACCCGCTCGCTGGCCTGCACGTTCCCGCGCTTGCTGTTCCAGTGCGGCTCGCTGTAGCTGCGCACGACCAGGTCGCCGGCCAGCTGCTCGACCCACTCCGGCTGGATCTTGGCGAGCATCCGGCCCCAGAGCCGGTTCGTCTCGACCAGCTCACCGGCGACGACCCAACGTGGCGGCTTCTTGGCGACGACCGACTCGCGGGTGACGGCGAACCGGGCGCCACGCGTGCCGAGGTAGTCACGGGCCGCCTCGTCACGCAGCCCGACGTGGCTGAGCATCCCGGCGAGCACGGCCTGGTGGACCGTGTCGTCGGTGGCCCGCCCGGAGCCGGCGGTCATCCCGAGCCGACGGGCCGAGCGCTGCAGCTGGTGGTGCAGGTCCTGCCACTCGCGCACCCGCAGGTGGTTGATGAGCTCAGCCTTGCAGCTGCGTCGGAACGCGCTGCTGCCCATCACCTGCTGCTGCTCGCGCAGGTGCTCCCACAGGTTGAGCAGGGTGAGGAAGTCCGAGGTCTCGTCCTTGAACCGGTTGTGCAGCTCGGTCGCCTTCTGGGCCTGCTCCTGCGGCCGCTCGCGGACGTCCTGGATCGATAGCGCCGAGGCGAGCACGAACAGCTCCCGCAGGCAGCCGAGCCGGTCGGCCTCGACGAGCATCCGGGCGAGCCGGGGGTCGACCGGCAGCTCGGCCAGCCTGCGACCGACCGGGGTGAGCCGGCCGTCCTTCACGGCACCGAGCTCGGTCAGCAGCGCGACACCGTCACGGACGTTGCGCGACTCGGGCGGCGACAGGAACGGGAAGTTCGCCACCTCGCCGAGCCCGAGCGAGGTCATCGAGAGGATGACGCTGGCGAGGTTCGTACGCAGGATCTCGGGCTCGGTGAACGCCGGCCGCGCCTCGAAGTCCTCCTCGCTGTACAGCCGGATCGCCACGCCCGCCGCGACGCGCCCGCACCGGCCCGAGCGCTGGGTCGCGGACGCCTGGCTGATCGCCTCGATCGGCAGCCGCTGCACCTTGGTGCGCTGGCTGTAGCGGGAGATCCGCGCGGTGCCGGGGTCGACGACGTAACGGATGCCCGGCACGGTCAGCGAGGTCTCGGCGACGTTCGTCGCCAGCACGACCCGTCGGCCACGGTGCGGGGCGAACACCTTGTGCTGCTCGGCGGCCGACAGCCGGGCGTAGAGCGGCAGCACCTCCAGAGCTGGCTCGGCGTTGCGCAAGGCTTCGGCCGCGTCGCGGATCTCGCGCTCTCCCGACAGGAACACCAGCACGTCGCCGGGCGGCTCGTGGCTCAGCTCGTCGACGGCAGCGACGATCGCCGAGACCTGGTCGGTGTCGGGATTGTCACGGTCGTCAACCCGCGGGCGGTAGCGGACCTCGACCGGGTAGGTACGACCGCTCACCTCGATCACCGGCACGAACGCACCCAGGTGCTCAGAGAAGTGGTCGGCGAACCGCTGCGGGTCGATCGTCGCCGACGTGATGACGAGCTTCAGGTCCGGCCGGCGCGGCAGCAGCCTGGTGAGGTAGCCGAGCAGGTAGTCGATGGTCAGGCTGCGCTCGTGCGCCTCGTCGACGATCAGTGTGTCGTAGGCGAGCAGGTCGGGGTCGCGGGCGATCTCGGCGAGCAGGATGCCGTCGGTCATGACTTTCACGTAGGTGCCGAGCGAGACCTGGTCGTGGAAGCGGACGGTGTAGCCGACGTCCTCCCCCAGCGGGCTGCCGAGCTCCTCGGCGACCCGCTCCGCGACGGCGCGGGCGGCGATCCGGCGAGGCTGCGTGTGACCGATCATCCCCCGTACGCCGCGGCGCGCCTCCAGGCAGATCTTCGGCAGCTGGGTGGTCTTGCCGGACCCGGTCTCGCCGGCCAGGACGACGACCTGGTGCTGCCGCAGCGCGTCGGCGATCTCCGCGCGTCGCTCCGACACCGGCAGGTGCTCCGGATAGGTGATCGTCGGGACCGCTGCACGACGAGCATGGACCCGCGCCTCGGCCTCCACGATCTCGGCCTCGACCCCGGGCCGACTGAGCCGTCGGGACAGTCGCTTCTCGTCGCGGAGCGAGATCCCGGTCAACCGGTCCCGCAGGTCTGCTGTCGCCTCCATGTCCCGTCCATTCTCGCGCAGCCGCGCCCGGATGCCCAACGGATAGGGCACGCTCGTGCCACACCCGACCCAAGGAGCTCTTCGTGCTGGGACTGCCCGACGGCGTCACCGCCTGTCTGTTCGACCTGGACGGGGTGCTCACCGACACCGCGTCGGTCCACAACACGGCCTGGACGAAGACGTTCGACGCGTTCCTCGAGGACCGGGACGGCGCGGGCTTCACGCCGTTCGACCCGGACGTCGACTACCCCCGCTACGTCGACGGCAAGAAGCGCGAGGACGGGGTGCGCAGCTTTCTGGCGAGCCGGGACATCGAGCTGCCGGACGGCTCACCGGACGACGAGCCGGGATCGGCGAGCGTCTACGGGATCGGGAACGCGAAGAACGCGCGGCTGCTCGAAGTCATCGATCGCGACGGGGTGACCGTGTTCGAGGGCAGCCGGCGCTACCTGCAGGCAGCGAAGGAGGCCGGCCTGCGGATCGCCGTCGTCTCCAGCAGCGCCAACACCGAGCAGGTGCTCCGCGTCACCGGGCTGGACGTCTACGTAGAGGTGCGCGTCGACGGCGTGGTCGCTCGGAAGGAGGGCTTGGCCGGCAAGCCCGAGCCAGACACCTTCCTCCGTGCTGCAGGACTGCTGGGTGTCGAGGCCGCCCAGGCGGCCGTCTTCGAGGACGCGCTCGTCGGCGTCGAGGCCGGTCGGGCAGGAACGTTCGGTCACGTCGTCGGCGTGGACCGGATCGGCCAGGCAGCGGCTCTGACGCAGCACGGCGCGGACGTCGTCGTGACCGACCTCGACCAGCTGCTGTGACCGGCGAGGCGCGCTACCCGGTCGAGGAGTGGCAGGTCCGGGAGCCGGAGCTGGACCTCGACCCGGTCGCCATGGGTCAGTCCGAGTCGATCTTTGCGCTGTCCAACGGCCACATCGGCCTTCGAGGCAACCTCGACGAGGGTGAGCCCCGCGAGGTGCCCGGTACCTACCTCAACTCGTTCTACGAGCAGCGGCCCCTGCCCTACGCCGAAGCCGGCTACGGCTATCCCGAGGAAGGCCAGACGATCGTGGGTGTCACCAGCGGCAAGGTCCTGCGCCTGCTGGTGGACGACGAGCCGTTCGACGTGCGCTACGGCGAGCTGAACGCCCACGAGCGGGTGCTCGATCTGCGGGGCGGCACGCTGCGCCGGACCGCCGACTGGACCAGCCCTGCAGGCCACCGGGTGCGCGTCACCTCGACCCGCATGGTCTCCTTCACGCACCGCTCCGTCGCCGCGATCCGCTACCAGGTCACGGCCGTGGACGAGGCCGTCCGGATCATCCTGCAGAGCGAGCTGGTCGCCAACGCGAAGATGCCTGCGCAGAGCGCAGACCCGCGCGTCGCCGCGGCGCTCGACCGTCCGCTCGTCGGGTTGCTGGCCGACGCCGAGCAGCACGGCGCCCTGCTCGTGCACCGCACCCGCCTCAGCGGGTTGACGATGGCCGCCGGGATGGATCACCTCATCGTGTGCGACGGGCGCTTCAGTGAGGAGACCGACGTGCGGGAGGACTGGGCGCGCACCACCGTCGCGACCCGCCTCGAGCCCGGGCAGACCCTCGAGGTCGTCAAGTTCCTGGCGTACGGATGGAGCTCGAAGCGTTCCGGCGAGGCCCTTCGCGACCAGGCGGCTGCCGCGCTGCACGGCGCGCGATACGACGGGTGGGAGGGCCTGCTGCAGGCGCAGCGCCGTTACCTCGACGACTACTGGGACGCGGCCGACGTCGAGGTCGAGGGCGACCCGGTGCTGCAGCAGGCCGTCCGGTTCGGACTGTTCCACGTGCTGCAAGCCGGCGCACGCGCCGAGCGCCGCGCGCTGCCGGCCAAGGGCCTGACCGGGCCGGGCTACGACGGCCACGCGTTCTGGGACACCGAGGGCTTCGTGCTCCCCGTGCTCACCTACACGATTCCCCAGGCCGCCGCTGACGCGCTGCGCTGGCGGCACTCGATCCTCGACCTCGCCAAGACGCGCGCCCAGACCCTCGGCCTGGCGGGCGCCGCCTTCCCGTGGCGCACCATCCGCGGTCAGGAGACCAGCGCCTACTGGCCGGCCGGGACGGCCGCGTTCCACCTCAACGCCGTCATCGCCTACGCCGTCGAGCGCTATCGCCTGGTCACCGGCTCGACCGAGCTCGAGCGGGAGATCGGCGTCGAGCTGCTCGTCGAGACCGCCCGGCTCTGGGCCTCGCTCGGTCACCACTGCAAGAACGGGCACTGGCACGTCGACGGCGTGACCGGGCCGGACGAGTACAGCGCGGTCGCCGACGACAACGTGTTCACCAACCTCATGGCCGCGCGCAACCTGAGGGCCGCGGTGGCGGCCTGCGGTCGACAGCCCGATCTCGTCGACGGGCTGTCGGTGACAGCGGACGAGCTGGACGCGTGGACCGCCGCTGCCGACGCGGTCTTCGTGCCGTACGACGACACGCTCGGTGTGCACCCCAACGCCGAGGGCTACACCGATTACGCGGTCTGGCCGTTTGAGGAGTTCCGTGGCCGCTACCCGCTGATGCTGCACGCTCCGTACGTCCAGCTCTACCGCAAGCAGGTGCTCAAGCAGGTCGACCTGGTGCTGGCGATGCACTGGTGCCCGGAGGCGTTCGACGACGAGCAGGTGGCCCGCAACGTCGACTACTACGAGAAGATCACCGTCCGTGACAGCTCGCTGTCGGCGTGCACGCAGTCGATCATGTGCGCCCAGGTCGGCCACCTCGAGCTGGCGCACGACTACGCCCACGAGGCGGCGCTGGTCGACCTGCGAAACCTGCACCACAACACCCGCGACGGGCTGCACCTGGCCTCGCTCGCCGGGTCCTGGTCCACGCTGGTCGAAGGGTTCGGCGGTCTGCGCGAGCAGGGCGAGACGTTGTCGCTGGACCCACGGCTCCCCCGTGACGTCTCACGGCTGACGTTCCGGCTCCGGCGGGCCGGGATGCGCCTGCTCGTCGAGGTCGACCATGAACAGGTCCGGTGCACGCTGCGCGACGGCGAGGACGGCGAGCTCACCCTTCGGCTCTGCGGCGAAGACGTCAGGGTCACGACGGCCGGACCGGTCACCCGTCCGCTCCGGGTGATCGAGCCGCTGCTCCCCGAGCCGACACAGCCACCTGGGCGACGGCCCGCGACGCGCGACCTCGGCTGACCGGGTGCCGGTGCGCAGCGCCGGGCTGCTCCTGTGGCGCGACGGCGAGGCTGGGCGTGAGGTGCTGCTCGGCCACCCGGGAGGACCGTTGTTCGCCCGCAAGGACGACGGGGTGTGGAGCATCCCGAAGGGCGAGCACGGTCCGCAGGAGCCGGCTCTGACGGCGGCCTACCGCGAGTTCGCGGAGGAGCTCGGCCACAGCGCCCCCGGCGGTGCGTCGATCCCGCTCGGCGAGGTGCGGCTACGCAGCGGCAAGATCGTCCAGGTCTGGGCCCTGGAGGGCACCCTCGACGTGTCGAAGATCGTGAGCAGCCCGTTCGAGATGGTCTGGCCCCCTCGGTCGGGGCGGGTCCAGGTCTTCCCGGAGCTGGACCGAGCCGCCTGGTTCGACGTGCCGGCGGCGTACGCGAAGCTGAGCGCCGGCCAGCGGCCGTTCCTGGACCGGCTCACCGCCCTCTGACACGGCGCCCTCAGCCGGACAGCGCGTCTCCGAGGGCTCGGTGCACCGACGCTCCGGCTCGCCTCAGCCCGTCGGTCCCCGCACCGGGGAGGTCGGGCAGGACCACCCGCAGCGCCACCTGCTGTCGCGCACACCGGCGGGTCAGACCCTCCAGGACCGAGAGCGCGACCGTCCCGACGTGCTCGGCGCGGGTCAGGTCGACCACGAGGACGTCATGGGGGGCCAGCTCGGCGACAGCCGCCACGAGCTCCGCGGTGAACAAGGGCGCGGCACACACGTCGAGCTCGCCGGTGATCGCCACGAGCGACAGCCCCGGGACCGACTCCCGGGCGCTCTGGACCCGAGGGCGGAGTGCCGGGGGCTCGGGCGGTCGATCCTCCATCGCGGCGAACGCGATCGCGTCCAGGTCACGGCGCTGTTCGGGCATCAGCGAGCCCGACGTGGCGAGCCGCTCGGTCAGACGTTCGGCGAGCAGGCGCAGCTTTACGCCCGAGCGCTGCGACGCCCAGCTGAGAACGCTGAACGCCTCCGGCTCTGCGACGCCGTAGACCAGCCTCACCGCGCCGATGGCCTGGTCGATCGGGGACCGCGCGGCGATCGCCCCGGCCACCGCCTCGGCGCGGGAGTGCGCGCTCCGGCGCGCGTTCTCGTCGGTCACGTCCACCATCTGGAGCGTCAGGTCCTGATCGCAGGCCCGGCCTGTCAGCACGACCGCCCGCTGCTGACCCTTCGCGGCGACGAGCGTCAACGAACCTCCGACGAGTCCTCGACGGTCGGGGTCCAGCAGACGGGCGGCCAGGTCTCGGCTGTCGGGGTGCACGTGCGTGAGAAGCAGCGCCGCGGTGGCCGGCACCTCGCCCACCCGGTACCCGAGGATCTGATAGACCTCGTCGGTCCAGGTCCACACCCCGTCCGCATCACGGGTCAGCCCGCCGACGGTGGCGGGACGGGGCATCGACATCTCAGCCGCTCAGACCATGACGCTGTCGTGCTCGCCGCGTGTGAGTGCCCACGTGCCGTCACTCCCCGTGTGCCGACTGCCGAACCGGCTCATCGGAAACGATCCGGGGCTCCTTCGGTCCCCGGGTCCCGGAGGACTCTGCCCTGCGCCACCAGCACCTCCAGGTGCGCTGCCGTCTCGAGCACCGCAAGCATGGTGTTGAACGGGTCGAGGTCGGGCAGCCGGTGCAGCCGCCTGGTCCAGGTGAGTCGCCCCGCTGCCTCATGCGCCGTGAACCCCTGGCCCGTGACGACCGTCAACGTCTCAGCGAGACGCCGGTCGTGGTGCTCCAGCAGCTCATCGACGCGGGCGTGCACGCTCGGTGCTACCGGACCGTGTGCCGGGAGCAGCCGTGCGTCCGGACGTGTCCGGACCAGGGCCAGCGAGCTCAGGAAGTCGCGCAGGGGCGACGCGGAGGGCACCGGCTCGAAGCCGATGGACGGGGTGATGAACGGGAGCACGTGGTCACCGGCGAAGAGCAGCTCGGCCGCCTCGTCGTGGAACACCAGGTGGCCGCTCGTGTGACCCGGCGTCGCGACCGCGGTGAGCACGCGACCGCCGTCCAGGGGCACAGGCCCTTCGGTGAGCCACTGGTCCGGCATCGCCCACAGACCCGGGTCCGGCGGGCGGGTCCCGGCCCAACCGGCGACCAGGTCCGCGAGATCACCGGCACCGCACCGCCGCAGCGCGACGACCTGCGTGTCCAGCCCGGCGTGGCCCGGACCGTTCAGCAGCTCCAGTGTCGGGCGCTCCCCGGCGCCGAGCCCGACAGTGGCCCCCGTACGACCGCGCAGCGCGACCGCCTGGGTGTAGTGGTCGCGGTGCACATGCGTCACCAGGAAACGTCGGATGTCTCCCAGGCCGGCCCCGAGCCGGGCCAGGCCTTCGGCGAGTCGCTGCTCGGACTCAGGGAGCGACCACCCGCCGTCCACCAGCACGAGCCCGTCCGAGGTCTCCAGCACGTAGACGTTGACGGCCCGCAGACCGTCCTGCGGCAACGGGAGCGGCACCCGGTGCACCCCCGGAGCGACCGGCTCGGTCACCGGTTCGGTCCAGGCCAGGCGGTCAGGGCTGCTTCGGGGCGAGGTCACGCTGCAGTCCTACCCTGCCGCGCTGCCCCGCCGCCCGCGGCGAGCCGCAACACTGTCTCTGTGAGCACACCACGACAGCACCTCGCCCCCGTTCTCGCCTGCGCCGCCGGCGCCGTCTCGCACGCGCACTCGGGCGGGGCTCTCGAACCGGCCGTGCTCCTGCACACGTCGTTGCCGCCGGACGCGGCCGCGCTGGCCGAGCCCGGCACCCGCGTCGACGTCCATGCCGACGGCCCGGACGCGCAGACGGTCACGGTCCGCGCCCTCACCGGAGAGCTGGCGCTGTCCTGGCAGGTCCCGCTCGCCCCGCTGGTGGCGGCCCTGCCGGGACAGCTGGGCGACGACGGCCGGATGGTGCTGCTGGCCGTGGTCGACAACGACCCGGTGGAGGGGTTCTGGGCCCGGCCGGTCGACTGCGCCGACCTGGCGGCCGAGCTGCCGCTGCCGGTGGCGGACCTGGTCGAGGCGCTGCGCGGGCGCCTCATCCCCTGGTTGATGGGAGACCTGGAGGAGCTCCTGCACCTTGACGCTCACGACCGCGCGGTCGAGCACTCGCCGGCGCAGACCGTGGCCAACGCGGTCCTCGCCTCCTACCGCGGCGACCTCGAGGCCGAGCAGTCCGCGACCCATCTCGTGCGAGCCCTGGTGCACGCTCCCGACGACGTCATGGTGGAGATGGGAGGCCGGCTCTGCGCGGCGCTGGCAACGGCGGTGCGGCTCGCGTCCCCCGAGGCGGTGTCCAGCGTCCTCGCCCGGACCGGCCCGTTCGAGGGAGAGGCGCTGCGACTGCTGGAGCAGCTGCCGACGGCGCTGCGGGCGGCGCCCGCCTCGGACCACGTCGAGGTGACCCTGGAACACGTCGTCGCCGGGGAGGACCGCGACGAGTCGGTGCGCGCCGCGGTCGCCGTCACGGCCGGGCTCGCCCGGGAGGTGCTCGGACCCGACCTGGACGCCGCCCAGGTCCTGCGGCAGCTCGGCATGGTGGACGACGCCGGCCTCGCCCGGCTCGGTGGTGCCTGGGTGCAGATGGCGCGCGCTGCGTCGCGGCCGGCCGGCGCCGAGGCCGGCGCCGTCGCGGCGGTCGTGACCCTGCTGCGGGCCGAAGGACCGGCCGGGACGCAGTGGCTGCGCGGGACGGCCTCGGTCCTCGTGCGGCTCACCGAGCAGGTCCTGGGCCGCCAGCGCGGGCGGGCGGCGGCCCCGCTGGAGCTTCTGCAGCGACTGCTGTCCGACCCGGCCGCCGACCCGACGCCCGAGCACGTCGGCGCGTGCCTCGTTCTCGCCCGCACCGTCCGACAGCGCGGAAGCCTCGGCCCCGGGGTGTGGTGGACCGGTCGTCCGCGGGCTGCGGCGTCCGCGGTAGGCACGGCGTACGCGGAGCGCCCCGGCCTCTCCCTGGACGACGAGAGCGCGTCCGACCTGCTGCTGGAGCTGCTCGAGCAGGACGTCTCACCGCCCGAGCTGCTGGACGCGCTGGTGTGCGCCACCTCGCACCTGCTCCTCATGGTCGACCCGGAGGCCGACCCGGTCCTGCGTACTGCGCAGCTGGCGCAGCTACGTCAGGACCTTCTCCCCGGCGATCGCTGGCTCCTGGACGTCCTGCTGCACGGGGCACCGGAGCACGACCCGGTCGCCGCGGACCTGCGTCCGTTGCTCAGCGGTCCGCCCCCCACCGACCCGGACCGGCAGGCCGAGCGGGCAGGCAGGGCCGGCGTCGTCTCGGCCGGGCTCCGGGTCCTGGCCCGGCTCGGCGGGGAGCTCAGCGAGGAGACCCGGCTACCGGTGGAGGACCTGCTGGGCCTGGTCCTGCCGACCTCGCTCGAGACCCACGAGCTGTTCCTCGCCGAGGACGACTGAGGCCCGTCGTCCGGTTGGCCGGTGCCTGCCGGGGGCACGGCGATCAGGTGAGCACTGCACCCCGCGAGATGGTCGCGGAGACCGTCCCGTCGAGCGTCGCGCGGATCAGGCGGTTCGTCGTCGACGCCGCCCGTTCCCACGACCCGGCGATCGACACCGACGTGGTCGCCCTTCTCGTCAGCGAGCTGGCGACGAACGCGCTGGTCCACGGCGACGGTCAGGTCCGTGTCCGGGTGCTGCCGCGAGACGCAGGCATCCGGGTCGAGGTCGGCGACGCAAGCCCGCGGGTGCCGGCTCGCCGCACGCCGGACCTGACGGACGAAGGCGGAAGGGGCATCGCCCTGGTCGAGGCGCTCGCAAGTGCCTGGGGGGTAAAACCGTCGCCGGACCGCGGGAAGACGGTCTGGTTCGAGCTCGATTCCGAGCGCGCCTGAGCCAGACCGCCGCTCGCCTAGGCCGAGAGCACCAGCTTGCCGCTGTTGACCCCGCCGAACAGCTGGCGCAGCGTCTCGGGAAAGGCTCGGACGCCACCCTTCACCACGGTCTCGCGGGAGGTCAGCGAACCGTCGGCGAGCCAGCCGGTCATCTCCTTGAGCGCGTCACCGAAACGGTCGGTGTAGTCGAAGATGACGAACCCCTCCATGCGCGCCCGGTTGACCAGCAGCGACATGTAGTTGGCCGGGCCGGTCATCCCCCCGTCCGCGTTGTACTGGCTGATCGCCCCGCACAGCACGATCCTGCCGTGCATCGCCATCCCCGGCAGGACAGCGTCCAGGACCGGCCCACCGACGTTGTCGAAGTAGACGTCGACCCGGTCGGGGGCGTGCTCGCGCAGCCCTTTCTTCAGGTCGCCCGCCTTGTAGTCCAGGCAGGCGTCGAAGCCGAGCTCCTCGACGACCTGCCGGCACTTGTCCTCGCCGCCGGCGATGCCGACGACACGGCATCCTTTGAGCTTGGCGATCTGACCGACGACCCCTCCGGTGGCCCCGGCCGCCCCGGACACGACGACCGTCTCGCCCGCCTGCGGCCGACCGATGTCGAGCAGCCCGAAGTAGGCGGTCAGCCCGGTCATGCCGAGCGTCCCGAGGTAGGTCGGCAGCGGCGCGCGGTCAGGGTCGACCACCTGCAGACCCTTGCCGTCGCTGACCGCCCACTCCTGGACACCGGTCATCGCGACGACGTGAGCACCTTCGGCGAACCGCTCGTTGCGGCTCTGCACGACCTCGGCGACCACGCCTGCGCGCATCACCTCGCCGATCCCTACCGGCGGGATGTAGGAACGACCCTCGTTCATCCAGCCGCGCATCGCCGGGTCCAGCGAGATGTACTCCGTCTTGATGAGGATCTCCCCGTCTCCGGGGCTCGGGATCGGTTCCTCACGGATGTCCCAGACGTCGTCGGCGGGCAGACCGGTCGGACGACGGGCCAGCCGGACCTGGGTGTTGACAGCAGTGTCAGAGGGCGATGAAGGGCTCATCGCGCCAGCCTGCCACCACGTCACTTCTTGAGGCGACGACTCCCCCCGTGCCAGTCCTCGGTGCTGCCGCCCGTGCCCGCCGGAACCCCGAACGCCGGCAGCTGCGGTCGCTCCCGCAGGCTGCGCTTCAGCTCGGCAAACCCTGGGAACGTGGCCAGCGCGACGACGTGGTCCCACAGCTCGACTGCTTCGGCATCGCTGGGGAGCCGGCTGATCACCGGTCCGAAGAAGGCCAGCCCGTCCGGCGGGGCAAGGTGCAGGATGGGCGTGCCGACGTCCTTGCCGGTGAGGGCGAGCGCGGCGTCGGTCTCGGCCTGGATCTCGGCGTCCCAGCCTGCGTCCGTCCGCGCGGCCGCCAGCTGCTCGGGCAGCCCGGCCTCGGCCAGCGCGTCCCGGGCGAGCACGTCGAACGTCTCCGGCGAGGGCTGCTTCTCGACCTCGAAGATGCGCGTGCCCATGGCCTGGTAGAGCGGGCCGACGGCGTCCGACCCGTGCTCGGCGCGCACAGCCGCCGCCACCCTGAGCAGGTGCAGGCCGCTGGTGTGGCCTGCGTCGTAGCCCGCCGGGAAGTGGGTCTCGTAGTCGAGGTGGCTGTTGAGCTGGCGCAGGCTGATGAACCGCCATTCGACCCGGTAGTCGCGCTGCGCCGCGACCAGACGGACCCACTTGCTGGTCATCCAGGCGAACGGGCACACCGGGTCGAAGTAGAAGTGCAGGTCTGCCGTCTGCGTCATAGCCAGGTCAACCCGTGAGCGGCCCCGGGCAGTCCCTCACAGCCGCGTCCGGCGGTCCTCGATGGCGGTAAGGACCGTCTTGCGCGCCCTTCCGTGGCGCATCTCGCCCTTCTCCGCGCGCTTCAGGGTTGGACGGTCCATCTCCGCGACGAGCCGGCGGGCCTCCGGAGCGTTCGCCGAGACTGCCTCCGCCGCCGTGCGCGCCTGCCGCGCCGCCTTGGTGTTGTCGACGTGCTGCTGCCGTCCTTTGCTCTTCTGCGCGTTGGTCGCCTCGCGCTCCTTCTTGGTCAGCACCTGCCACGCGAGCTTCGGCAGGTAGCGCTCACCACCGCAGTCCTGCCACTGTTGCTCACCCCACGAGCTGAGGTGCTTCTGCCGCTCGCCCTTCTCCCCGCGATAGCCACCGCCGGCCTTCTCATACCTGTTCACCAGCAGCTGGGCCTTGCGGGCCGACCACTGACCCTTCTTGCCGCCCTTCGTGCCCGCCTGCAGCTCGTCCTTGAGCCGAGCTCGCAGCTTCGGCTTCGTGTAGGTGTTCTTCGCCATGCTTGCGCTGTCTCCTCGGCAGTGCGACCTAGTCGGGGAAGCCGGACTCGGCTGCGTCCACGAGCCCGAGCTGCGCGACCGACCGGGCGGTGACGGCATCGATCAACCAGTCTGCGCCGACGCCGAGCCGGTTGGCCGCTCTCGGGAGCGCGACCAGGTGGTAGCCCCGGGTGACCGCCTTGGCGGGCAGGCCGGACAGGTGCAGACCCAGCGGGTCCGCGACGGCGTAGCCGGGCCCGAGGTCGACGACCAGCCCGAGGTCATGGTGCTTGTAGTCCTTCGCCGTCCCCGCCCCCAGGCTGGCCGCGACGTTGCGGGCGAGCGCGTGGCCCTGGCGCAGAGCGTGCTGGGCGGTCGGCGGAGTGATCTTGCCGGGGTTCGCGAGGTCGGGGACCGCGGCCACGTCACCGCCGGAGAACAGCCAGGGGTGGCCGGGGACCGTCAGGTCGGCCTGCACCACGAGCCGACCCTTCTCGGTCGGCAGTCCGAGCGCGGCGACGAGCGGGTTGGGCGCGACGCCGGCGACCCAGACGACGATGCGGGTGTCGACCCGGCTGCCGTCGGTGAGCACGACGTGATCGGCCTCGACCTTCTTCAGGCTGGTGCCGAGCCGGACGTCGATGCCCCGGGCCTTCAGCACCTCGAGCGCGCGGTCGCCCAGGGTCGTGCCCACCTCGGGCATGACCTGGTCGGCCACGTCGAGCAGCAGGAACGTAACGTCCTGATCACGGATCGACAGGTTGCGGCAGGCGACGTCGGCGAGCGCCCGAAGCTGCGCGACCAGCTCGGTCCCGGCGTACGAGGCCCCGACCACGACGACCGTACGACGCCCCCGGCGGGCCGCCTCGTCGGTCTCGTAGCGCGAGCGCTCCAGCTCGCGCAGCAGCTGGTCGTGCAGGTAGAGCGCCTCGGCGACGGTCTTCAGCCCGCGGGCGTGCTCCTCGAGCCCGGGGACGTCCATCACCTTGGTCACCGAGCCGGGGGTGAAGACCAGCCGGTCGAAGGCCTGCGTCCGGCTGGGATGACCCTCGACGTCGATGCAGGCAGTCTTCGCCGCCACGTCGATCTCGGTGACGGTGCCGTTGACCAGGCGCACACCGGGCAGGCCCTGCGCGAGCGGCACGGCGACCCGGCTCGGGTTGACGACCCCGCCCGCCACGTCGGCCAGCAGCGGCGTGTAGAGGTGGTAGTCCTGGGGCGCAGCCAGCACGACCTCGGCGCGGACGCCCTTTCTGGCGAGCCTGCGCGGCAGCTTCTGGGCGCACCCGAAGCCTGCGAAGCCGGCACCGATGACCAGGACGGTGGGATCAGTCATGACTCGGCTCTGCCCAGCACGGGACGGACGCACCCGACCGGGTAAGACGTCGTCATGGACCTCACCCGCTTCGGCCACTCCTGCGTGCTCGTCGAGGACGGCGGCGGCCGCGTGCTGCTCGACCCGGGAACGTTCAGCAGCGGTTTCGAGAGCCTCCGCGACCTGACCGCGGTCCTGATCACGCACCAGCACGCGGACCACCTCGACGCTCCGCGCGTCGCAGCCCTGCTGGAGGCGAACCCGGACGCCGCCCTCTACCTTGACGCGGGTTCGGCCGAGCAGGTCGACCTGCCGCACACCGTGGTCGAGGCTGGCTCACGCTTCGACGTGGGGACCTCGATCCAGGTGTTCGGCTCTCAGCACGCCGTGATCCACCCGGACATCCCGATGGTGCCCAACGTCGGCTATCTCGTCGGGGGCAGGTTCTTCACGCCGGGTGACGCGTTCACCGTGCCGGATGCGGACGTCGAGGTGCTGGGCGTCCCGGTCGCCGCTCCGTGGCAGAAGCTGTCCGAGGCGGTCGACTACCTGCGGGCAGTCTCTCCGGGACGCGCGTTCCCGGTGCACGACGGCATTCTTGCGAGCCCGCCGATGTACTGGGGGTACCTCGAGCGGCTCGGCCGGGCCCGCTTCGATGCGCTCGAGCCCAGCGCCACCCTCAGCGTCTGACCAGGCCCTGGAGCAGGAGTGCTTCGGCGGTGCAGGCGCGTTCCCACATCGCCAGGTGCAGGCTCTCGTCGATGCCGTGCCAGCGCGACGCCGGGTCACCCACCCCGGTGACCAGGACGGTGGCGCCCGGGAAGGTGCGGGCGAACTCGGCGATGAACGGGATGGAGCCACCGATGCCCGCCTCGACCGCTTCATTACCGTATGCCTGCGCAAAGACGTCCCGCGCCAGGTCGTAGACCGGGCCGGCGGCCTGCAGCGCGTACGGCTCGCCCGCCGACCCTTCGGAGAGCGTGACCTCGGCGCCCCAGGGTGCGTGCGCGTGCAGGTGCTCGACCAGCCGGGCCTGCGCGTTCTCGGCGGTGTCGCCCGGCGCTATCCGCAGGCTGACCTTTGCGCTGGCGACCGGCAGCAGCACGTTCGAGGCGTCGCCGGTCGACGGGGCGTCCATCCCCAGGACCGAGATCGCCGGCGTGTGCCACAAGCGGTCGGGCAGCGAGCCGGAGCCGAGCAGGTCCACCCCGTCGAGCAGCCCGACGTCGCCGCGCAGCTCCGCCTCGCCCGGGTCGGGCACGTCCGAGGTCGAGCGGTGAAGCCCCTCGACCGCCACCTCACCCTCCGCGGTGTGCAGCGTGGCGAGCAGCCGGCACAGCGCGGTGAGCGCGTCCGGGGCGGGCCCGCCGTACAAGCCGGAGTGCACCGCCCGGGTCGCCGTCCGCACGGTGACCGTCGTGTCCACCAGCCCGCGAAGGCTCGTCGTGAACGCCGGTACGTCGACCGCGGCGTTGGCCGAGTCGGCGATGACGATGACGTCGGCGCGCAGGTCGTCCCGGTGGGCTGAGAGCAGCGCGGAGAGGGTCGGCGAGCCGATCTCCTCCTCGCCCTCGACAAAGAGCGTCACGCCGACCGGCGGGCGACCCTGGAACGCGCGAAGCACCGCCAGGTGCATCATGACGCCGGCCTTGTCGTCAGCGGCGCCTCGTCCGTACAACCGACCGTCGCGCTCGGTGGCGACGAAAGGGTCGGAGCTCCACTGCTCCCGCGGTCCGGTGGGTTGCACGTCGGCGTGCGCGTACAGCAGGACGGTCGGCTGCCCGTCGGGCGCCGGCCAGCGAGCGATCACCGCGGGTGCGCCGCCGGCGTCGACCACGTCGACGGACGCTGCGCCGGCGTCACGGGCATGGCCGGCCACCAGCTCGACGGCGCGCCGAACGTCCCCGGTGCGAGCGGGGTCGGCCGAGATCGACGGCACCGCGACCAGCGACTCGAGGTCGGTGCGGGCAGCTGGCATGACACGGCTGACATCCATCCCTCAGGTCTACCGTCTGCACCGTGCGTTTCACTCCCTCGGACCCCGCGTTCGTCGCCGACCCCTACCCGGCCTACGCAGAGCTGCGGGCCGGACAGGCCGTGACGGTGCAGGACGACCGCTGGCTGGTCCCCTGCTTCGCCGACGTCGACGCGCTGCTGCGCGACCGTCGGCTCGGCCGCAGCTATCTGCACGTCGCGACGCATGCCGAGATGGGCCGGCCGGAGGACCCACCCGGGCTCGCGCCGTTCTGGCGCGTCGTCCGCGCAGGGATGCTCGACGTGGAACCGCCCGACCACACCCGGCTGCGCCGCCTGGTGAGCAAGGCGTTCACGCCACGGCGCGTCGAGGGGATGCGCGAGGGTGTGCAGGCGCAGGTCGACCGGCTCGTCGACCCGCTGGTCGGGGCGGGTGAGGTCGATCTGATCAGCACGCTCGCCGAGCCGCTGCCGGTCGCGGTCATCGCCGACCTGCTGGGGGTCCCGGAGAGCGACCGGCAGCTGCTGCGGCCGTGGTCTGCGCAGATCTGCGGGATGTACGAGCTGGACCCCGGACCCGAGACGCATGCCACCGCCGTTCGGGCCTGCGAAGAGTTTGGCGACTACCTCGTCGCGCTTTCCCGCGAACGGCGCAAGCACCCGACCGACGACCTGCTCAGCGGCCTCACGCAGGTCGTCGACGAAGGGGACCGGCTGACCGAGGACGAGCTGGTCGGGACCTGCGTGCTGCTGCTCAACGCCGGCCACGAGGCCACCGTCGGCGTCACCGGGCTCGGTTGGCACAGCCTGTTCCGTCACCCCGAGCAGCTCGACCGGATGCGCGACGACCCGTCACTGGTACCCACCGCGGTCGAGGAGCTGATGCGCTTCGACACCCCGCTGCAGATGTTCGAGCGCTGGGTGCTGGAGGACCTGGAGGTGGGCGGTGTCCACGTCCCGCGCGGCACCGAGCTGTCGCTGCTGTTCGGCAGCGCAAACCGCGACCCCGACGTCTTCGAGCACCCGGACACCCTCGACGTCGGCCGTTCGCTCAACCCGCACCTGTCGTTCGGCGCCGGCACCCACTTCTGCCTCGGCGCTGTGCTGGCACGGCTGGAGCTGCAGACCTCGTTCGCGACCGTCCTGGAACGCCTGCCGAGGCTCGAGCCCGCAGGTGACCCCGTCTGGCAGACCGGCTACGTCGTCCGTGGCCTCGCGACCCTGCCGGTCCGCGCCTGACACCTAGAGTCGTCCGGTGGCCCGTGCTCCGAGAAGAACTGAGCCGGTGCACTCGGCGAGCGATCCGGTCGATCCTTCGTACGCGCAGTCGCTGGTCACGCTCCTGTCGGTCATCGTCGCGATCGATTACGCGGACCGCAGCGCGCTGGGGGCCGTCGCCCCCGGTCTGAAGGACGACCTCGGGATCAGCACCGCCCAGCTCGGCATCCTCGGCGGGTCCTTCGGTCTGGTCGGCGGGGTGTCCACCCTGGTCGCGGGTGCCTTCGTCGACCGCATCCCACGGCTTCGGCTGCTGGGCCTGTCCGCACTGGCGTGGTCGGTTGCCATGCTCGCCACCGGTCTCGCCCAGGACTTCGTGTGGCTGCTGGTCGCACGCAGCGCCCTCGCCGTCGTGCTTGCGACGGTGGGACCGTCCTACCCGTCGCTCGTGGGCGACCTGTTCACCCCTGCGAAGCGCACGGTGGCCTTCGGCCGCATCGCCGTCGGGCAGCTGGCAGGAGGCGCGGTCGGCGTCGCCATCGGTGCGCTCGCGGTGGCCGTGTTCGACTGGCGGGCCGCGTTCCTGCTCCTCACGGTCCCGGCGCTGTTCGTCGCCGTGCGACTGCTGCGCAGCCCCGAACCGCCCCGCCGGGGCACCGGCCACGACGACCCGGTCGGTTGGGGCGTCGTGGTGCGCACGACGCTCCGGACACCGACCGTGCTGCGTGTGCTGCTCTCGGGCAGCATCGGTGCCTACTACCTCGCGGGCGCGTCGGCCTTCTCTGTGCTGTTCGCGGTGGCGCACTACGGCGTCAGCAACCTTGTCGCGGACCTTGCCCTGATCGCCCTCGGCATCGGTGCCGTGCTGGGCATCCGCTTCGGCAGCCGGCTCTCGGACGCCCTGTCGGACCAGGGCCGGGCTTCCCGGCGACTGACCCGAGCCGCCCAGGGCTACGCGATCACCGCGGTCGCCTGGCTGCCAGCCCTGATCGTCACCGAGATCTGGCTGGCCCTGCCGTTCCTGGTCCTCGGGAGCGCGGCGCTGGCGGCCACCATCCCGGTGCTCGACGCGGTCCGGATCGACACGGTCGCGCCCCCGATGCGCGGGCGCGTCGAAGCGTTCCGGACGTTGCTGAAGGCCCTCGTGGAGGGCGGGGCACCGCTGGCCTTCGGGCTCATCACGGACGCGGTCGGCAACGACGACCAGGGGCTGCAGCTCAGCTTTCTCATCGCGCTGCCGAGCCTGCTGCTCGCCGGCCTCGTGCTGCGTGCCGCGGCGAAGAGCTACGACGGGGACCGCGCCCGGGTGCTGGCGATGGACCACGTCTGATCTTTGTCTCCCCTCTTGTGGGAAGGAAAGACGGCATGCGTCGACTACTTGCCGTCCTCGTTCTCGTCCTGACCACCGGATGCTCCTCCGGGGACGGTCCGACGACCGCGAGCTCCAGCCCGAGCGCCGACGCCCCGGGTGCCGAGCAGACTCAGCGGTTCCCGGACGTCGTCAGCGCCGTGCTGACCGGGAGCGGGGCCACCTTCGCTCTGGCGGTTACGATCTCCAGCCCCTACGACACCCCGGACCGCTACGCCGACGGCTGGCGGGTGCTCGGGCCGGACGGGACAGTCCTGGGCGAGCACATGCTCGGTCACGACCACGCCTCAGAACAACCGTTCACCCGCCAGCAGGGCGACCTGCGCATCCCGGAGGGGATCACGACCGTCACCGTCGAGGGCCGCGACCAGGCGAACGGCTACGGCGGGGCGACGGTCGAGGTGCCTGTCACTCGCTGACAGGGCGGTTCAGGTCGTCCGCCGCAGCGCCGCAGCCACCTGCGGCGACGCCGCCGCGAGCTCAAAGGGCAGCGCGGCGTCGTGACGTCCTCGACGAGATCGCCGACGACCAGCAGGCGCGGACGTCCGGTGAGCCCGTCGACGGCCCGTCCACGGGGCGCGGTCAGCACATGTCGCTCGGCCGGGTCGGCAGTCGTGGCGCCCTCCTCAGGTGCGGAAAAGCATCGCAGACCTGTGGCCGGGGCCTTGGTCGGGTGGGTGGGTGGGTGGGAGAGGACACCCTGCCTTCACCCACCCGGCCTGGTCCGGCAGAAGGCCTCGACGGTCTCGAGGTCCTCCCGGGTGAGCCCGGTCAGCGGGTCAGGAGCCAGGATCAGCGCGTCGGTCTGCCGGCGCGCCCACCGCGCCAGGTCGTCCTGCTCCGCGAGGTCGTCGTCGAGCCACACGAGGCGTCGCACCGGGTCCTCGGCGAGCAAAGACGCGACGACGTCAAACTTCCACCAACGACCGGTGAGCCCGTCGCGGGCCGCGGGGGTCACCGCGGCCAACGAGCCCGCCTCGCGGTCCGGCTCTCCCGCTGCCGTCAGATGGTCGTAGGTGCCGGCGACATCCAGCTCGGGCATCGCGAGCAGCTGTCGCAGCGAGCCGTTCGCGCCGTGTCCCCAGGTGGTGAGCCAACGGACCTCGGCGGCCCCGGAGGTGTGCAGCGCGACCAGCCGGGTCACGACCTCGGGGGCCCACGCGATCTCGTACGAGCGCCCACCGGTCCCGGCCCGACCGGAGCGGTAGCTCGGCCGCTCCGGCAGCGGGCGCCCGAGGGCGTTGAGGACCCCGTCGACGTCGAGCAGGATCAGTGCGGGCCGGCTCATGCAGGCTTCCTGCCCGGTTCAGCCCCAGGTCAGGCTGCGGCCGGCACCTTCGGCACCCGCAGACCCAGGACCGCACACAGCGCGACGACCGCGGCGCAGACGAGCAGGGCGACCGCGTACGAGGTGCTCGTGATGAGCAGGCCGGCAGCGAGCGGCCCGGTGACCGAGCCGAGGTCGCTGCTCATCTGCCAGAAGGCGATCGGCGTGCCGCCGCGGCCCTCGACGACGTCGCCGACGATCGCCGCCGGCGCGACACCGAGCAGGGAGGCGCCGGCGGCGAAGACGGTGGTGGCCAGCAGCAGCGACACCGGTCCCACGGCCAGCGCGAGGAGCACGAGCGACAGGGCGGTCACCACGGCTCCGGCCACCAGCGTGGGCCGGCGCCCGACCTCGTCGACCGCCTTGCCGGCGGGCAGCAGGAGCAGCGCCTGCACGAGCGCACCGACGGCGAAGGCGGCGCCGACCCAGCCCGGGGCCAGCTGCAGGTGCTCCACGACCAGCAGCGGCACGAGGGTGCTGCGCACCCCGAGCACCGCGAAGCCCGTCGCGAAGTTGCCAGCCAGAGCCGCCTGGTAGGCCGGGTTGCCCAGGACCTCTCGGAGCGACAGCCGATCCGGGCCCGTCCCCGGACCTGGCGACCCGGCGGAGACCCGCGGCTCTACGGGCGCAGTCTGCTCCGCAGCGTCGCTGGGCGGCGCCAGCCTGCGTGGCAGGAGCGTCCCGGCGGCCAGCACCGCGAGCAGCAGCGTCCCTGCGTAGAGGAAGAACGGGGCACGCAGCGAGATCCCGACGACGGCGCCGCCGAACGCCGGGCCGACGATCCCGCCGAGCAGGAAGCCCGAGCGGTAGACGCTCTGGGTGCGACCGCGTTGCGCCGACGACGCGATCCGGAGCAGCAGGCTCGTCGCGGCGATCGTGAACACGGCTGACCCGATGCCACCGACCCCTCGCAGGACCAGCAGCTGGGGATAGCTGACCGACAGCCCTGCCAGCAGCGAGCTGACCGCGACGACCGACAGGCCGGCGAGCAGCGCGACGCGCTCACCGACCCGGTCCACCAGGCGCCCGGCGGACAGCGCGGAGAGCAGGCGCATGAGGGCAAAGGCGGAGACGACCGCACCGGCGGCCGTCGGTCCGACACCGAACGCGAGGGCGAACAGCGGGACGGCCGGGGCGACGATCCCGAAGCCCAGCGCCACGCAGAACGCGACCAGCGCGAGCACGTACGTCTCACGCGGCAGCCCGCGGACGCTCGCGGGCAGGGACAGGCGCACGCCCGCTCCTCGCCGCCGGTTGTTACGTCGCCTGGAAGTAGAGGTGGGAGGGTCGCCCGACGGTCCCGGCGGTCTGCTCACCCGTCTCGACGAGCAGCGGCTGCATCTTGCGCCCGAAGGTGTCGCGCTGCAGGCCCTCGCCCAGCACCGCCTCGTGCACGTGGCGCAGCTCGGTCAGCGTGAACGCTTCCGGTCCGAGCAGTCCGGCCGGGTCCGGTGACGCGGCGTACGCGGCGCGGGTCTGCGCGACCGCCAGCCGCACCACCCGGTCCTGGTCGCGCGGGAGGGTGCGGAAGCGACCCGGCCACCGCTCGTCGACCGGGGCCAGGACGAGGTCGGCGTCGAGCGTCTCGGGGGTCGGTACCAGCTCGCCGTGCGCGACGCAGAGCACCGGTCCGCGTGCGTCGCGCTCGGCCTGCTCCGGGCCGTCGAGCACGCCCAGCACCGACGGCGCCTGACCCTGCACCCCGACCGCCGCGAGCGCGCGCAGTGCCGCGTCGCGAAGCTGCTCCCCCTCGTGGACGACGGCGCCCGGCAGCATCCATCGACCTTTGACCTGGGGGTCCGTGCCTTTGCGCAGCAGGACGCTGAGCCGGTCGCCGTCCAGCGTCAGGAGCGCGACGTCCACGGCCACGAGCATGCGTGCCTCACGAGTCATGGGTGCGACGATAACGCGTGCATGCTCATATCGCAGGACGTGACCTTGTCGCAGGCTCCGGATATGTTGCCGGGACCGCTCAGAGGAGTCGCCTTGAACATGCCTGTGACCGTCGTCTTCGTCCGCTCGGACCGCGCCCTCGAACGGGTCGTCATGCAGGTCCGCGACGACCAGTGGGACCGTCCGATGCCGCCGGACTTCGCGACCATGCGCCCCGAGGGTGAGCCTCCGCCGACGCTGCGGGAGGTGGTTTCCTACCACGCCTCCGACGAGGCCTGGATCCCGGACATGCTGGCCGGGCGGACGATGGAGGAGGTCGGGCCGACGGCCTACGACGGTGACCTGCTCGGCACCGACCCGAAAGCCGCTTTCGCCCGCCTGGTCGACCAGGGGGTCGCCGCGGCCGAGCAGGTGGACGACCTGGAGCGCCCGGTGCACTTCTCCTACGGCGACTGGTCGACCGAGGAGGCGCTGTGGCACGTGACGAGCTTCAGGGCGCTGCGCGCCGTTGACCTCGCGCGGGTGATCGGTGCCGACGACGCGCTTGAGCCCGATCTCGTGCAGGCCCTGTGGGACGGGTTCTCGGCCCGCGCGGAGCAGTGGCGGCAGTTCGGGGTGTTCCCCGACCCGATCGAGGTCGCCGACGACGCGCCGCTGCAGCAGCGCCTGCTCGCGCTGACCGGTCGACGTCCGACCTGAGCGGCGACGCGTCGTGGAGGTCGTGACACCATCGCGGGCATGACAGCAGAGGTGCTCTGGGAGCCCGGTGCAGACCGGGTCGAGCGTTCGCGCCTGACGGCGTTCGCCCGGCAGGTGGGCCACGGTGACGACAGCTATGAGCAGCTGTGGGAGTGGTCGGTCGACCGGCTGGAGGACTTCTGGACGCAGGCCTGGACGTTCTTCGACGTCGTCGCCAGCCGGCCGTACGACACCGTCCTGTCCAGCCGCGCGATGCCGGGCGCCCGGTGGTTCGAGGGGGCGCGGCTCAACCTGGCCGAGAACGTTCTGCGGCCGGAGCGCACGGGCACGGCCCTGGTCGCGCTCGACGAGACCGGTCCGGCGGCGGAAGTGTCCTGGGATCAGCTGCGTCAGCTGGTCGGCGCCTTCCAGGCCACCCTGGACCGGCTCGGCGTCGCGCGTGGCGACCGCGTGGTGGCCTACCTGCCGAACGGGGTCGAGGCCGTCGTGGCGATGCTGGCCTGCGCCGCACAGGGCGCGGTCTGGTCGACCTGCGCCCCCGACATCGGCCCGGCCAGCGCGCTCGACCGATTTGGCCAGCTCGACCCGGTCGTGCTGATCGCCGCCGACGGCTACGTGTTCAACGGGGTCGAGCGGGACCGCCGGGAAGCAGTTGCCCAGCTGCGGGCCGGTCTCACGTCCGTGCGGGAGGTGGTGTCGGTCCCGGTCCTGGGCCACGGCGTGCCGGGACTGTCCTGGGGTGACGCGACGGCCGAGCTGCAGCCGCCGACGTTCGCCCAGCTCGACGCCGAGGCACCGCTCTGGGTCGTCTACTCCTCCGGCACCACCGGCCTGCCGAAGGGGCTCGTGCACAGCCACGGGGGCGTGCTGCTGATGGGCCTGGTGCAGATGGGGCTGCAGAACGATGTCGGTCCGGGCGAGCGCTACCTGTGGTGGACCACCACCAGCTGGATCATGTGGAACAGCCAGATCTCCGCGCTCGCCGCCGGCGCCACGATCGTGCTCTACGACGGCAGCCCGCTGCACCCGTCGCCCGACCGGCTCTGGCAGGTCGCCGCCGAGCAGAAGGTGTCCTTCCTCGGGGTCAGTCCGGGCTTCTTGCTCGCGTGCGAGAAGGCCGGCCTCGAGCCGGGTCGGGACCACGACCTGTCGCGACTCACCTCCATGGGGGTGACCGGGTCGCCGCTTCCTGCCTCCTCGTTCCGCTGGGTCTACGCGCACGTCGCCGACGAGCTGGCCATGCACGTCATCAGCGGTGGCACGGACTTCGCCGGAGCGCTGGTGGGCGACGCTCCCTGGCTGCCGGTGACTGCCGGTGAGATGAGCTGCCGCGGCCTCGGCATCCACGCGGAGTCCTGGGACGAGGCCGGGCAGCCGCTCCGCGACGAGGTGGGCGAGCTGGTCGTGCTGGCTCCGATGCCGTCCATGCCCCTGCGGATCTGGGGTGACGAGGACGGCAGCCGTTACGCAGACGCCTACTTCGACGTCTATCCGGGCGTCTGGCGGCACGGCGACTGGATGACGTTGACCTCCCGCGGCACCGCGATCGTGCACGGCCGTTCGGACTCGACCCTCAACCGTCACGGCGTGCGCATGGGCAGCGCCGACCTCTACGCCGCCGTCGAGGCCGTGCACGAGGTCGTCGAGTCGCTCGTGCTGGGGGTGGAGCAGGCCGACGGCGGCTACTGGCTGCCGCTGTTCGTGCGCCTGGCGCCGGGCGTGGAGCTCGACGACACGCTGGTTGCCCGGCTCAAGGACGCCGTCCGGCAGAACGCCTCCCCGCGGCATGTGCCCGACGAGGTCGTCGCCGTCCCGGCGATCCCGCACACGGCCACCGGCAAGAAGCTGGAGGTGCCGCTCAAGCGGATCGCGCAGGGCGTGTCGGTCGAGACGGCGCTCAACCTCGGCGCGGTCGACGACCCTGACGCCGTCACGTGGTTCGTCGACTTCTTCGCCGCCCGAGGCTGAGCGGCGGGCTCCCTGGCGGGCCGGCTGAGTGGCCGGCGCGCCGATCAGCGAGGCGGTAGGGACCGGACGTACGCGAGGCTCCCGGCGACCCAGCGTTCCAGATCCACGTCGGAGCACAGGGCAGCGGGTTCGACCAACAGCCAGCCCGCCAGCGCGCGGCCGCGCATCTCGGTGCGAGCCACCCCCGGCCCGAGCAGGGACTCGGCGTCGGCCGGGTCCACCCGGACCATGAGCCCGCCGCTGCGGGACGCGGCCACGGCCATGTGACCGCCCACGATCATCGCCACCCCGCCGAACATCACCCGCTCGGTCACCGTCTCACCGACCAGCTTTTCGCGGAGCCGGTCGAGCAGCTCACCGTCGTACGTCATGGCTGATCATGACGTAGGACGCTCGGCCCGTCGCCGAGCAGCGCCAGCGCGGGCGCGACCAACCGGTCGCAGTCCGGGGGCAGGGCGTCCACCGGCCACCAGGCGACCTCGACGATCTCCCAGCGGTGTCGCGGCGGGACAGCCAGGCAGGCCGGGTCGCGGGCCACCCCGGTCAGCAGCACGGCGGTGAAGGCACCGGTCGGGTCGGGCAGCTCGCCGAGCAGCTGCAGGCCTGGCGCCCGCAGGTCGGACGCACCGACCCCGACCTCCTCGGCCAGCTCGCGCGTGCCGCCCGCCACCGGGTCCTCGTCCCGTCGCAGGCCTCCCCCCGGCAGCTCCCAGCCCTGGTGCGAAAGCCACACCCGGGCGAGCGCGACCCGCCCGTCGTCGTCGGTGAGCACCACCCGCGTGCGCCGGTTGTGCATCCTGCGCAGCACCAGCCTCGTCGGACGGCGGAGAAGCCGGTGACCGCCCCGCCCGAGCGCGAGCCAGAGCCACATCAGACCTGCCACCTCTCCTGTTCATGCGCTTGACTGACCGCCTACCCAGATCCGCCGACTCGCCCCCGGAGTGCCGCATGACCCCCCGCCTCGTCCCCGTGCTGCCCGTCGGCATCCTCGTCCTGGCCCTCGCCGGGTGCGCGTCCTCCAGCGCCCCGGCCGCCACCGGCACGCCGGGCACCTCGGCCTCTCCGGCCGCCTGCGAGAAGGGCGCGCTGCCCACGCTCAAGGACGGGACGTTCACCGTGGCGACCGACAAGCCGGCGTACGGACCCTGGTTCGAGGACGACGACCCCACGAACGGCAAGGGCTACGAGAGCGCGGTGGCCTACGCGGTCGCGGACCAGCTCGGCTATCCGAAGGACAAGGTCACCTGGGTCACCGCGTCCTTCAACTCGGTGATCGCCCCCGGGCCCAAGCCGTTCGACGTCGACATCAACCAGGTCTCGATCACCCCCGAGCGCAAGCAGGGCCTGGACTTCTCCAGCGGCTACTACGACGTGCGCCAGGCCGTGATCACCACGAAGGGCAGCCCGATCGCCGAGGCGAAGAGCATCGCCGACCTCAAGGACGCCAAGCTGGGCGCCCAGGTCGGGACGACGTCGTTCACGGCGATCAAGGACCAGATCAAGCCCAGCACCCAGCCCCTGGTGTTCGACAGCAACGACCTCGCCAAGGCGGCGCTGATGAACGGTCAGATCGACGGGCTCGTCGTCGATCTGCCGACCGCGTTCTACCTCGTCAACGCCGAGCTCACGGACGGCGTGATCGTCGGTCAGCTGCCCAAGGTCGCGGGAGCGGAGGAGCAGTTCGGGATGGTCCTCGACAAGGGCAGTGCCCTGACCCCCTGCGTGACCGACGCGGTCGACGCGCTGCGCAAGGACGGGACGCTCGACAAGCTCCAGGCGACCTGGCTGACGCAGGCCGGCGCGCCCGAGCTCAGCTAGCCGGTGACGACGCCCGCAGGCGGGGACGCGATCCTGGGGGCGGGAGGCGTCTCCGGGCCCCAGCTCGTCGCCAGCACTGCCCGGCCCGACGACTGGACCCCCAGCCCGCGTCAGCAGGCCCGGGAGTCGGCTCGTCGCCGCGCCACCCGGCGCAGCGCGACGCTCGCCGCCTCCAGCACGCTGGGCTTCGGCCTCGTCGTCGGGTTCGCGGTCAGCCAGAGCTCGGGGTGGCCCCGCGTCCGCGAGAGCTTTTTCAACGTCGACGCCGGCCGCGCGGCGCTGCCGGACGTGGCCCGCGGTCTCCTGCTCAACCTGCAGGTGCTCGCGATCTGTGCCGTGTTCGTCCTGGTCTTCGGGATGCTCGTCGCGGTCGCTCGCACCACCCGCGGCCCGGTCACCCTGCCGTTGCGGATCCTGGCGGCGGCCTACACCGACCTGTTCCGTGGGCTGCCGTTCATCCTCGTGCTGCTGCTGATCGGCTTCGGCGTGCCGGGGCTGCGCCTGCAGGGCCTTCCGACCGGACCGGCGTTCCTCGGCGGTGTCGCGCTCACGCTGACCTACTCGGCGTACGTGGCCGAGGTCTTCCGGGCCGGCATCGAGGCGGTGCACCCGAGCCAGCGGGCCGCGGCCCGGAGCCTGGGTCTGTCGTACGCCAAGACCATGCGCTTCGTGGTGCTGCCGCAGGCCGTGCGGCGGGTCACCGCCCCCCTGCTCAACGACCTGGTCAGCCTGCAGAAGGACACCGGCCTGATCAGCGTCCTCGGCGCCATCGACGCGGTGCGGGCCGCCCAGATCGATACGGCGCAGATCGCCAACTTCACGCCGTACGTCGTTGCCGGCGCCCTGTTCGTCGCGCTCACCATCCCGGTCACCCGGCTCACCGACGCGCTCACCGCACGCTCGGACCGACGACGCGCCGCGACCGGTGCACTGTGACCGGTCCTGGGGACGCGGTTCTGCAGCTTCGGGACATCCGTAAGCGCTACGGCAAGAGCTGGGTGCTGCGCGGCATCGACCTCACGCTGACCGAGGGCACCGCGACCGTGCTGATCGGTGCCTCCGGCAGCGGGAAGTCGACGCTGCTGCGGTGCGTCAACCTGCTCGAGACGATCGACGACGGGCAGGTGCTGCTCGACGGCGACGACATCTCCGAGGTGGGCACCGACCCCGACGAGGTGCGTCAGCGGATCGGGGTCGTGTTCCAGGCCTTCAACCTGGTCCCGCACCTGTCGGTGCTGTCCAACATCACGCTCGCGCCCCGGCGCGTCCACAAGATGGGACGGGGCCAGGCCGAGCAGGAGGCCCGCGAGCTGCTCGAGCGGTTCGGGCTGGCCGACAAGGCCGACACCTACCCCGACCGGCTGTCCGGCGGGCAGCAGCAGCGCGTCGCGATCGTCCGTGCGCTGGCGGCCAAGCCCCGGCTGCTGCTGCTGGACGAGGTCACCTCAGCACTGGACCCCGAGCTGGTCGGTGAGGTGCTCGCCCTGGTCGCCGAGCTGCGCAGCCAGGGAATGACGATGCTGATCGCGAGCCACGAGATGGGCTTCGTCCGGGAGATCGCCGACCACGTGGTCTTCCTGGACGCCGGGACC
Source organism: Mycobacteriales bacterium (assembly GCA_038235705.1). Classification (GTDB taxonomy): domain Bacteria; phylum Actinomycetota; class Actinomycetes; order Mycobacteriales; family SCTD01; genus CANKBT01. Next base: position 29,874 of record JBBSTR010000004.1, read on the forward strand.
GTCTGCGAGCAGGGACCGCCGACCGAGCTGCTGGCCAGGCCCCGCGAGGAACGCACCCGGGCCTTCCTCTCGCGCATCCTGTAGACCCGGTTCGGGCTGTGCCGCACGGGCAGGTGACCGTCATGGAACACAGGAACCTCGGTCACACCGGGATGATGGTCAGCCCGCTCTGCCTCGGCGCGATGATGTTCGGCGCGTGGGGCGAGCCCGACCACGACGTGTCGGTCTCGATCATCCACGCGGCGCTCGACGCCGGGATCAACTTCGTCGACACCGCCGACATCTACGCCCGGGGTGAGTCCGAGGAGATCGTCGGCAAGGCGCTGGAGGGACGGCGCGACGACGTCATCCTGGCGACCAAGTTCCACGGCCCGATGGACGTGAACATGGGCGAGACCGGTGACCCGAACCGGCGCGGCAACTCTCGCCGCTGGATCGTCCGCGAGGTCGAGGACAGCCTTCGGCGGTTGCGTACCGACTGGATCGACCTCTACCAGGTGCACCGTCCCGACACGGGCACCGACGACGAGGAGACGCTGTCCGCGCTCACCGACCTCGTCACCGCGGGCAAGATCCGTGCTTTTGGGTCGTCGACGTTCCCCGCCTACCGGATCGTCGAGGACCAGTGGATCTCCGCACGGCGAGGCCTCGGTCGGTTCGTCTGCGAGCAGCCGCCTTACTCCCTGCTCAACCGCGGGATCGAGCGTGACGTGCTGCCGGTCGCCGAGAAGTACGGCATGGGGGTCATCCCGTGGAGCCCGCTGGCCGGCGGCTGGCTGACCGGCCGGTTCCGCAAGGGGCAGGAGGCTCCCCAGACCAACCGGGCCAAGATGATGCCGGGGCGGTTCGACCTGTCCGACCCGGACAACCAGGCCCGCCTCGATGTCGTCGAGCAGCTCGCCGTGCTGGCCGCCGACGCGGGAGTGACGCTGGTGCACCTGGCGCTGGCCTTCGTCATGCAGCACCCGGGGGTCACAGCGCCGATCATGGGTCCGCGCACGCGGGAGCAGCTCGACACCCAGCTCGGCGCGATCGACGTGCAGCTCACTCCTGACGTGCTGGACCGGATCGACAAGATCGTGCCGCCCGGCCTGAACGTCGTCAACGACGGCAACGCGTACGAGACCGACGCCGTCCAGGATCCGTTTCTGCGCCGCCGCCGCACGGCCTAGTCCCTCGGTCAGGCAAACAGGCCGGGCAGGTCGATCTCTAGCCCCGGCAGGACGTCGCCGCCGGTCAGGATCGCGCTCTCGTGGGTCACTCCGTCCGCGGTGTGGACGGCCACGAACCGCTGCGCCGGGTAGACGACCCAGACCAGCCGCACGCCCGCAGCCAGCCACCGTGCCGCGTTCTCGGCGACCGCCCCCGCCCGGTCCGACGGGCTGATCACCTCGACGACGAGGTCGGGTGCGAGGTCGAGGAAGGCCTGCGACGTCGTGTCTGCCGGGACGCGGTCGGCGCCTACGAAGGCCACGTCCGGAGCCAGGACCGTGTCGGGATCGATGGCGATCCGAAAGCCCGTCTCCGCACCAAGCACATCGCCGAGCCCTGAGGCGAACACGTGCGCCGAGATCTGGAAGGACACACGACCTGTCGACCGCCCGTGCGGGTAGCCCGTCGGTGCCATCTGCCGCAGCTCCCCCTCGACCAGCTCACAGTGCCCGCCCAGCTCTTCGAGCTCCGCGGCGCTCACGGCTGTCGCGACGGCGGTCATGTCCGAGACGGTACGACAGACCCCGGGGTCGCGACCCGGCCGAGCCATAGGGTGTCGCGGGCCCGGGTCATCGCGACATAGAGCTGCCGGCGCCGACGGTCGCCGCCGGCCGCTCGAGGTTCTCAGGACTCCCCGGTGATCAATCTGGTGGCGTACTCCCCCAGGTCGATCACGCCGCCCTCCGCCTCGGTCCGGTCGCGGTCGGCTGGGCTCAGCACGTCGTTCACCAGGTCCAGACGCTTCCAGCTCGGGAGGGGCTGGCCACCGGCCGCATCGGGGACGTACGGCGACGACACCACCCGCTCGTGCTTGTGGATGTAGCGCGCACAGTTGACGAAGGTGTTCTCCACCGTGACGGTCACCAGCTGCACCGAGCCCGGGTAGCGCTCGGTGTCCGCCGCCGAGACTGTCGCCCGGCCCTGCACCCGCACCCGGTGCGGCGTCTCGAGGTCGATGAACAGCATCCCAACCTGGCCGGTGTCGGCGACGTTGCCCATCGACAGGAACATCCCGTTCCCGTCGTAGTCCGGGAAGATCACGGTCTTAGGGTCGAGGACGGTCACCAGCCCGACCGGCCCGCCCTTGTACGACACGGTCGGCATCCCGCCGGAGTCGACCGTGGCCAGGAAGAAGAAGTCGCGGCTCGCCACGAAGTCGTCGTGCGGCGCGCCGAGGGTGTCGGCCATGATCGTGGCGGTCCAGCGGTCTGCCAGCGCGGTCGAGCCGAACTGCTCCTGCATCGTCGTCTGTGCCTGGGTGTACGGGTCCACGGGATGCTCCTCTGATCGACGGGCGACCAGGTCACCATGCCCTAGAGCCGCGTCCTGACCTCCCACAGCTCCGGGAAGAGCACGATGGACAGGACGCTGCGCAGATAGCCCACGCCGCTGGTGCCTCCCGAGCCGGTCTTGAAGCCGATCACCCGCTGCACGGTCGTCATGTGGTTGAAGCGCCAGCGCCGGAAGTTGTCCTCGACGTCGATGAGCTTCTCGGCCAGCTCGTACAGGTCCCAGTAGGTCTCGTGGTCGCGGTAGACGGTGAGCCAGGACGCGAGCACGGTCTCGTCCAGCTCCGGGGGCTGGGTCAGGTCCCGGTTGAGCACCTCGGGCGGCACCGGGAGCCCTCGCTCGGCCAGCAGGCGCAGGGCCAGGTCGTACAGGCTGGGGGCGTGCAGCACGGCCTCCAGCGGGTCGTGCAGGTCGGGCCGGTGCTCGTGCGGGCGTAGCAGGCTGGCGTTGCGGTTGCCGAGCAGGAACTCCACGGTGCGATAGCTGGTCGACTGGAAGCCTGAGGCGTGCCCGAAGGCGTCCCGAAACTCCAGGTAGTCCGCGGGGGTCAGGGTCTTGAGGACCTCCCACGCGTTGGTCAGCTGCTCCTGGGCCCGCACCACCCGGGTGAGCATCTTCAGCGGCGCATCGGTGATCCCGTCCTCCAGCAGCGTCATCGCGGCCCTCAGCTCGCGCACGATCAGCTCCAGCCACACCTCCGACACGTGGTGGACGGCGATGAACAGGTGCTCGTCGTGCGCCTCGGTGATCGGCCGGTGGGCCGCCTTCAGGGTGTCGAGCTGCAGATAGTCGCCATAGCTCAGACTCTGCGTGAAGTCGGTGTAGGCACTGTCCGCGCCGTCCGGCTCGGTCATGCCCGGTCCTCAAGCACCCGGGCGATGCCCTTCACGGCGTGCCACACGTCCTCGTGCGAGTGGTACAGCGGTGTGAACCCGAACCGCAGGATGTCTGGCGTACGGAAATCCCCGAGGATGCCTTGGTCGATCAGCTCCTCCATGACCGCGCCCGCCTCGGCGTGCCGGTAGGAGACATGGCTGCCCCGGTCGACGTGCTCGCGGGGGGTCACCAGGGTGAGCCCCTCCAGCGGCTCCATCAGGTCGATGAACGTGTCGGTCAGCGACAGCGACTTGGCCCGGAGCTGGTCGAGGTCCACGCCCGAGAACACGTCGAGGGCGGCGTCCAGCGCCGACAGGTTGAGCACCGCGGGGGTCCCCACCACGTAGCGGCGGGCGCCTGGTGCCGGCGTGTAGGTGCGGGCCATCTCGAACGGGTCGGCGTGACCCATCCATCCGGCGAGGAACGCCGGGGCGTCGGACTGGTGCCGCTCGGCGACGAACAGGAAGCTGGGGGCGCCGGGACCACCGTTCAGATATTTGTAGCCACAGCCCACGGCGAAGTCGGCGCCGGCGCCGTTGAGGTCCACCGGGAACGCGCCGGCGGAGTGGGCCAGGTCCCACACGGTGAGGACCCCCCGCTCTTGGGCCAGCGCCGTCAGACCGGCCAGGTCGAGCCTGCGCCCGGTGCGGTAGTCGACCTCGGTCAGCAGCATCAGCGCGACCTCGTCGGTCAGGTGCTCCGCCACCTGCGCGGACGGGACGGCCCGGACCTCGTAGCGCTCGCCCAGCAGGTCGTTCAGCCCCTGCGCGACATAGAGATCGGTAGGAAAGTTGTCGGCGTCGGTGAGGATCACCCGGCGCTCGGTCGGGGCCATCGACAGCGCCGCGGCGAGCAGCTTGAACAGGTTGACGCTGGTGCTGTCACCGACGGCGACCTCGTGCGGCTGCGCACCGATCAGGGGGGCGATCTTGGCCGCGACCCGGTCGGGCAGCTGCATCCAGTCCTGCTCGTCCCCGGCCGTCCAGGAGCGGATCAGCTGACCGCCCCACTCCTGCTCGACGACGCGTGCCAGACGCTCGGGCACGGCACGGGGAAGCGCGCCCAGGCTGTTGCCGTCCAGGTAGACCACCCCGTCGGGGAGAGTGAACTCGGCGCGCTTGTGGGCCAGCGGGTCGCGGGCGTCCTTCTCCCGCAGCTGTTCCAGGACGGGATCTGCGGTAACGGTCATCCGCACACCCTGCCGTACGGGTCGCCTCGGTCCACAGATCGACCCGGTCCTCACCACGCGACCTTCGAGACTGTCAGCGTGGGAGCATGACCCCGACACCGCAGGAGGACGCACATGAGCGTGATGCCGCATGACCGCGCGTGGACGGTGGCCGACCTCGCCGACACCCCCGACGACGGGTTCCGCTACGAGCTGTGCGACGGGGTGCTGCTCGTGACGAGCGGCCCGAGCAACGCACACCAGATCGTCGTCGGCGAGCTGCACCTGTTGCTCCGGGCGGGCTGCCCACGCGAGATGCGGGTGATGCTCGCACCGACCGGCTACGAACCGACGGACCGTCGGTCGTTCCAGCCCGACCTGCTGGTCGCCTGGCGGGCCGACGTCACGCACGCGCCGATCAGCGCGCCGCTGCTCCTGGCCGTCGAGGTGCTGTCACCCTCGACCCGGTCGGTCGACCTGGTCCTGAAAAGGGCCATGTACGAGGAGAGTGGCGTCGCGACCTACGTCGTGGTCGACCCGCTCGTCCCGTCCGTCCAGGCGTGGGCGCTGCAGGACGGCCACTACGCCGAGCTCGGGACGGCCACCGACGACGAGTCTCTCGTGCTGGAGGCACCCTTCCCGATCGTTCTCGTCCCGTCCCGGCTGCTCGACCTGTGACCCGGGTCCGGCCCCAGGGCGCGTGACCGCGGCAGACCTCGTCAGGACGCTGTGCTGATGCATGGCCCGGGCGCTTGACGCGACCGGGACGCTGAGCAGGTGCACGACTACGCCGTACGCACCCCCGCTCCCGCCCTGCGGCCCTACGTCGCCGGCTACACGGGCTACCGGACCGTGGACGAGCCGCCGGAGGTGCACCGCGGGCTGCCGAGCCCGTGGGTGACGGTGATCCTGACCCTGGACGACCCGCTGCACCTGACGCACGCCAGCTTCGACGCGCTGGTCGGCGGCCTGCACCGCACGCCGGTGCTGATCCACCACGACGGGCAGCAGTCCGGGATCCAGCTCGCCGTACGACCGCTGGGGTGCCGGGCGCTGTTCGGCCTGCCCGCGGGAGAGCTGAGCCGAGCAGACCTGCACCTGGGCGACGTGGTCGGGGCTGCGGCACGACGGATGAGGGAGCAGCTTCTCGACGTCCTCACCTGGGAAGACCGGTTCGACCTGCTCGACCGGCTGCTGCTCGGCTGGATCCAGGACGTGCCTCCACCGCTGCCCAGCATGACCAAGGCCGTCCAGGCGCTCGGGCGAGGCTCCCCCGTCGGACGCACCGCGGACGAGCTCGGTCTGAGCGCTCGACGGCTCCAGCAGCTGATGGTCACCGAGACCGGGCTGGCGCCGAAGGCGTATGCCCGGGTGGCGCGCTTCGACCGGGCGCGGCGCCTGCTCCCTCACGCCAGGAGCCTCGCCGGGCTGGCGCACGACCTGGGTTACGCCGACCAGTCCCACCTGACCCGGGAGTTCACCGCGCACGCCGGGCTGGCCCCGACGGCGTGGCTCGCGGCGGAGGGTTTCCGAAACGTCCATGACGACCTGCTGCGCGCAGGGGAATGATCACGTCATGACAACTTTCTGGTCCTGCACCCGCGCTGAGGACCCGCGTGCCCTCATCCGCTTCCTCGTCGACGCGTTCGGCTTCACCGAGGTGGTCACCTACGGAGACGGTGACGACGTGCACCATGCCGAGCTGGCCGGACCGTACGGCGGCGGGATCATGCTCAGCGGCAAGCGTCCCGACAACCCGGCGGCCGTCAGCGATCACCTGTCGGTCTACCTCGTCGTCCCGGACACGCAGACCTTCTTCGAGCGCGCGGTGGCGGCCGGCGCGGAGGTCGTCCTGGAGCCGTACGACACCGACTACGGCTCCCGAGACTGTGCGCTGCGTGACCCGGCGGGCAACGTCTGGTCGATCGGGACCTACGCGGGGCACACCGGCTGAGGTGGGTGCCACGAGCATGATCAGTCGTCACCACGGCGCATGTCTTAACGCAGACTGAAGCGTGCTTCGCCGCCGGACAGCGTCTGCTCAGCCGCGCTGGCGAGAGTCGCAGCATGACTTCACGGTGCACCATCCAGGACCGACCACGCCGCCCAGCGTCGTTCTCCTCCCGGCCGGTTCCCGGCGTCGCCCGGCCAGCGGCGGCTGTCCCCGAGCCCGGGTCCCGCTGATGTGCGGGATCGCCGGTTGGGCCGGCCGGGGCGCCCCGGCGGGCTGGCTGGCCGAGATGTCTGCCTGCCTGGCACACCGCGGCCCGGACGGCAGCGGCGCGCAGCAGTGGCCGGACGCCGGGCTCGCGTTCCGGCGACTGGCCCTGGTCGACCTGATCCACGGCGCCCAGCCCGCCAGCGACGAGCGCGGCCGCTACTGGTCAGTGTTCAACGGGGAGATCTACAACCACGCTGAGCTGCGTGCGCAGCTGCACGCTCTCGGTCACCGGCTGAACGGCTCCGGCGACGCCGACCTGGTCCCGCACCTCTACGAGCAGTGGGGCCCGCAGATGCTCACGCGGCTGCGCGGGATGTTCGCGATCGCCGTGCTCGACCGGCACACCGGCGAGCTGTTCCTCGCCCGGGACCCGTTCGGCATCAAGCCGCTGTACTGGACCGTCTCCTCGGGCCGGCTGGCGTTCGCCTCCGAGGTCGGCGCGCTGCGGGCGGTCGGCTTGGTGCCGGACGACCCGGACCCGCAGGCGGTCGCTGACTACCTTGCCTTCGGGTACGTGCCACAGCCCCGCACGATGTGGGCCGGGGTGCACATGCTCCCGGCGGGCCACAGCCTGACGTGGCGCGACGGGAAGGCCGAGCTCGGGTGCTGGACGCAGGTCGCGTTCGAGGCGGATGATCGTCGGGGGCTGGACGGCTGTGCCAGCGACGTCCTGGCTGCCGTCGAGAACTCGGTCGCGGTGCACCTGAACGCGGACGTGCCGGTCGGGGCGTACCTGTCCAGCGGCGTCGACTCCAGCCTGATCGCCGCGCTGGCTGCCCGCAGGCAGCCGCTGGACACCTTCAGCATCGGCTTCGAAGGCAGCGAAGGCGCCACCAGCGAACTGGCCGCCGCCCGGCAGCTCGCCGCCCGGCTCGGCACCCGCCACCACGAGCAGGTCGTCACCGCCGAGGAGTACTGGAGGGCGCTCCCGCAGATCCTCGGCGCCCAGGAGGAACCGTTGGCCGACCCCAGCGCGCCGGCCCTGTGGTTCCTGGCCCGCTCGGCCAGCCAGCACGTCAAGGCGGTGCTGTCCGGCGAGGGCGCTGACGAGCTGTTCGGCGGCTACCCCATCTACCGGGAGCCGCACGCCTTACGAGCGGTGACCGTATTGCCACCGGCCGGCCGCACCGCCTTGCGCAGGCTGTCCACCTGGCTGCCCGCCGACCGGCCCGGACGCAACTTCCTCGAGCGAGCCACCACCCCTCTGGAACGGCGGTTCCTGGGCAACGTCCCGGTCTTCACCGACGAGGAGGTCCGCGCTCTGCTGGCCGACCCCGCCGGAGACCTGCGCACGGCAGAGGAGGTCGTCGCGCCGTTCTATCGCGGCACCGAGCACCTGGATGACGTGGCCCGGATGCAGACCGTCAGCTGTCAGACGTGGTTGCCCAGCAGCATCTTGGCCAAGGCCGACAAGATGGCCATGGCACACGGGCTCGAAGTCCGGGTGCCCTACCTCGATCGAGACGTGCTCGCCATCGCGCAGCGGCTGCCCGAGCGGCTGCGGGTCCGAGGCCCGCACACGAAGACCGCGCTGAGGGCCGCCGCAGCGAGGATCCTGCCGGCCGAGGTGGCAGCCCGGCCCAAGCTCGGGTTCCCGGTACCGTTCAGGGCGTGGTTGAAGGGGCCGGCAGCCGAGAGCGTCCGCGAGCTGTTCGCCCAGGGCGACGACGCGACCCTCAACAGGGTGGCGCTGATGGGCGTGCTGGACGCGCCGTCCGGCCCGGCCCGCGAGAAGCGGGCGTGGTCGGTGCTGACCTATCTGCTCTGGCGCCAGCAACAGGCGTCTCGCCCCACGTCGCCAGAGTGTCTGCTCACGCTGTAGCCGGGTCGACCGCACACCGCCGGCGGCGTCTCGGCGTCCTGCTCGCGGCGATCGTCGTCGTCCCGTCGGTCTGGCTCGGCGTCGACTGGCTCGCCACGACAAGTTCCGGTGCCTCCGTCGCTGCCGGCCCGGTGGGTCCCCCGCCGGAGGCGCCCGCCGTCACGACGCCGACCGCACCGACACCGACGACGGCCGGTCCGTCAGCCGCGACCGCCACGCCGCTGCCGGTGAGCGACGTGTTCGTTCCCGGCGGCGAGAAGCTCATCGACGTACCCGTCCTGCGACAGCTCCCCGAGCTGCCGAACGGCTGCGAGGTCACCAGCCTGACGATGCTCCTGGGCGCCGGCGGCGTGAGCGTTGACAAGCTCACGCTCGCCGACGCCCAGGAGAACGACCCCACCCCCCCGGTGTTCGCGCCGGGCAAGCGGGGCTTCTACGACATCGTCCGCTGGGGCAACCCCAACGACTCCTTCGTCGGACCTGTGCGCGGCTACGGCGGTTTCGGGATCTACCACGCCCCGCTGGCCCGGCTCGCCAGTGCGAAGGCGCCGGGACGGGTCCTCGACCTCACCGGCACGGGCTTCAGCGCCGTCGTCGACCAGGTGCGTCAAGGTCACCCCGTGCTGGTCTGGACGACCGTCAGCCAGACGCCCGTGACCCGGTGGGTCACCTGGCAGACCCCGCAGGGCCCGTTCACCGGTACCTCGCAGGAGCACGCCGTCGTCGTCGTCGGCTTCAACGCAAAGGGACTGGTCATCAACGACCCGCTCTCCGGTAGCCGCAAGACGGTCGCCGCGGCGCCCTTCATCACCTCCTGGGTGCAGCTCGGTCGCCAAGCCCTGACCTTGAGCCCAGCCGACGGACCCTCGAACCTGTCGTGATCGACCATTGGCGCATGCGCCGTCCCTCCAGGCGTCGGTGACAGCTGCCCTGGACCGTGCTCGCCGACCCGTCCGGCGACGAGTTGTGCAGCCTGCCCGGCTGACCGTCGCTGGACCGCCCCAGAGAGCTCGCGGAGGTGATGGCCGGGCCCCAGCCCTCGCGGCGCAGCCCCGCCGGTAGCGGTCGGGCAGGACTTCTGACAGCCTGACCTCATGCGCGTTCTGGTCACAGGGTCCGAGGGCAAGGTCGGCGTCGCCACGGTGCAGGCACTGCTCGAGGCAGGGCACGACGTCACCGGGGTGGACGTCGCCCGGCCGAGCTTCGACACGGCGGAGCCGGGCGCGGCGGCCTACCAGCAGGCCGACCTGCTCGACGCCGGCAGCGCGTACGCCGTCGTCCGCGGCCACGACGCGGTCGTGCACACCGCCGCCATCCCGGAGCCGACGCAGAACCCGCCCCACGTGGTCTTCGCCAACCTCGCGGTGACGTTCAACGTGCTCGAAGCGGCGGTCCGGTTCGGGGTCTCTCGGTTCGTCAACGTGTCGTCGGAGACGGTGCCCGGCTTCTTCTTCCCGGAGCGGCACTTCGTGCCGGACTACGTCCCGGTCGACGAGGAGCACCCGGTCCGGCCGCAGGACCCGTACGCGCTGTCGAAGCACTTCGGCGAGCAGCTGATGGACGCCGCCGTGCGCCGGTCCGACCTGCGCTGCATCTCGATCCGGCCGAGCTGGGTCCAGACGAAGGACAACTACGCACGCAACCTTGGACCGCTGCTCGCCGACCGGAGCCTGCTGACGCCGAGCCTGTGGTCCTACATCGACGTGCTGGACCTCGCCGACGCGCTGGTCCTGGCCGTCAAGAGCGACCTGCCGGGGCACGAGGTCTTCTACATCGCCTCGCCCGACAACGTCGGCGGCCGGGACCTGGCGGCAGCGACGCAGGAGCACTACGGGGACCGGATCGCCGTGCGGGACCTCGCGCGTCCGGACGCCTCCGGGATCTCGTGCGCCAAGGCGGAGCGGCTGCTCGGCTACCGGCCGACCCGCAGCTGGCGCGACCACCTGACCGAGTCCGGCTCGCCGCACCAGCCCGTACGGGAAGGGTCCCCGGGTCGCAGCCGTTGACGTCGGCATGAGGCTCAGCGTGCTCGACGTGTCCCCCGTCCCCTCCGGCTCGACCCCGGCGGACGCCCTGCACAACACGCTGGACCTGGCCCGGCACGTCGAGCGCCTCGGCTACCACCGTTACTGGCTGGCCGAGCACCACTCCATGCCGGGGATCGCGTCCTCCGCCCCGCCGGTGGTGATCGGCGCGGTCGCCGCCGCGACGTCCACGATGCGGGTCGGGTCCGGCGGTGTGATGCTGCCCAACCACGCGCCGCTGGTCGTCGCCGAGCAGTTCGGGACGCTCGACGCGCTGCACCCAGGGCGCATCGACCTGGGTCTCGGTCGGGCGCCCGGCACCGACCAGGTCACCGCGCACGCGCTGCGCCGCTCCGCGTCGGCGCTCTCAGAAGAGGACTTCCCGCAGCAGGTCGCGCAGCTGCGGGCCTTCTTCTCCGGCGGCTACCCGGACGACCACCCGTACGCGGCGATCACCGCAGTCCCGGGGCTCGGCGCCCAGATTGACGTGTGGCTGCTCGGGTCCTCTACCTACAGCGCACAGCTGGCCGGGCTGCTCGGTCTGCCGTATGCGCACGCGCACCACTTCGCCTCGGGCACGACCGACGCGGCGGTGGCGGCCTACCGACAGGTGTTCCGGCCGGGCGCGCTCACCGAGCCCTACGTCATGGTCACCGCCTCGGTCGTCGCTGCCGCGGACGACGACAGGGCGACCTGGCTGGCGGCCCCGCTCGCGCTGGCGATGGCCCGGCTCCGTGGCGGGGAGCCCGGCACCTTCCCTTCGCCGGAGGAGGCTGCCGCCCAGCCGCTGACTCCGTCGCAGCGGGCCTCGCTCGGCGGGATGGTGGGCAGCGCGATCGTCGGCGGGCCGTCGACGGTCGAGAACGGGCTCCGGGCGTTGTCGGAGCGGACCGGTGCGGACGAGCTGATGATCTCGACGATGGTGCACGGGCACGAAGACCGGCTGGCGAGCTTCGACCTGGTCGCTAGGGCTCTGCTGCCGGTCGCCGTCTAGCCGCCTGGGGCGGGCTCGACGCGGTTGCGCCCGCCGTTCTTGGCGGCGTAGAGGTGGTGGTCTGCCTCGCGGAGCAGGTAGGCCCGACCCTGCGCGGAGCGCGCCGGGCCCGACGCCACGGCCACGCCCACACTGGCGGTGATCGGCACCCCAGGAGCGAGCGTGGACCAGTCCAGGCCGCAGATGTCCCGGCGCAGCACCTCGGTTACCTCGACGGCGTGCGTGAGTTCGACCCCGGGCAGCACGAGCAGGAACTCCTCGCCCCCGAGCCGCGCCGCGTACGCCTCGGACGACCCCGGAGCGGCTGCGGCTGCGTCCTGCAGCATCGTCGCCAGTCGTACGAGCACCGCGTCTCCCGCCTCGTGCGAACAGGTGTCGTTCACGCGCTTGAAGTGGTCCAGGTCGATCAGCGCCACCGCAAGCAGGCGCGAGCCGGCGTCGGACCGGGTCAGGCGACGGTCGAGGTCCTCGTCGACGAACCGTCGGTTGCGCAGACCGGTCAGCGCGTCGCGGTAGGACATCTCCCGATAGCGTGCGCTCTCGCGGCGAGCCTCGTCGACCTCGAGCATCGCGTGCAGGGTCTGCGCCCGGGCCTCGCTGGCCTTGGAGCGCATCTCCAGGGTCTCGGTGTGGAATCGGCGGTACAGAGCGAGGGCACCGGCGGGGTCCCCACCCGCAGCCAGCAGCTCGGCCCGCTCGCCGAGCGCCCCGACCCGCACGGCGTGCCACTCCTGGCCGGCAGTGAGCCGCTCGGCGACGCCCAGACTGACGTCGGCGGCGTCCAGCTCGCCCGTCTCGCGCTCGATCCGGGCCAGGACCAGCCAGGCGAACGCGACGACGACCGGGGTGGGGTCGGGCTCGTCACGCAGGTGCCGGCGCAGCAGCGTGATGGCCTCGCGCGACCGTCCGACGGCGTGCAGGATCTCGGCCACGGTGTCGGCGTTCACGGTCTTCAGCGCCACGCCGTGCTGAGCGACCGTCGTCTGCATCTGCTCGGTCAGGTCCAGCGCGAGCGGGAGGTCGTCGGACACCAGCGCCGAGTACGCCCAGTTGTTCATCACCTTGAGCGAGAGCCACGGTGTGGCGAGCCCGCGAGCATGCCCACGCGCCTCCCGGTAGCGCGGACGCGCGTCAGCGCAGGACCCGCACTCGTCGAGCGCGTCCGCCAGGGCGAGAGCCACCCGGCACCGCATCGCCGGCGCGAGGTGCTCGCCGTCGAGGGCGCGGGCGCGCACAGCCTGCTCGAGCGCTCTGGACGGGTCACCGAGCTTGCGGAACAGGACGCTCAGCGCTGTCTCCGCACCGACCTCGACCCTGCGGTCGCCCTCGGCGACGGCCTGCTCGCGCAGCTCGACGACGCGCCTTGCCGCAGCGGCCGAGCCGTGCTCACGGACGGTCTCGTCGACCAACAGCAGGGTCAGTCGCGCCCGAGGACTCCGGTTGCCGGGCGTGGCCGGCAGCTGCGCGAGCATGTCGCGGACCATCGGGGGCGCGTCCGCCCGCCACTCGTAGGACTGCTCGAGCTCGTCGAGGAGCCCATCGATCTGCGTCATGAGCATCCGTGGCCCTCCCCCGCGTCGCGCACCCCCCCACATACTCGCTCATCGTCCCCGACGGTCAGCCTTGCACCGACGCCCGGGCTCCGCCGCCGCCCCACGGATGACCTCGTCGAGCCCGAGCAGCGTCATGCGTTCACGCCGTCGTGCGCCTGCGAGCGCGTCGGGCCGGGGGTCGCCTGCAGCAACCGTTCAGCGCATCGCCGGCCGCGGGCGGGCGTCACGTGCGGCAAGATCGCCACCGGAGCAGGATCTGGTTGTGGACAACCCGCACGGCGAGGCTGGGCTCGGCATCGTGCCCCGCATGACAACCAATCTCGATTCCCGTGAGGCCACCGCCCTGGCCTTGTACGCCAAGCACCCCCTGCAGGACGGCGACGTCGTCTTCCTGCTCGACGGCAAGCACCTGCTGGAGGTCAACGGTCTGGCCGACCACTGGCAGCGGGCTCGCGACGGCGTGCTGCACACCCTGACGGGCAATGCTCGGCACCGCGTCCTGCTGGCCGTCACCCGTCAGGGGGCGGACCTGCACGGTGGAGACCACGCCCTCTGGGCTGACCTCAAGACCACCCTGGCGGGCTCCCGGATCAAGGTGCTGCCGATCCAGGCGCTGCGCTGCTGAGGAGACGACTTGTGCGGCATCCGCCTGGGCTGCGCCCCTGACGACGGAGACGCAGGCTCGAGCGCTGGAACGCGCCTGCGTCTTCCCGTCAGCTCATCCGGGCCCGGCCGGCGTGCGGCTCGACGCGGTTGCGACCGTTTCGCTTGGCGGCGTAGAGGTGGCCGTCGGCCTCCCGCAGCAGGTCGGCCCGTCCGTAGCGAACGGGCGACGAGCCTCCCGTCGTGGCGACACCGATGCTGGCGGTCACCGGCACGCCCTCGCAGAGGTCGGACCAGTCGAGGGCAGCCATCTGACGACGCACGCCCTCGGCGATCTCGTAGGCGCCGCTGAGGTCGGCACCGGGGAGCACCAGCAGGAACTCCTCACCGCCGAGGCGAGCGGCGTACGCCCCTTCGCCCCCTCGGGTACCGGCTGCGCTGGTCTCCAGCAAGGCAGCCAGCCGGACCAGCACGGCGTCCCCGGCCTCGTGAGAGCACCGGTCGTTGACGTGCTTGAAGTGGTCGAGGTCGACCATCGCGATCGCGACCGGAGCGGCGCGGCCGAGCCGGCGGTCCAGGTCCTCGTCCACGTGGCGTCGGTTGAACAGGCCCGTCAGCGGGTCGCGGTAGGACATCTCGCGGTAGCGGGCGCTCTCGCGGCGGGCCTCGTCCACCTCGAACATCGCGTGCAGCGTCCGGGCACGGGCGTCGCTGGCCTCCGACCGCAGCTCGAGGGTTTCGGCCATGAAACGCCGGTGCATCTCGTAGGCGCTGGCGTGGTCGCCCCGCGCGGCGAGCAGCTCGGCGCGAGCCCCCATCACCTCGACCCGCAGCGCACGGAGGGCGCCCGTGGAGGTGATCTCCTCGGTGGCGTCCAGGCTCGCTTCGGCACCGTCCAGAGCGCCCATGTCGCGCTGGATCTGCGCGAGCGTCAGCCAGCACCCTGCCCTGTTCACCGGGTCGACCGAGGGGTCGGCCGCGAGGCGGTGCCTCAGCAGGTCTGCCGCCTCCTGCGACCGACCCAGGGCATGGCTCACCTCGGCGATGGTGCTGACCAGGCTCAGGATCGGGGTCAGCGCATTCTCGCGACACAGGTCCTGCACCTGCGCCACCAGCGCCGCAGCGCTGGTCAGCTCACCGAAGAGCAGGTCGGTGTACGCCCAGTTGTTGAGCACCTGGGCCGTGAGATGGACGCTGCCCCACCCGCGGGCGTGCTCGAGCGCCTGGCGGTAGTGCTCTCGCGCGTCCTCGGCCGACCCGCTCAGGGCCAGGCTGTCCGCCGTGACCATGTGCAGCTTGCACCGGTGCACCGCTGTGAGACGACCGTCGTCCAGGGTGAGCGAGGCGACGGCGTGCTCGAGTGCCGCCGCAGGGTCACCGATCTTGCGGAACAACAGGCTGAGGGCCCGCTCGGCGTGCGCCTGAAGGGCCCGGTCGCCGTGGGCCTCCGCACGGTCCCGCACGCCGAGCGCGATCGGGGCCGCGGCGGCCGCGCCCTGCTCGCTGATCACCTGGTCCAGCCCGAGCAGCGTCGCCCGCGCCCGCTGCGCCTCGGCCGCGGGCGGCGCGGGCAAGACGGCCAGGACGCTCTGCACGAGCTCAGCGGCGTCGTCACGCCAGGCGTAGGAGGCGTCGAGGTCGTCCAGCAGGCGGTCGACCTCCGCCAGGTCGCGCTCGGTGTCCTGCACCGTGATCATCACCGTGCTCACCTCGTCGGCTTGGCCTTCCCGTCCCGCCCCCACCTTGCACGGGTGTTCGTCACACCGGCCCGCGGCCTTGAACGGTAGTTCGGAGACGGTCACACCCCGTTTCACGACATCCGTTCGCGCAGACCGGTGGCGCGGGCGCTCCGTCGGGTGACGCACGCCCTGACCGCCTCCCGAGAGCCGATCAGCGTGACCCGCCGCTGCGCGCGGGTCACTGCGGTGTAAAGCGTCTCCCTGGTGGCCAGGGGCGAGCCGGCCTCAGGCAGCACCACGGTGACGTGCTCGAACTGCGAGCCCTGTGCCCGGTGCACGGTGACAGCGTGCATGGGTGTCACGTCGCCGAGCCGCCCGAGCGCCAGGGTGCGGATCCCGGACACGGTCACGAACGCGGCCTGCAGCGGGCTGTCGGGCCCCGTACCCGCGACGACCACGCCGGTGTCTCCGTTGAACAGCCCTTCGTCGTAGGTGTTTGCGGTCACCAGCAGCGGCAGCCCGACGTAGCGGCCGTCGCGCTGCACCGGCACCCCGTGCTGCTCGACCCACCGCTGCACAAGCAGCGACCATGCGACCACGCCCCGCGGCCCGTGCCGGTGGGCGCAGAGCAGCCGGTGCTGGTCGAGAGCACCGAGTGCGGTTTTGGCGTCGGCCCCGAACATCGTCTCGTAGCTGCCCAGCACACTGGCCCGGACGTGTTCCTGGACGTCCTTGGGGATCGGGGCACCGTCCGGGACGGTCAGCAGCTCGACCTCGCCACCGCCGGCAAGAACCTGCTCGGCGGCGTCCCCGTCCCCGTCCCTGAGCGACTGCGCGAGCTGTTCGATCTCGCCGCCGAAGCGGTGGACCGTGCGCAGGATGGCCACACCCGCCCGGTCGCCGGGCCGGTGCGGCGGGTCCTGCGGAACGACGGCCGCCAGGTCGACCGTTGCCGCGCCGCCGGGTGCTGCCCGCGCGGCGGCCGAGGCCGCGGCTGACGGCGGTCCGTCGACCGGCGCGGCGAACGTCACGTCCTCGTGGCCTGCGACCCCGGCTGCGGCGACCAGGTCGCCCAGCACCGCCCCGGCCTCGACGGCCGCCAGCTGGTCCGGGTCACCGACCAGTACGAGCCGGGCGGTCGGTGCGAGTGCGTCGAGCAACCGGTCGAACAGCCCGAGCGACAGCATGGACGCCTCGTCGACGACGACCACGTCGAACGGCAGCGGCGACGACGCGTCATGCCTCGCCCCGTTGCCCCGGCGCCGGAGCCCGAGCAACCGGTGGAGCGTGCTGGCCGTCAGCGTCGCCAGCCACGCGCGGTCGTCCGGCAGCTCGGCGGCGTGCACCGCTTCCTGCAGCCGGGCCGCCGCCTTCCCGGTCGGCGCAGCGAGCGCCACCCGCAGGCCTGGTCCAGAGACCTCGCGCAGTGCCGCCAGCAGCCGCGCGACCGTCGTGGTCTTCCCGGTCCCCGGACCACCGCCGAGGACGGACACCGAGCTGGTCGCGCAGACCGCTGCCGCACGCCGCTGCTCGTCGGGGCCGATCCGCGGGAAGAGCCGGTCCAGCGCAGCCGCGAGCTCGGGGGCCGCGACGGCAAGCTTGCGACGGGTGAGCAGCTGCCCGGCGACCCGGCTCTCCTGCTGCCACGACCGGGTCAGCCAGAGCCCGCCGTCGTGGGCGTGCAGCGGAGCGCCGGGCCCGGTCACGAGCGGACTGCCCGAGACGGCGGCCTGCCATGGGCCGAGCTCGGGCCAGGGCAGCTCGACCACGGTCGGTCGCGGGTCGGTCTCGTCGGGCGTCGTCACGTCGACGCTGTCCTGGACCTCGGCCAGCCGGAGCACGACCGACCCGGACCGCAACGCACGCACGGTCAGGGCGACGGCCAGCAGCACGCGTTCGTCCAGCTCTGCCCCGAGCCGACCCAGCCGCAGTGCGACGTGCACGTCGGCGGGCTCGAGCACCCCGGCGACGTTGAAGTCGGCGAGCAGCCCCGTGGCCCGGCTGACCAGCCGGAGATCGCTCATGACCCGGCCAACATGTCGGACAGCGCGACGACCAGCGCCGCCGGCGGCTTCCAGGACCAGACGCCCGTCTCACCGTGCCCGACCATGCCCCGCAGGAACAGGTAGAGCACCCCGCCGAGATGTCGAGACGGGTCGTATCCCGGCTGCCGCCAGCGCAGGTAGCGGTGCAGCGCGACGCAGTAGAGCAGCGCCTGCAACGGGTAGTGCGCGTCCAGCACCGCCGCGTCCAACGCTTCGCGCCGGTAGTGCCAGGTGGTCAGGAGCACCCCCCAGGTCCCGAGCATGTTGGTCTTGTGGTCGATCACGAGGAAGCCGTCACCGGCCTTCAGCACCAGGTCGATGGCGCCGACCAGGTAGCCGCGCAGCTCCGGGTCGCCCAGGCCCTCGACCCGTTCGGCGTACGGCAGGACGGGGTCTCCCGGTGAGAGGTGCTCGCGCAGCAGGTCGGCCAGCTCGCCCAGACGCGGGACCCGGCCCGCCGGTGCGTCGCCGCCGCCGAGCGGCATCTCGAAGTCCAGCTCGACGAGATGCTCGGTCACGTCGGCCAGGGACAGGCCGTGGGCGAGCGGTCCCAGCGGGGTCTGCACCGCCAACACCAAGGCCGTGCCCAGCCGCTCCGCCGTCACGCCCGCGTCTCGATGCTGCAGGAGCTCGCCTGCGACCCGGGTCAGCTCGGCCTCGACGTCGTCGACGGTGAGGTCGGCGCGTTCGAGCACCTCGTGGACCAGTGTCCCGAACGCGGCACCCCCCGGGAGGTCGGCCATCGGGCTCGGGGCAGCGTCCGGATCCGCCTGCTCCGGCAAGGCCGGCGGGGCGGCGGGCTCGTCCTGCTTGATCTCGACGTCCGGCTCGGAGCTCACCCCTGGGTGCTCGTGGGCATCACGGGTCAGCGCGGTGTAGGACGTACGCCGCCACTGGA
Organism: Mycobacteriales bacterium; assembly: GCA_038235705.1. Taxonomy (GTDB): domain Bacteria; phylum Actinomycetota; class Actinomycetes; order Mycobacteriales; family SCTD01; genus CANKBT01. The sequence continues at coordinate 48,259 of JBBSTR010000004.1, forward strand.
GGTCCAGGCTGCGAGCGAGAACGGCCAGCTCGAGCTCGGGTGCCGCGACCTTGGTCGGGGCGGGCGGCACCGAGACGGGCGCGGACGGATCACCGACGATCTCGACATCGAGCCCCAGCGCGCGGAACCGCGCGATCGCCTCCTCGTCGGTCGGCACCGGCACCGTGACCGGGAGGGTCAGCGGGTCGGCGCCGAGCAGGAGCCGGTGCAGCGGCGCGCCTGGCGTGTTCTTGCCGCCCTGCCACCAGAGCAGCAGCTGGCTGGCCGCCCGGGTGACCGCGACGTAGAGCAGCCGCAGCTCCTCGCCACCGTCCTCAGCGACCTGCTGTGCGCAGGCGGTGTCGTACTCAGGGTCGCCCTTGCCCGCGACGTAGAGGGTGCGCTCACGACCGTCGTGACCCCGGGGCAGCTGCTCCCGCGAGCCGCCCGCACTGACGTCCCAGCCGTACGGGACGAGCACGACCGGCCACTCGAGACCCTTGCTGGCGTGCACGGTCATCACCGTCACCGCCGGGGCCTCGGTGTCCAGGCGACGGGCCCGCTCCAGGTCGCTCGCGTCCTGGGCGGCCCGCTCGATGCGTTCGCGCAGCCACGAGAGCAGGCCCACGAGGCCGAGCCCCTGGGCGCTCTCCCCGTGCAGGACCTCGGCGAGGTGGCGCAGGTCGGTGAGCAGACGGTCGCCACCCACCTGGCCGAGCAGTCGGGCCATCACCCGGCGGTCACCGGTGACCTGGCTGAACAGCGCCGCGACGCCCGCCGTGCTCAACGCCTCGGCCCAGGAACGCAGCTGCTCGGTGAGGCTGTCGGTGACCGTCTCGCCCGCGGACCCGTCGAGCTGCTCGCCGGTGCCGCCGATCCAGGGCGACAGCACGAGGCGGCGGACCACGCCGCTGCGGTGCGGCTGCTCGACCGCCTCGAGCAGGAGCAGCCAGAGCCGCGCCGCGGGCTGGCGGAAGACGCTGTCGAGCACGCTGACGACGGACTCGACACCGACCTCGGTCAGTGCGGCCTCGACGAGCTGGGCCTGCACCCGGGTGCGGACGAGCACGGCAACGTCCCGCGGCCCGAGCGGACGCCGTGTGCCGTCCTGCTCAAGCTCCGTGCCGGCCGCGAGCAGGGCCACGACCTGCTCGGCAGCGTCTTTCGCGACCTTGGGCCGGGCCACACCGACGAGGGCTGGCCCCTTGCCCGCGCGCGGAACGACCCGTAGCCGTACGGCCGTCCGCTCCGGGTGCAGGCGGCTCGTCGCCTGCGCGGCAGAGACCGGCCCCACCCGGATCCCGTCGTCACCGAGCGCGGCGCCTCGGAAGATCGTCGCGAGACCGGCGAGGACGCCGGCGTCGCTGCGGTGGTTGGTGAGCAGCCCTGCCCGCTGACCGGCGTGCTCGCGGGCGGACAGGTAGGCCCCCACGTCAGCGCCCCGGAAGCCGTAGATCGCCTGCTTCGGATCCCCGATGAGCACCAGGTCGCGCACCCCGTCGAAAGCCCGGCGGAGCACCTCCCACTGCACCGGGTCGGTGTCCTGGAACTCGTCCACGAGCACGACGGAGTAGCGGTGAGAGAGGCGCTGACAGGCGACCGGGCCGGTCACCGGGTCGCACATCGCTTCCCGCACCCGACGGAGCAGGTCGTCGTAGCCGAGCAGACGCTGCTCGTCGACCCGCCGGTCGACCTCGCTGCGCACAGCGGCCGCGAACCGGGCACGCACGCCGCCGGGATCCTCGCTGCCACGCTCGTCCGGGTCGGGCAGCAACCGGGCCTCGCGGTCGCCGACCGCGGCCTGGGCGACGGCGCGCGCCTGTTCGTGGCTGAACGACGGGGCCGCCGCGCCCGGCCGCGCCCAGCGGCGCAGGTAGAGGTCGTCGCACACCTCGCCGGTCAGCTCGGCGACGTCGGTGACCAGCTGCGACGTGCCGTCGTCGGCACCGGCTGTCCCCAGCCCGTGAAGGACCTGCAGGCAGAACTCGTGCACGGTCGCGACGGTCGCTGTGTCGAACGCGGCCAGCGCAGTCGTGAGCCGTTCGACCCGGTCCTCGACCTCGGTCGCCGAGCCTCGGGCGAGGAGCGCGCACACCGGGTCGCCGGACTGCCGGGCCGTCACCGGGTTGGTGAGAGCACGCCGCACCGCGAGCATCCGCTGGCGCACCCGGGTCCGCAGCTCGGTCGTCGCCCCGCGGCCGAACGTGACCACGAGCAGCTCGTCGATGCGCGCGGACCCCTCGGCCACGTATCTCGTCACCAGGCCGGCGATCGTGTAGGTCTTGCCGGTGCCGGCGCTCGCCTCGAGCACCACCGTGCCGCTCGGGAGCGGTCCGGCGAGGTCGAAGGCGAGCCCGGGTGTCGGCTGCGGGATCAGGGCGGTCATACCCGCGTCACGTCCCGCTGCTTGTGAGCCAGCAGCGGCTCCCAGACGAGCCGGGCGAGCCGGGCGAACGACGTCGGGCCGTCGGCCGAGCCCGGTTCGGGGACCGGGCACTCCCAGGACCAGAGCACGTTGAAGTCGACCACCCCGCCGAAGACCTGCTGCCAGTCCTCGTCCTGGTCGTCGCCAGGAAAGCCGTACGGCGAGAGCCAGGCCTTGCGGGCCGCGTCCTGAGGCATGTCCTGCTGGCTGGCCGCGAAAGCCATGGCCGCACCGGCCGGGAGCGGGAGCGGCAAGCGCAGCGCGACGTCGCGCAGCGCCACCCGCTCGGCGAGCAGTCCCAGGGGGTCCTCGGGTGCCTCGAGCGTGTGCGTCGCGCGGAACCGGCCGTCCCCGCGGCCGACGACGACCGCGTGCCAAGGCTGCTCCGGCCGGCTCGCCGAGAGCACCACCAGGTCGATCCACGCTCGAAGCAGCTGCTTGGCCTTGATCCTGGACCAGGTCACGGTCACCAGGGCGTCGCCGTGCACGCCTGCCACGGCCCCACGCACGCGTCGACCGTCGGGCAGCGGCACCTCGACGGCCAGGGTCGCGCCGGCTCCGGTGAGGTGCGGAGCAGCGGCGTCGGCGAGCGAGACGACCATCGGCGTGACCGCGTCGAGCACTCCTCGGCCGAGCGCGTGAGGGGGAAGATCTCCCCGCCTGGCTTCCACCACCCGCTGCTGGTCCGCCGTCCCGTCGACCTGCGCCGCGAGCAGCCGTTCGGCGACCTCCCACGTCGTCAAACCGTCGAGGGTGATCGGCAGCGACTCTTCCGGGTCGAGGACGCCGGACTGCGACCACACCCCGAGTCGTTGACGGAGAAACCCCTTTCCCGGATGGACGAGCAGCTCGCGGAGCTGCCGCAGGTCGACGTCACCGTCGTCCGGCGCCGGGGGCAGCGGGCCGGAGAGCATCGGCGGAGCGGGTTGTTGCCCGGCCGCGGCCGCCTTCGCCCCACGGACCCCGGCCGGGTCGTAGGAGAACACCTGCCCGGGCACGAGCGCCCCGCGACGGAACGACGCGGCCCCGAACGGCTGTAACGGGTGCCGGACAAGCACCTCCTGACCGAACGGTCGGCCGTCTTTCGTCGCTCCGAGCAGGTCGATCGCGTCGAGCAGCTCGCCGATCGGCACGGCCGGCGGGAGCGGGGCCCCGGTGCGCACGTGTGCACCGTCGAACGTCACCACGAGGTGGTCCGTCGCCGACAGCACGGCGTCGAGCAGCAGCTGTCGGTCCTCGCTGCGCGGGTCACGCTCACCGACCTGCGGTTCGCGGGCCAGCAGGTCGTCGCCGGAGGGCTCGGTCCTTCGCGGGAAGGCCCCGTCGTCCATGCCGAGCAGGCACACCACCCGGTGCGGCACAGAACGCATGGGCACGAGCGTGCAGACCGTCAACCCACCCGTGCGGAACCCGCTCCGGGTCGGGCGACCGGCCAGCCGCTCCCCGAGCAGAGCTTGCAGGTCGAGGCGGGTCAGCACCGCCGTCCTGCGATCCACGGACGCGTCGCTGCTGATCGCGGCGGCGGCGCCGTCCGAGACCTCCGCCAGCTCTCGCCGGAGCTGTGCCAGCTGCCAGTCGCCGTCGAGCGGGACGTCCCCGAGGCTCAGCACCGCCGACTCCAAGGCCGCGAGCCAGGCAGCCATCGGTTGCGGGCCGGTCAACGCGTCGAGCGAGGTCGCGACCCTGTCGACCAGCTCGGCGACCCGGCCCACCAGGGCGAGCCCGGAGCCCTCCACCGCGTCCAGCGGCAGGACGTCGCCGAGCAGGTCCTGGCCCTCGGGCAGGGCGACCCCGACCAGGAGCCGGTCGAGCCCCGCCTGCCACGTGCCCTGGGCGACCTCGACCGGCAGACCCCAGGCCTGACGGTGCTCGGCGTCGAGCCCCCACCGCACCCCTGCGTCGACGGCCCACCCCCGCAGCTGCTCGACGTCGTCGTCGGACAACCGACCCCGGCGTCGCACGGCTGGGGACCCGAGCAGGTCGAGCACCTGGCTGCTGGTGGCCCGACCCCCGGCCAGCTCGAGCAGGTCGGCCGCGAGCGCGAGCAGCGGGTTGAGCTGACGGGGCGACCGGTCAGCGACCGTGACCCGGAGCCTGGCAGCCGGGTGGTCGACGGCCTCGAACGCGGCGCTGACCAGCGGGGCGAACTGCTCGACGTCAGGACACAGCACCAGGACGTCGCGAGGCTCCAGGGTGGGGTCTCCAGCCAGCAGACCGAGAACGACCTCCCGAAGCACTTCGACCTGACGCGCCCGACCGTGGCAGGCATGGACCTGGACGCTCCTGTCGCTCTCCTCCGCCCTGACCTGGGGGTCATCGTCTCGGAGCGCGCGTTGAAGCGCGCCGAGCAACGTGTCCGGTGGTGACGCCGCCGGCACGGGCGCGACGCGGACCGTGATCCTCGGCCGACGCTCCCCCGGCCTCGGTGCGGCCAGCTCGCCAAGTCGCACCTGCAGCTGCTGGACGTCTCGGGAGAGCGAAGCGAGCAGCGGGTGCCGGACGCTGACGGTCAGGTCGCGACGGGACAGCGCGGCTGGAGCCTGCTCGACCGCGTGCCACAGCGCCGGTCCCGGGTGGTGCAGCCACAGGTGGACCTCGCGGTGAGCGGCCAGCGCGGCGAGCACCTGCAGGCGGGCAGCGGGCAGCCGGCTCGGCCCGTAGAAGCTGAACCGGTCCGCCAGATCGCCGTCACCCTCGCGCAGCCGAGCGCACCCCGCTCCGAGCAGCTCGGCCGGCGAGGGCCCGACCCGTTGCCGGAGGGCGCGCCAGAGGCGGGGCTGCCACGCAAGATCCTGCGGTGCTGCGCTCGACCCTGACGCCCACCCCAGGATGAGCTCAGGCCGCTCGCTCCCGTACGAGCCGAACAAGCCCGCAAGGCGTCGAGCCGTTCGGTAGCCCGAGGTGCGTGCGCCGGAGAGATGATGACGCAACGTCCCTGACCAGGCCTCGTCCGGCAGCTCGTCCAGCACCTGCAGCAGCGGCCAGACCACGCTGTCGGGTTGCCACGCCTCAACGGCAGCGGCGTGCTCCTCGCTGACAACGACCAGCACCTCGTCGAGCAGCTGGCCGGGGCGCCGGAAGTCGATGCCAGCCGCGATCCCGTCCCCGCGCACCGCACCGAGATGGTGCGACAGGCGCTGCGAGATCCAGCGTTCGACACCCTTGGCCGGGACCGCCACGATCTCTCTCGCCAGCACCGGCCCCGGCACACGCGTCAGCTCCTCGGCGAGGGCGGCGACCAGCGCGTCCGGGGACGGGCTCGTGTGCAGGTGCAGCATCAGCCGACCGTAGAGCAGCCCACCGACAACCTGGGACGCCCCCATGAACTGCGCGTCACACGACGGTCTGGGCCAGCCGATGCCCGTGACCGACCGTGGCTGGTAACGCCCGGACGACGGGCTGTGAGGCTCCGCACCTGCGGCCCGCTGGGCCGCCTGAGGCTCGGGCGGAGCCACCCACCGTTGCGGCTGGCCGGTCACACCCGCGATGTGCTCGAAGTGGGCGTCGTAGTGCAGCAGGACCAGCCTCGAGGTTGACGGCATACTGCAGAGCCGACAGCCGCAACTTGTCGTACGGCGCTGGGGTGGTCATGACGGCCCAGGCTATCGGCGGCGGGTCGTCCAGGTGGCCAGACCGAGCAGCAGCCCCCATTCCAGGAACCACGGTTCCCAGACCAGCAGCCGCCAGCGGAGCACGTCGGGATCGATCGGTACGTCGGGCGTCACGGCCCCGACGGCGACCAGGGCGACCGCGCTCACCTGCAGGAGCCCGTAGGCCGTGAGCAGGACCGCCCCGACCCAGGCCGTCGCTCGCAACGTCCGCTGGGGCAGGCGGCATCCCCAGCGCTGGACCAGCGCCAGGGCGAGCACCGCGCCGGCGAGCTTGGCAACGCCGGTCACCCAGACGACGGTGATGATCAGCGGGTCGCGGGCGAGGGCCAGCTCCTCGATGCGGCCCCCGAGGGTCGACACCAGCGCCGTGCCGCCGGCCCCCCAGTAGAAGCTGACCAGCGCGAAGACGAAGGCCACCGCGGCCGCCGCGTAGGCGGGCCAGGTGCGGGTCATCAGATCTCCTTGCCGTGCCCTGCGCGAGCTGCTGCGTCGGACGACGGTGAGGCTAGGCGAGGCACGGTCAGCACGTCGCGTGCCTCACCGCACCCCGTGCTGGCGCAGCTGGACGCTGATGCGCGGCCCCACCGGGCGGACGGTCTTCGGCACGGCGTGCTCCCAGGTGCGCTGGCAGGAGCCGCCCATGACGATCAGGTCGCCATGTCCGAGCGAGCACCGCATGCCCTGACCGCCGCCGCGGGGCCGCAGCGCGAGCTGACGCGGGGCGCCGACGCTGATGATGGCCACCATCGTGTCCTCCCGGGCGCCCCGACCGATCGTGTCTCCGTGCCAGGCGACGCTGTCGCGCCCGTCGCGGTAGAGGCACAGCCCTGCGGTCACGAACGGTCCCCCTGTCTCGCCGGCGTAGCGCTCGTCCAGCAGCGTCCTTGCCTGCTCCAGAACCGGGTGAGGGAGGCGCTGGCCCTCCCCGTAGAAGGCGAGCCGGCGGGGCACGGACACCTCGCGGTCATACATCTGGCGTCGTTCGTCGTGCCACGGCACCGTCTCGAGCAGCTCGGCGAACAAGGCGTCGGCGCCGCACAACCAGCCGGGAAACAGATCTACCCAGGCGCCGTACGACAAGACGCTCCGACCCCCGGACGGCACCGGCCGCACGGTCGGGGTGTCCTCGAGGTCCAGCAGCGAGCCCTGCATGCGGACATGCTAACCGAACGTGCGTTCGACCTGTGCGACTGACCTCGGACACCGGCCCCGCCTCGGGTCAGACACCCGGTCACCCGCCCCCGCGCGGATGCTTGGGCACCCGTCCCGGGCCCCGGTGGCCTCGCGCAACGTGCATAAGCCCCGTAACACGCACAGGTGGGTGCGCAAGCATCCGGCAGGCATCCAGGTCGGGCTCGCTCCCGAGCCGGTCGGTTCCCACGAAGTCCCAGGCAGCTACCACCTGTCCTGGGCCGACCTGGTGATCTAGGACGCCGAACCGGCGTCAAGATCACCACCCGTAGGGTGGCCGCCCGTGGCCGCATGACGCACCCTGGACCGGTGCAGATCGTCGAGGACGTCCGTTCCCGGTTCCGTGCCCGGGTCTCCGGCGACCCGACCGGCGCGCCGGACTGGGTCCGTGACATCGCGCTGGTGGGCAGCGGCGACGGCTGGTTCGAACCGGACGGAGTCGTCTGGCGGGTGCACGGCGACCTCTCCACGCTCTGCGGCGGTGTCGTGGCGCTGCTCGGCCAGGGCGCGCACCCGCGTGCCCTGGCCGGGGTGCAGCGGCACTCCGCCTACCTGGCGGACCCCTGGAAGCGGCTCGCCGGCACCGCCCGGTGGCTGGTGGTCAGCACCTTCGGCTCGGCCGAGCTGGCCGAGCGCGAGTCAGCCCGCGTCCGTGGGATGCACCGCAAGGTCAAGGGTGTCGACGACCGAGGCCGACCCTATGCCGCCGGGGACCCGCACCTGCTCCGCTGGGTCCACCTTGCCTTCACCGACGCGTTCCTCGCGGCCCACCTGGAGCTCGGGACCGATCTCCGTCCTCGTTTCGGGCCCCGATGGGCCGACTCCTACGTCCGGGAGTGGGCCGTCAGCGCCGAGCGACTCGGAGCCACCGACCTGCCTCGGAGCCAAGCCGAGCTGGCCGACGCCTTGGAGGCGTATCGCACCGAGCTGGAGCCGGTGCCGCAGGACCTGCTGACCTTTCTGACCGGCCCGCCCGGGCTCTCCCCGCCGGAAAAGCTGTTCTACGCCGGCCTGGCCCGCGGCGGGCGGTTGCTCCTGTCCCCCACCCTCGCGCCCTTCGCCGGCGTCGCCGGCCGCGACGCCCGCGGTCCCCGGCACCGAGTCTCGTTGACGGCGACCAGAGCCCAGCTGCGCCTGCTGCGCCTGGTGCTCGGGCCCTTCAGCCCGTCGGAGGAAGCCGCCCGATACCGCCTCGGCAACGGCCCGGCCCCGTCCTGGATGGCTTGATCCGACGACAGGTGCCAGAAGACGTCAATGATCGTCTTTCCGGTCGACGAGGCCCGCAGGAGAGTCCATGAACGTTTTCTTCCCCTTGTGCGTTTTCCTGTTCATCGGGGTCTGCTGCTATGTCCAGCGTGGAGGCGCCTCACGTCGCCAGACGCGGTGGATGACAGCCGTGGCGGCCGTCCTCATGGCGGTCGCTGTCCTCAACTACGCGACCTCACCTGCGCGGGCGGCCGATCCGCTCGGTGCTGGCGTGCGGCCGGCATCCGACGCCACCTCACGTCAGGTCGGCGCGCCTGACGTGAGCGCCGGTCAAGATCGGGCCCAGCAACCGCTGCCTTCACCTGACCTGCTGCAGCACGACACCGGTCGGACCCCCGAGCAGGGTCCGACCGGTGTCGTCCATCGAGCGGCGTGGGCCTGCTAGCTGCAGCCGCTCGTGCTCCCGCACGACTCGCAGACATAGCAGGAGCCGGCCGGGCGCATCTTGACGCCACAGCTCATGCACAGCGGAGCATCGGCGGCCGCGCCCTGCATGGCTTCCAGCAGCTCGGTCGAGCTGTGGACCTGGGCGTCCGCGGGCCGGGCCCGCGGCTTCTCGACCGGGAGCGAGGTCGCCATGCTCGTGACGTCGAGGTCGTCGTCGCTGTCGGCCGTAGCGCCGTACGAGGTGCCGGCGACGGTTGCCGCCCGCTCCTCGGCGGTGAAGATCCCCAGCTCCGCGCGGCTCTCGTACGCCAGGTAGTCCAGTGCGAGGCGTCGGAACAGGTAGTCCATGATCGACTGCGCGATGCGGACGTCCGCATCGTCGGTGAGCCCGGCCGGGTCGAAGCGCATGTTGATGTACTTCGACACGAAGGCCTCGAGCGGCACGCCGTACTGCAGGCCGATCGAGATCGACACCGAGAAGGCGTCCATCACACCGGCGAGCGTGCTGCCCTGCTTGCTCATCTTGATGAAGACCTCGCCGAGCCGACCGTCGTCGTACTCCCCCGCGGTCATGTAACCCTCAGCGCCGGCGACCGAGAAGGACACGGTCTGGCTGCGCCGCTTCTTCGGCAGGCGGGTGCGCGACGGCTTGTATTCCACGACGACCTCAGGGTCGCCCTTCTCGCTGTCGCTCTTGGACTGCAGCGGCTGACCGACCTTGGAGTTGTTGCGGTAGATCGCGAGCGCCTTCAGGCCGAGCTTCCAGCCCTGGAGGTAGACGTCGGCCACCTCGTCGACGGTGGCCTCGGCCGGCAGGTTGACGGTCTTGGACAGCGCCCCGGAGACGAACGGCTGGATCGCGGCCATCATTCGTACGTGGCCCATCGCGGAGATGGACCGCTCGCCCATCGCGCAGTCGAAGACCTCATAGTGCTCGGTCCGCAGGCCGGGTGCGTCCACGACGACGCCCCTGTCCGCGACGTGCTCGACGATCGCCTCGACCTGCTCGTCGTGGTAGCCCAGCGAGCGCAGCGCGCGCGGCACGGTCTGGTTGACGATCTGCATCGAACCGCCGCCGACCAGCTTCTTGAACTTCACCAGCGCCAGGTCGGGCTCGAGGCCGGTGGTGTCGCAGTCCATCATCAGGCCGATGGTGCCGGTCGGGGCGATGACGCTGGCCTGCGCGTTGCGGTAGCCGTTGTCCTCGCCGAGGGTCAGGCACTGCTGCCAGACCTTGCCGGCCTCACGCACGATCCGGCCGTCCTCGGCGCCGACGGCCCGCAGGGTGTCGTTGGCGGCAGCATGCTTGCGCATCACCCGCTTGTGGGCGTCGGCGTTGCGGGCGTAGCCGGCGTAGGGGCCGACGACGGCCGCCAGCTCCGCGCTGCGCTTGTAGGCGGTGCCGGTCATCAGGCTGGTGATGGCGCCGGCGAGGGCGCGACCGCCGTCGGAGTCGTAGGCGTGGCCGGTGGCCATGAGCAGGGCGCCGAGGTTGGCGTAGCCGATCCCCAGCTGGCGGAAGTTGCGGGTGGTCTCACCGATCGGCTCGGTCGGGAAGTCGGCGAAACAGATCGAGATGTCCATCGCGGTGATGATGATCTCCACCGACTTGGCGAAGCGCACGCTGTCGAAGGTGCCGTCGTCGCCGAGGAAGGTCATCAGGTTGAGCGAGGCCAGGTTGCAGCTCGAGTTGTCCAGAGACATGTATTCGCTGCACGGGTTCGACGCCGTGATGCGGCCGGACTCCGGGGTGGTGTGCCAGTCGTTGATCGTGTCGTCGTACTGGATCCCCGGGTCGGCGCACTCCCAGGCCGCCTGGGCGAGCTTGCCCCAGATGCGGCGCGCCTGGACGGTCTCGATGACACGGTTGTCGGCGCGGGCACGCAGACCGAAGTCGGTGTCGTCCTCGACGGCGCGCATGAACTCGTCGCTGACCCGGACCGAGTTGTTGGCGTTCTGGTACTGCACACTCACGATGTCCTTGCCGCCGAGGTCCATGTCGAAGCCGGCGTCACGAAGGGCGCGAATCTTGTCCTCCTCGCGCGCCTTGGTGTCGATGAACTCCTCGATGTCGGGGTGGTCGACGTCCAGCACGACCATCTTCGCGGCCCGACGCGTCGCCCCGCCGCTCTTGATGGTGCCGGCCGAGGCGTCCGCGCCGCGCATGAACGAGACCGGTCCGCTGGCGGTGCCGCCGGAGGACAGCAGCTCCTTGCTCGAACGGATGCGCGAGAGGTTGAGGCCGGCGCCGGAGCCGCCCTTGAAGATCAGACCCTCCTCGCGGTACCAGTTGAGGATCGAGTCCATGGTGTCGTCGACCGCGAGGATGAAGCACGCGCTGACCTGCTGCGGAGCAGTCGTCCCGACGTTGAACCACACGGGAGAGTTGAAGCTGAAGACCTGGTGGAGAAGCATCCAGGTCAGCTCGCGCTCGAACAGCTCGGCGTCGTCCTCGGTGGCGAAGTAGTCGTAGTCGCGTCCGGCCTTGCCGTAGGTCGTGACGACGCGGTCGATGAGCTGGCGCAGGCTCTGCTCGCGGGTCGGGCTGCCGACCGCGCCACGGAAGTACTTCGTGGTGACGATGTTGGCGGCGTTGACCGACCAGGAGGCCGGGAACTCGACGCCGCGCTGCTCGAAGTTGATCGTTCCGTCGCGCCAGTTGGTCATGACGACGTCCCGGCGCTCCCAGGTGACCTCGTCGTAGGGGTGCACGCCCGGCGTCGTGTGCACACGCTCAACGGTCAGCCGCGAGCCGCCTCGGTGCGTCTGCGGTCCGGCGCCGTTCACCGTCTCGGTCATGGGTTCCTTCTTTCTTCACAGGCTTCAACAACGACGGGCTGCGCAGCATTGCGGGTGCGCCCGTCTTGGGGGGCGTGGTGCGGTCGTGACGTGGTGCGGGGCGAACGGATCGAGCAGGACGTAAGGCGTGGTTCAGGCGGTCGGCACGGGGGTTTCTCGCTCGGCCCGCAGCGAGCCGATCTCGGCCTCGAAGTCATGGAGCGACTCGAAGGACTTGTAGACGCTCGCGAAGCGCAGGTAAGCGACCTCGTCGAGCAGCCGGAGCGGCCGCAGGATGGCGAGACCGACCTCGTGGGCGGGCACCTCGGCTGCGCCACCGTCGCGCAGGGCATCCTCGACCTGTTGGGCGAGCAGCGCGAGCGCGTCCTCGTCCACAGGCCGGCCCTGGCACGCCTTGCGCACCCCGGCCACGACCTTGTCGCGCCGGAACGGCTCGGTGACACCGGAGCGCTTGACGACGGCGAGCGACATCTCCTCGACCGTGGTGAAGCGCCGTGAGCAGGACGAACACTGACGGCGTCGCCGGATCGCGTCGCCGTCCTGGGCCTCGCGGCTGTCGACGACCCGGCTGTCGCCGTGCCGGCAGTAGGGGCAGCGCACGTCTGACCGACCCCTTCCCGCGGGCCTCGCCGTCCACAGCCTGTGTGCACGGTCTCCACAACCTGTGGAGAACTACACCTGTGTAAGTCCCAGATGTTGTGTCCGTGAACCTAGAGGCCCACCAGGGGTTGCGCAAGCCCTGGCTGGGGCCGGGCGGTCTCGGACCGCGATCCCTGCAGGTCCGACGGGGTGCAGCCCCCGCACGGCTCAGGGGCGCGCTCGGGCGTGTCGTGCGCCACAGCCCTACCGAAGGTCGCATGGGTTGACCGTGTCACCGCCCTACGACAGAACCGCTCGTTCGCTCCCGCCTGCCGTACCGGTCTCACGCCGGAGCAGTCGTGATCAGCGACCGGGAGGCGATCACGGTGACGAGGCAGGCGAGATCGTGCAGCTGTCCGACGTCCCGGCAGACACCCACCACGAGCAGCCCGAGCGGGCTGCCGTCCGGCAGCCCGAGCACCACGGCCATCCCCCCGGCACGGCCACCCGGGACAGGCTGCTCCCGGAGCCACCCGACCGCGCTTCCCTGAACGGTGTCGAACACCTCGGTCGACGTCGTCGGGTGCTGGGATCTGAGCAGACGGGCGAGCACGCCGGCCGCGTCGATGCCGGGGTGAGCAGGGACCGGGACGAGACTGGTGAGCACGTGCCAGCTGGCGTCGAGGCCGTCATGGTGGACCTCGATCACGCCGTGCGACAGCACCCCGGGCCGGGCACGCCAGCGCAGCAGCCCCTGGACCACCTGCTCCCGGACAGCCGGCGGCAGACGCGCCGCGACCAGCTCCCGCAGCACGCGCTCGTCGTCGAGCGCGAGGTCCAGCCAGTCGTCCGGCAGGTGCAGCGCCACGACGGCGTCGTGGGCCCTGGGTGGCGTCGCAGAGGCCTCGCTCACCGGTCGAAGACCCCGGAACGCCCGCGGACCAGGTCTTCCTGCCGCTCACCCCACGGCGAACGTCCGTCCGGCCCCGGGGTGAACCCCCCGTCAACCGCGACCCCGTTCATCACCCTCGCCCCCCCACCGACGAAGACGTCGACGACCCGCCAGCCGGCCTCGGCGTCCTCCATCGGCGCGGCGCCGCGCCGCAGCACCCCGAGCGTGCCCAGGGGTCGTTCGCTCCGAGAGCCGAAGATCGTCCGATCGGTGCTGGTGAAGGCGCCCCCCTTGGCGGCCTTACCGAGCTGAGCAGCAGTGCCGAGCGCCCCCAGCCCGGCCAGCGTCGTCCCTGCTCCGACCCACACGTCCTTCGTCAATCCCCCGCTCCAGCTGCCCTGCGCCCCGACCGCGGCGCCATACGCCGACAGCGCGGACACCCCGCCCAGGACGAGCGCGGGCACGGCCAGCGGCTGGCACAACGGGATCAGCGCCAGGATGCTGAGGACCGACGACAGCATGCCGGTGAGGTCGCTGACGAAGGCCAGTGCATCCTGGTGCTGCTTGAGGAAACCCATCGTGTCCGCGGCCAGCTGCGCGTAGGGCGCGACGCACCAGTCCCAGCCAGCCGAGGCGGCGTCGCCGATCGCCCCCGCCGCTTGGCCCAGCAGCCCGGGACCCAGCGGTGCCAGCCCTTGGGCCACGAGCAACGCTCGCGCCGTGACGGCCGCCGCCTGAACCGTCGCGGTCCGTAGCCGCTCCGCCTCGGACCGCTCGTGCACCAGCTCGGCCTCGACCTGGGACAGACGCGCGCGACTGACCGCCAGCTCGCGGTCCACCTGCCCGGCACGCTCCACCCTTGGATCCGGCGAGGACCAAGCCGACAACGGTGGCGCCGCACCCGTCAGGCGCACGTAGGCGCCCAGGCTCTGCGCCTCCCAGGCGAGGCTGTCCGTCTGGTGCTGGAGCGTCTCGACGCGCCGGACCAGGTCGGCCGCCCGCGCTTCGAGGACGTCGGCCTGACGCTGGTGGTCCTCGAGCAGGTCGGCCCACCCGGTCAGCGCGGACCCGGCGGCCAGGAAGGACTGCTCGGCGCGCAGCAGCTGCTCGGGGGCCCGGACCCCGACCCGCTCACGAAAGGCCTCCGCAGCCTCCCCCCGCCACCGGCAGTCCTGACCGCGCAGGATGTCGGCCGCCCGCACCATGGCGTCGCCGCTGCGGCGAAGCGTCCCGGCGATGTCACGCACCGTCGCCGGCGCTCCCGGACAGGGATCGAAGCCGAGGGCCGGGAACGCCCTCATGCCTGCGGCCGGCAGATGCTGGTCAGCGCGGACTCGAGCGTCACGAGGGCGTCATCCACACGTTGGAGGAACGACGCGGCCGAGGTGGCGAACTGCTCGATCAGGTCGAAACCGTGCTCCCAGCCCGCCAGGAAGTCCGACAACGCCCCGCACACGTCGGGCTGCCCGACCGCCCCGGGGTCGGACGAGCGCAGCGCCGCGCGCGGAGCACTCAGCAGCGCGCCGGTGTCGGCCAGCGTCGCCTGCGCCCGGCCCAGCGCGGCGCCGTCCACGTGCAGGTCAGAAGGCATGACGCGCACCGTACGGACGGAAAGGACTCCCGCCGAGTTCTCCACAGGTGGATGCCGGTCGGGCCGTAGGTCACACTCTGAACCAGCCAGCCGTCTGATCGAGAGGCCCCCCGTGAGCCATCCCCGTACCGCTGTGATCGGCGCCGGTTCGTCCGGCATCACCACCCTGAAAGCGCTGCTCGAGGCGGGCGTGCCGACTGTCTGCTTCGAGAGCGGTGACCGGGTAGGCGGCAACTGGGTGTTCCAGAACAGCAACGGCACGAGCGCCAGCTATCGCTCGCTGCACATCAACACCTCGCGGGAGCGCATGGAGTTCAGCGACTTCCCGATGCCGAGCCGCTACCCGGACTTCCCGCACCACACCCACATCGCCGAGTACTTCAACGACTACGTCGAGCGGTTCGGGCTCGCTGAGCACATCCTTTTCTCCACGACCGTGATCACAGCCGAACCGCGCCCCGGTGGCGGGTGGACGTTGCGGCTGAGCGACGGGTCGGTCGAGGAGTTCGACGCGCTGGTCGTCGCGAACGGCCACCACTGGGACCCCCGCTGGCCCGAGCCAGCCTTCCCTGGGTCCGAGGACTTCCCGGGTGTGCAGATGCATGCGCACCAGTTCGAGGACAACAGCGCATGGCGCGACAAGGCCGTGGTGGTGCTCGGGATGGGCAACTCAGCCATGGACATCGCGGTCGAGGCGTCCTGGGTGGCCGAGTCGGTCTACCTCAGCGCCCGTACGCCGGTGCACGTCATCCCGAAGTACGTCTTCGGCAAGCCGGTCGACCAGGTCGAAAGCCCTCTGGCCGC
The DNA here is from genome assembly GCA_038235705.1 of Mycobacteriales bacterium. Lineage (GTDB taxonomy): Bacteria > Actinomycetota > Actinomycetes > Mycobacteriales > SCTD01 > CANKBT01. The sequence goes on from JBBSTR010000004.1 coordinate 63,783, forward strand.
ACGGCTGCTGCCGTGGAAGATGCGGCAGCGCCTCACCGAGACGATGCTCAAGCTGGCCGTCGGTGACCTACGGCGCTACGGGCTCGAGAAGCCCGCCCACGGGATGCTGCAGGCGCACGCCACGGTCAGCGACACGATCCTGTCGCGGCTGGCCCACGGGAAGGTGGTCGGCAAGCCGTCCATCGCACGGTTCGAGGGCTCGGACGTGGTGTTCAGCGACGGCACCCGGGTCCATGCCGACGTAGTCGTCTACGCCACCGGGTATCGCATCTCGTTCCCGTTCTTCGACAAGGCGGTCGTCGACGCACCCGACAATCGCATCTCGCTCTACAAGCGGGTCTTCCCGGTCGACCGCGACGACCTGGCGATCGTCGGCTTGATCCAGCCGCTCGGCGCGATCATGCCGCTGGCGGAGGAGCAGGGAAAGCTGGTCGCGGCGAGGCTCTCCGGGGCCTACGCGATTCCGTCACGGAAGGAGATGGCTGCGGACGTCGCCACCACCGACGAGGCCGTACGTCGGCGCTACGTCGGGAGCAGACGTCACACGATCCAGGTGGACTACGAGGTCTACCTGCACGAGCTGCGGCAGGAACGAGCCCGAGGAGCGGCCCGCGTCCACCAGCCGGCCTGAGAGCACCCGGCGCCGGGCGATCGAGTGCTGACCGTCGCGACCCCGCTCACCCGAGGGCGCACCCCCGCGCGGCGTCAGCCGGCCGGCAGGACCAGAAGCTGGCCTGACCGCAGCTGACCGTCCGGCAGGTCGTTCAGCGCCTGCAGCTCGGCCACCACGCGGCGCCGGTCCTGACCGGGAGCCGTGCGCTCGGCGACGGCCCACAGGGTGTCCCCGGCCTGGACCACCAGCGACGCGCCAGGCTCGGGCTGGCCCACCCCGCTCGGGAACGCGCCGCCGACCGCCGAGAGGAGCCCGGCGAGACCCGCCCCGGCCAGCCAGAGCAAGACCACGGCGAACGTGCCGGCAAGCACCCGTCGTCCGCGCATCGACAGGTGGACCCCCCGCTGAGCCGTCACGACCTCGGACCGCCCGACCAGTGGCACCGGCCGCACCCAGCCGCCGCGCACCGCCGCGCGGCCGGGCAGCCACGGACCCAGCTCCTGGGGCCGGCCGGCCGGGCGTCGTCGGGCGATCGCGCGGCGACGCCGGCGCCGCGCCTGCTCACGCGGGGCATCGAGGAAGGCCGTGCCAGCCCGGTCCTGCCGTGCTGCGGGGGTGGATCGCGTCGTCGCACTCATCGTCTGCTCCTCGCGTGTCGCTCCAGCCGTCCGACGCTCAGGTGCTGCACAGTGGTGCGAGCGCGAACGAGCGTTCGATCGAACGCCTTGGCGATGTCTACCCCCGGGGTCCGACAAAGTCACGAAGGAATCGAACACGTGTTTGATCTGTGACCTTGCACCGGCTACGGTCCCAAGATCGAGCCGCACCTCCCGACCCACCCGGACGACCCTCAGGAGCACCCCATGACGACCAGCCCCGCCGGCTCCGGCAGCACCCCCGAGGACGTCGCCGCCGCGACCGGGGGGCAGCCCGACAACGTCCGGACCCTGCCGACCGCAGCTCACGACGAATCGCGCCTCACCGACCGGCAGCGAGCGGTGCTCGAGGTCATCCGCGAGTCGCTGCAGACCCGGGGCTACCCGCCCACCGTCCGCGAGATCGGGGAGGCCGTCGGGCTGACGAGCACCTCGAGCGTCAGCCACCAGCTGCAGATGCTGCACAAGAAGGGCTTCCTCCAGCGTGTCGCAGCCCGGCCGCGGGCGATCGACATCCGGATGCCCGACGAGAACGGTGTGCGCGAGGGCAGCCCGGTCGACGACACCGGCGAGCGGGACGGGCGCCCCAGCCCGGCGTACGTCCCGGTGGTCGGGCGCATCGCCGCCGGTGGACCGATCCTCGCCGAGGAGTCCGTGGAGGAGGTCTTCCCGCTACCCAGGTCGTTGGTGGGTGGAGGCACCTTGTTCCTGCTCAAGGTGGTCGGTGACTCGATGATCGACGCAGCGATCGCCGACGGGGACTGGGTCGTTGTGCGTCAGCAGCCGGACGCCGACAACGGCGACATCGTCGCTGCCATGATCGAGGGTGAGGCGACGGTCAAGACGCTGTCCCGTCGTGAAGGACACACCTGGCTGCTGCCGCACAACGCGTCGTACGCTCCGATCCCGGGCGACCACGCGACCATCCTCGGTCGTGTCGTGACGGTGCTGCGCAAGCTCTAGACGGAGAACTTCTCCAGCTCGGCAGCGAGCCCGGGGCCGACCCGCGCCTGCAGATGTGTCCCATCGGCCTCATGCTCCTCGACCAGCACCTCGCCCTGGTCGTGCACGCGCGAGACCAGGGCCCCTTCCGCGTACGGGAGGAGCACCTCGACCAGCAGATCGGGGTGCGGCACCCGGTCCTCGAGCAGCGCCTGCAAGGCTTCCATGCCTTCGCCGGTCACAGCCGAGACGGCGACCAGGTGCTTCTCGCGCCGCTGCAGGCTGCCGAGCACGAGCGGGTCGACGAGGTCGCACTTGTTGACCACGACGACTTCCGGCACCGTGTCGGCGCCGATGTCGGCGAGCACCTCGCGCACGGTGGCCAGCTGGCCGGCCGGGTCGGGGTGGCTCCCGTCGACGACGTGCAGCAGCAGGTCGGCCCCCGCCACCTCCTCCAGCGTCGAGCGGAAGGCCTCGATGAGCTGGTGCGGCAGCCGGCGCACGAACCCGACGGTGTCGGTGAGCGTGAACTCGCGTCCGCTGGTCGTCTCGGCCTTACGCACGGTCGGGTCGAGCGTCGCGAACAGCGCGTCCTCGACGAGCACGCCGGCACCGGTCAGCCGGTTCAGCAGCGAGCTCTTGCCCGCGTTGGTGTAGCCGGCGATCGCGACCGACGGCACGCGGCCCCGCTCGCGGGAGGCCCGCTTGGTGTCACGGGAGGTCTTCATCTCGGCGATCTCGCGGGACAGCTTGGCCTTGCGGTTGCGGATCCGTCGGCGGTCGGTCTCGATCTTGGTCTCGCCCGGCCCGCGGGTGCCGACGCCACCGCCAGCCCCTCCGGCGCCACCACCGCCACCGCCGCCCTGACGAGACAGCGACTCGCCCCAGCCGCGCAGGCGCGGCAGCATGTAGGTCATCTGAGCCAGCTCGACCTGGGCCTTGCCCTCACGCGATGTCGCGTGCTGGGCAAAGATGTCGAGGATCAGCCAGGTTCGGTCGATCACCTTGACCTTGACGAGCTCTTCGAGCTGCCGCAGCTGGCCCGGGGTCAGCTCGCCGTCGCAGATGACGGTGTCGGCGCCGCTGGCAAGCACGGCGTCCCGCAGCTCGCGGGCCTTGCCGGAGCCCACGTAGGTGGCCGGGTCAGGCTTTTCTCGTCGTTGCGCCAGCCCTGCAAGCACCTGGCACCCCGCGGTCTCGGCGAGCGCCTGCAGCTCGGCCAACGAGTTCTCGGCGCCCACCGCGTCTCCGTAGGGGTAGACGCCCATGAGCACGACCCGCTCGAGGCGCAGCTGGCGGTACTCGACCTCGGTGACGTCCTCGAGGTCCGTGCGGATGCCGGCGACCCGGCGCAGCCCCGTGCGGGCCTCGAGGTCGAGGTCGCCGGTGGTCGGCTCTGACGTCGCGGGGTCCAGCGGGAGGAGTCCGTCGTCGAGCCGGATCGTCGCAGGGCCGCTCGGGGCGGAGGTGTCGGGGCGGTCCAAGGGTCGGGTCATCCCGACCAGCGTGACACGTCGCCCAACGTGTGGCACGGGAGTTCTCTCTCGGCGCAACCGGGCCACGACGGCAAGGACGGCTCAGAGCAGCCAGTCTCCGGAGGCCACGATCACAGCGGGTCCCCGCAGGAGCACGTGCTCGTCCTCCCGCCAGGTGATGGTCAGCGTGCCGCCGGGGACGTCGAGCCGTACGGGCGTGCCCCGTTCAGCCCCGCCCGCCAGGCTGTCGGCGACGACCGCCGCGCAGGCTCCGGTGCCGCAGGACAGGGTCTCCCCGACGCCCCGCTCGTGCACGCGCATCCTCAGGTGTGCGGGCCCGGCACGCTCGACGTACTCCACGTTGAGGTCCAGGCGGTCCGGGTGCAGCTCGCCGAGCGCGTCGACCGAGAGCACCGGCAGCACCCCGTGCGGGTTGCCCATGTCGACGTACGTGGCGACGTCTCCGTCGACGAGCACCGGCTCGCCGACCACCGCCGGTCCCATGTCGACCGTGACGTCGCCGTCGGTCACCTCGACCTGCTTGACGCCGCCACGGGTCGCGATCGGCACGGTCCCCGGCTGGATCTCCCCCTGCGAGAGCAGGAAGTGCGCGAACAGCCGAACGCCGTTACCGCACATCTCCGGCCGGCTGCCGTCGGCGTTGCGGTGGTCCATGAACCACCGCGCGCCGGGTGTCACGGTCTCCTCGGTCACCCGGTCGCTGAGCACGACCCGGAGCACACCATCGGCCCCGATGCCGGTGCGACGATCGCAGAGCGCCACGACCAGCGCGTCGGTCAGCTGCAGCGTGCCGTCCGGGTCCAGCAGCACGACGAAGTCGTTGCCGGTGCCGTGACCCTTCCAGAACCTCACCCGCCAGACGCTATCCCGCACGCGGTGAGGGGAAGGGGTCGGCCGCTTCGATCGGGCGGCACGTGCGCTCCCAGGCAGAGCGCGCAGAGAGCAGCCAACGGGCCTTGTCGGCCCGGGTCGCCGAGGCGTACAGCCAGCCGTGCGCCCGGTCGCACCCGAGCTCCCGCAAGCGGTCGGCCTCCGCCCAGGTCTCCACCCCGGACGCCACGACGTAGAGCCCGCGATCGTGGGCGGCCCGGATCAGGGTCGCCGCGACCGGCTCGATCCCTCCGGCGTCGATCCCGCGGACGTGTCGCTGCCCCAGCTTCACGGCCGAGACGGGCAGCAGGCCGATCGCGCCGAGCGTCGCGGGGGGGCCGGCGAGGTCGTCCACCGCCAGCGCGACGCCGGCCAGACGCAGCTCGGCCAGCACCGGTCGGGCGTCGAGGCCGAGGGTGTGAAGGGTGGCCTCGCTCAGCTCCAGCCCGAGCAGGCCCGGCGCGAGCCCGTACGCGGCAACGGTCTCCGCGACCGACGCGGCGAAGCGGGGCGACTGCAGCTGCGAGGCCGTGACGTTCAGCCACAGCTGCGTCGGGCCGCAGGCCAGCCCGCACCACGAGGCCAGCTCGGCGGCGCCGGTAGCGAGCACCCAGTCACCGATCGGGACGGCGTCACCCGTCCGCTCGGCCTCAGGCAGGAACTGGGCCGGGGCCAGCAGACCGAGGTCGGCGTGGTGCCAGCGCAGCAGCGCCTCCATCGCGACGATGCCGCCGGTGTCGAGGTCGATCTCGGGCTGGTAGAGCAGCTCGAGCGTGCCGTCCGACGCGGACCGGGCCAGGGCCGAGCGCAGCGGCGCGCCCGGGATCGGGGCGGGGGTCGCGAAGACGGAGGGTGCAGTCATGCCGAGGGTGTCGGTCGACCCCGGGGGCGATGCATCGCCCGTACGGGTGAAGCGGCCGATCAGCTCAACAGTTCCTCGGTCTGGTCAACCTCAGTGCCGTCCCTGCGCAGCCAGTGGACCCGGGGGTCACGACGGAACCAGGCCCGCTGACGTCGTACGAACCGGCGCGTCGCCACGACCGTGCTCTCCCTGGCCGCCGGCTCGGCGAGAGACCCGTCGAGCTGGGCGAGAGCCTGCGCATAACCGAGGGCTCGGCTGGCCGTCAACCCGTCGCGCAGCCCGGGCAGCGCGGCCGCCTCGCCGACCAGGCCCTGCTCCCACATCCGGTCGACCCGTACGGCCACCCGATCAGCCAGGTTGCTCGCGTCCAGCCCGACCTGGACCGTGTCGTAGAGCGCTTCGTAGGAGGTCAGCCTGCCCGGCATCTCGCCGGTGAGCAGCACGACCTCGAGCGCCCGGACGACCCGGCGCCCGTTGGTGGGTTCCATCCGTGCCGCGGCTTCGGGAGCCAGCCCGCGCAGCCGCGCGTGCAGCGCCAGCGACCCGTGTGCCCCCAGCTCGTCCTCCAGCTGTGACCGCAGGACCGGGTCGGTGCCGGGGAAGCGCAGGTCGTCCAGGGCCGCGCGCAGATAGAGGCCGGACCCGCCCACGACGACCGGCGTGACCCCGCGGGCGAGCAGGTCGTCGAGCACCCCCCTGGCCAGCTGCTGGTAGTCGGCCGCGGTCGCCGTCCGGGTCACCGGCCACACATCGAGCAGGTGGTGGGGCACCCCTTCCCGCTCGACCAGGGTCAGCTTGGCCGTGCCGATGTCCATCCCGACGTACAGCTGCATCGAGTCGGCGTTCACCACCTCTCCCCCGAGACGTTGCGCGAGCCGGACGGCGAGGTCGGACTTGCCGGTCGCGGTCGGTCCGACGACCGCAAGCACCCTCACGGCTCGAGGGACCCCAGCGTGGTGATCGCCCACACCACGTCGCCGGACAGTCGGAGCCGACCGGTGACCGCAAGCCGCTTCGGGTCCTGGACCCCGACCGCGACCCGGAGCAGCCGCACCAGCGACAGCCGCAGCGTCGCCCTGGGGTCGACGAGCTCGGTGGGCTCGCTCACCGAGCGGGCGCCACCCTCCGTCAGGGACACCCCTCGCGCGTACGTCGTCCCGTCGTGGTCCAGCCGGAACGCCAGCGTGCCTGGCAGCCGCCCAGGCCGGACGCCGAACCGCTCGGCCATCCCGTCGAAGACGACGTCGAGCACCACCGGCACGCCGAGCTCGTCGACGGCGACAGCGATCTCCGGCTCGGAGGACGTCTTGAGGAAGGCGACGACGTCGTCGGGGTTCACACCTGGAGAAGATAGTGCGAACCTGTGAGCCTCCCCGCACGTCGTAAGGGATGGGAGAGGGTGAAGGGGACACGTGAGCTCGGCGGCAACACCTCAGAGGAACGGTGCGGTCATCCCTGTCCTCCCAGCAATCCCGACGCTCGCCCGTACCGGGCGTGAGGAGGCTGCCCAGGCACTGTGGGTCCAGCACTACCCGAGCCTCGCCGGCTGGTGCGCCTCGCTCGTCGGGGACATCGACGTCGCGCACGACATCGCCGCAGAGAGCTTTGCCCGACTGCTCGGCCGCTGGACGACGGTCCGTGAGCCGCGCGCCTACCTCTACACGGTGGCCGCGAACCAGGCCCGTGACCACTGGCGGCGGCAGAGTCGCGACCGTCGGCTCAACGACCGGATCGCCGAGGTGACCGAACCCTCGACGCCAGCAGCCGACCCGTGGCTGCGCGACCTCGTCGAGCGGCTCCCCGACCGGCTGCGCATGCCGGTGCTGCTGCACTACTACGCCGATCTTCCGGTAGCCGCGGTTGCTGCGGCGCTGAACCGTCCCGAGGGGACGATCAAGCGCTCGCTCTCGGAGGGCCGCACCGCGCTGCTCGTCGCGATGCAGGTCGTCTGAGGTGCCTGTCGACCGCGACCCCGAGGACCTCCCGCCCGAGGCGCTCCCGCACGGCCTGCCCGAGGCGCTCCCCCACCGTGGTTTCCTGAGCCTGGAACCACCTTCCGGCGCGTACGCCGCGATGCTCACCAAGGCGCAGCACCGGCGGGTACGCCGCGCTCAGCTCACCGCCGGGCTCGCTGGGCTCGTCGCTGTCGCCGCGGTCGGGGGCGCCCTCACCGTCTCCGGGCTCGGCAACGGCAAGGAGCAGGCGTTGCTGCCGGCCGCCCGAGCGCAGCTGGCCGCCTCGCCCGTCGTCCCGGAACAGGACTCCTCCGTGCCGACGCCGGCTGCCCCGACGGTGGCCGCGGCAGCCCCGCTGACGTCACCGCCGGTCGCGTCGGCCCCGGCCACCACCGGTCCCGGGTCCCCCGGCGGCACCGCAACGGCTTCACCGACCGAGGCACAGGTCCCGATCACCGCGCTCCTGCCGGTCAGCCCCACCACCGTTCAGTCCCCCCTGACCGCGTGCGCGACGGTCGTCGGCCGAGCTCTCGACACGACCGGCGCGCCGCTCACCGACCTGTTCGTCTCTCGCTTCGAGCAGGCCGAGGACGGCACCGTCGCGGTCTCGTTCGCCGCCCGCACCGACGTCGACGGTCGGTTCTCCGTAGCGCCAGGCGGTTCGCTGATGCTGAGCCCGTCGGCCCCCGGCACCGCGCAGACCCAGACCACGCGAAATCTCGTCCCTGCCTGGGTCGGCGCCGGTGCTTTCCCGGCCAACCCGGCCGGCTGCGACAGCCCCGACACCGTCCTGGTCCCCGGCGCAACCATGGTGGGCGGCTACGCGACCCCGCCGGCCGGGACCGACGTGGCCCGCGACGCGCTGATGTTCAGCACCCCCGCCCCTGGCAGCCCGCTCGCGGTCGCCCCGTCGGTCGCTGCGCTCGACGAGCAGGGCTTCCGCCTGGTGGGGCTCCCGGTGACCACCGGTGCGGTCCTTCGCGACAGGTTCGAGCACGAACGCACGGTCGACGTGACGGCCGGGTCGAGCCGTGAGGACTGGTTCTCCTGCACGACCTGCCTCTCGGGACGGCCCACCCGCGGTGGCGCTGCCCAGGTCGACCCGTCGGCCCCGCCCGTGCCGACGGACCCGCCGCGGCCGTCCGACCCGCCGGCCCCGTCGGACGCGCCCACCCCGACGCCGACCGCCCCGAGCCCCACCCCGACCGCGGACCTGCCCGAGCCCAGCCTTAGCAGCCCGACCGGACCGGTCCCGACGATCTTGTCTTCGCTCCGGAGATAGGCCCAGCTCAGGCCCGCCGGGAGGGCATCCCGAGCATCGTCGCCGAACCGCCGGCCGGGGAGCCGCAGGCGTCGTCCTCGGCAGGGCTCTCCCCGAGGTCGCCGGCTCGCGTCCGCCGGTGGGACACGACGGCACCGTCCGCCAGCACGTAGTGCGGCGCAGCCCCTGTCACGACGACCTCGACCACGTCGCCGACCCGGACGCCGTCCTGGGGCGCCAGGTGCACGAGTCGGTTGTCACGCAGCCGCCCTGACATCCGACCGCTGCGTCCCGCCGGCGCGTGCACCAGCACCTCTTGCGTGGAGCCGACCGTGGCGAGCATCCCGTCGTAGGTGATCCGGTCCTGCAGCACCACGAGCCGGTCGTACCGCTCACGGACCACCTCGGGCGGCACCTGGTCGGCCATCGTGGCCGCCGGGGTGCCCGGGCGCGGGCTGTACTGGAAGGTGAAGGCGCCCGAGAACCGGCTCTGCTCGACGACCCGCAGGGTGTCTTCAAAGTCGGCGTCGGTCTCGCCGGGAAAGCCGACGATGATGTCTGTGGTGATCGCGGCGTCCGGGATCTTCGCCCGGACCCGGTCAAGGATGCCGAGGAAGCGCTCGGAGCGGTAGGAGCGCCGCATCGCCTTGAGCACCGCGTCCGACCCGGACTGCAGCGGCATGTGCAGCGACGGGCAGACCGCCGGCGTCTCCGCCATCGCGTCGATCACGTCGTCGGTGAAGTCGCGCGGGTGCGGGCTGGTGAACCGGACCCGCTCCACGCCGGTTCTGCCCACGGCCCGCAGCAGCGCCCCGAAGGCATACCGGTCGCCGAAGCTGCGCCCGTAGGAGTTGACGTTCTGCCCGAGCAGCGTCACCTCGAGCACACCCTGGTCGGCCAGCACCTCCACCTCACGTAGGACGTCGCCGGGCCGGCGGTCCTGCTCGGTGCCGCGCAACGACGGGACGATGCAGAAGGTGCAGGTGTTGTCGCAGCCGACGCTGATGCTCACCCACGCGCTCGCGACGCTGGCCCGCCGGGCCGGCAGCGCGGACGGGAAGGTCTCGAGCGCCTCGAGCAGCTCGACCTGGCTCTCCTGCTCCACCCGAGCCCGCTCGAGCAGCACCGGCAGCGCGCCGACGTTGTGCGTGCCGAACACCACGTCCACCCACGGCGCCCGATCGGTGATGGTCGCCCGGTCCTTCTGCGCCAGGCATCCGCCGACGGCGATCTGCATGCCCGGCGTCGCGTCCTTGACCGGCTTGAGGTGCCCGAGGTTGCCGTACAGCCGGTTGTCCGCGTTCTCCCGTACGGCGCAGGTGTTGAACACCACCACGTCCGGCGCCCCACCCTCGGCCACCGGCGCGTAGCCGGCCTGGTCCAGCAGCCCGGCGATGCGCTCGCTGTCGTGCACGTTCATCTGGCAGCCGTAGGTGCGCACCTCGTACGTGCGAGGTGCCTCACGGGTCTCGGTCAGCGTCACCGGGTCAAGGCTACGGCGGCCGGACCTGTCGCCCGGCGTTCATGCGACGTTCGCCGCCAGGGCCTCGCCCGGTCCTCTCGGCCCGTCAGCATCTCGCCGTCGGACAACCCGCTGGAGGGACCCCTGTGAGCCACGACCATGAGCAGCCGCACGACCACCCGCACTCCCACTCCCACGAGCCGGTCGAGGTGCCGGACGCGATGAACCTCGAGGTGCCGGACGGCGCGCTCGCCCCACGCCAGCTGGATCGTCGGCGGTTCCTGCAGTCGGCCGGTGTCCTCGGTGCCGGTACGGCCGCGCTGTCCGCTTTCGGGCTGGCAGGAGCCAGCCCGGCGCTAGCCGCCGACGGCTCGGTCCCACGCAGCGACCCGGCCCCGCTCGGCGGCTTCCGCTGGCTGTCCGGCGACCACCACATCCATACCCAGTTCTCCCCGGACGGGATCTACCGGGTGATCGACCAGGTCCAGCACGCCAACGCATACGGCCTGGACTGGATGGTCATCACCGACCACGGCACGGCGCAGCACACCCGGATCGGCGTCGAGAAGGTCAACCCGGACATCAAGGCGGCCCGCGCGCTGATCAAGGACACCCTGGTGTTCCAAGGCTTGGAGTGGAACATCCCCGCCGCCGAGCACGGCACCGTGTTCGTGCACCCGGGCGCGAACGAGGTCGCAGTCCTCAAGCAGTTCGAGGTCGACTACGACGGGTCCGGCCCGGACGGCACGGGCGCCCGCAGCAAGAGCACGCCGGCGAACGAGGCACTCGCTCGCACCGGCCTGACCTACCTCGCGTCGGCCGTGGACAGCAAGCGCGTCCAGGACGCGTTGATGTTCGCCAACCACCCCGCGCGCAAGGGCATCGACAGCCCGCACGAGATCCGCGGCTGGCGCGACACCGCCCCGAGCATCGCCGTCGGCATGGAAGGCGCCCCCGGCCACCAGGCCGCCGGCATCCCCGCGCCGATCGGCCCCGGCTCGGGCCGCGGCTACTACGACAACTCCCCCGGCTCGTCCAGCTTCGCCGGATATCCGCTGGAAAGCTACCGCACCTACGGCGGCTTCGACTGGATGACCTCGACGGTCGGCGGCCTCTGGGACAGCCTGCTCGCCGAGGGAAAGCCGTGGTGGATCACGGCGAACTCCGACTCCCACCAGGTCTACGCGGAGACCGCGCAGCGCGGCGACCAGAACTTCACGACCCAGGGCTTCTACGGCGGCCCGATGTACGACCCGAGCGGGCCCAAGCTCGACAACGGTGACTTCTGGCCGGGCTACTACAGCCGTACGCACGTCGGCTCGACCGACTTCTCGTACGCCGCGGTCATGGCTGGCCTGCGCGCAGGTCGGGTGTGGGTGGACCACGGTGGGCTGATCGGTGCGCTCGACGTCCACGTCCGCGCGGCCGGGAAGTCCGTCCCGCTCGGCGGGGTCCTGGTGGCCCCCAGGGGAAGCAAGGTCGAGGTCGTCACGACGATCACGACCGCGACCCGGCCCAACTGGTCGGAGTTCGTGCCCAAGCTGGCCAAGGTCGATCTGATCAAGGGCAACATCACGGGCCCGACCCAGGACACCGACAACTTCCGCGCCCCGGGCACGAGGGTCTACGGCAGCTTCGACGCGCGCGGGATCACCGGCACCAAGACGGTCGTGACACAGCTCGGCAACCTCTCCGGCCCGATCTACCTGCGGATGCGAGGCTCGGACGGGGCCCGGCTCGGCACCGGGCTCTACGGTGCCTCTGTCGACCCAGCGGGTCCCGTGCAGGACGTGGTCGGCGACGCGGACCCGTGGAAGGACCTCTGGTTCTACACGAACCCGATCTTCGTCTACCCGTCGTGACGACCGTGGTCGGCATCGACCTGCTCACTCCGACGGTGCCTGAGGCAGACCACCTCGCCAGGACCCTCCTCGACGCGTGGGGACCGGCGGTCGTCTCCGTGGCGACGCACCTGTGTGCGTGCACGGCTCCGCAGCACGTGGCGTTGTCGGTCGAGCTGGTGGGTGGCGGACAGGTCTCAGCGCTGCGGGCCACGACCGGCCCGGACACCGGCGCCGGGGGCAGAGTCGCGGCGGCCGCACACCTCTCGCGTGTCGGCGGAAGGGCCGTGCACTACCCCGGGATCGAGCGCCTCGTCGGGACGGTCACCGTCGCCGACGCGCTGCAGACGGTCGACCGGGTGGTGCTGCTCGGCGGCGCCGAGCCTGCCCCCGGGACGCCCCTGGTCACCCGGGAGTTCGTGCGACCGGTCTTCACCGGCGGCACGCTGGTCCTGACCGTCGACCCAGCCGTCGGCGGGACGGTCGTCCCGTTCGAGACCCCCGGCCCGACGCCCTGCTGCCGCGACCACAGTTAGGTAGCGGGGCTGGCCTGCCGAGACACCGGCCATGGATCCTCTCGAAGAGCTGGCGGCTCAGGTCTACTTCGACGACGCCGTCACCGAGGTGATCCGGCCTGCGGCAGTGCTCCCGGAGCAGGCCGCTCGCGAGGTGCTCGTCGAGCTGGCCCTGCACGACGTTCACGGCGCCGGCGCCTGGTGGAGCAGCCCGACGCTCTGGCAGCGGTACGACCGGCCCTTCGACGGGCCGCACGGCACCGCGGGCGACGCCGTCCTGATCGGCAGCCTGCAGGTGACGTACGGGGCTCCGACCCGTTACGCGATCACCATCTACCGCGTCACGATCACGCAGTTCGGGCAGGCGACCGGCTGGAGCGTGGAAGCCCTCTGCGACGAGGCCCTCGGGTTCGGCGGCTATCGCCTGGCGGACTGCCCCCGCGCGGACCTCAAACCACCGCCCCGGCCCTTCCGGATGCCGGAGACACCGGCCTTCTGAGGGCCCTCGCCGTGTAAAGACACGATCACGTTCTGCCGGTTGAGTGGACTCACTGCGACCGGGGGTGCCAGGGTCTGCCCATGGTCGAGGTGAGCAAGAGCACAGGTCAGCCGTTGCTGACCTTGTCCAAGGTCTGCAAGCAGTACGGCGACCTGCAGGTTCTGACCGACATCAACCTCCAGGTGCACCCCGCCGAGGTGGTCGTGGTGCTCGGGCCGTCGGGCTCCGGCAAGTCGACGCTGATCCGCACGATCAACCGTCTGGAGACGATCAGCTCCGGCGAGATCCGGCTCGAGGGCGAGCTGTTGCCGGCCGAGGGCAAGGACCTGGCGCGGCTGCGCTCCGAGATCGGCATGGTCTTCCAGTCGTTCAACCTGTTCGCCCACAAGAGCGTGCTCGACAACGTGATGCTCGGGCCGGTCAAGGTTCGTGGCGTGTCCAAGACCGAGGCCAAGGAGCGGGCCATAGCGCTGCTGGAACGGGTCGGGCTCGCCAAGAAGGCTGACGCCATGCCCGCGCAGCTGTCCGGCGGTCAGCAGCAGCGCGTCGCGATCGCACGGTCCTTGGCGATGCAGCCCAAGGTCATGCTCTTCGACGAGCCCACCTCGGCGCTGGACCCCGAGTTCATCAGCGAGGTCCTCGACGTGATGAAAGGCCTCGCCGACGAGGGCATGACGATGGTCGTCGTCACCCACGAGATGGGCTTCGCTCGCTCGGCCGCGGACCGGATCGTCTTCCTCGACGCCGGACGCGTGCTCGACGACACCCCACCGGAGTCCTTCTTCGACGGCACCAGCAGCGAGCGCGCACGCGACTTCCTGTCCAAGATCCTCACGCACTGATCACCCCTTTCCCGAGAGGCACCTCTGCATGAAGCTCCAGAAGCTGTCCACCTTCACCCTGACCGCAACGCTCGCCATGGCGCTGGCCGCCTGCGGCAGCAGCGCTGGGTCTGCCCCCGGCACCTCCGAGCCGGCCGCGAGCGGTTCGAGCGCGCCGGCCGCCTCGTTCGAGGCCGGCACGACGATGGCCAAGCTGGCCGCCGCCGGAAAGTTCCGGGTCGGCACCAAGTTCGACCAGCCGGGCTTCGGCCTCAAGGGTCTCGGCGACAAGCCGGAGGGCTTCGACGTCGAGATCGCGAAGATCATCGCGAAGGGTCTCGGCATCGGCCCGGACGGCATCGAGTACACCGAGGCGCCGTCGAAGCTGCGTGAGCAGCTGATCACGGACGGCAAGGTCGACATCGTCGCCGCGACCTACACGATCAACGACAAGCGCAAGGAGCTCGTCGGGTTCGCCGGCCCCTACTACGAGGCCGGCCAGGACCTGATGGTCAAGAAGGACAACGACAAGATCAAGGGTCCAGAGGACCTCAAGGCGGCCGGTTCGAAGGTGTGCTCGGTCACCGGGTCCACCCCGGCCGAGACGATCAAGAAGTACACCGACAACATCGTCCTGTTCGACGTCTACTCCAAGTGTGCCGACGCGCTGCGCACCGGGCAGGTCGACGTGGTCACGACCGACAACGTCATCCTGCTGGGCCTGGTCGCCGACTCCAAGGACGCCTTCAAGCTGGTCGGGAACCCGTTCACCA
>JBBSTR010000005.1:0-75565 GCA_038235705.1 Mycobacteriales bacterium
CCCGGGGGGACCTCGGCGAGCAGCGACTCGGTCTGTCTGCGCACCGTCACGAGAAGGCGGGCGCCGTGCGGGCGTACGTCCTGCACCTCCGCCTGCAGCTCCGGTCCGCCGGGTGCGACCAGAGCAACGGCTTCCTGGCGGACCACCAGCACCGCCTGACCGTCGGAGAGCGTCGTGGGGGTCTGGCCGTAGGCGCTGTGGAGCGTGCCCGCCGTCACCGTGCCGGCAACCTCGTTGCGACCCCCGAGCAGCCGGGCCACCCGCAGGGTGGCGGGGCGGGTGTAGAGCTCACTGGTCGGGGCGTGCTGCTGCAGCCGCCCTGCGTCCAGCACTGCGACGGTGTCGGCCAGCGCCGCCGCCTCCAGCGGATCGTGCGTCACCAGCAGGATCGTCGGCTGCAGCTCGGTGCGAAGGTCGCGGAGCAGCACGTGCATGTTCTCGCGCAGCGCCACGTCGAGCGCGCTGAACGGCTCGTCCATGAGCAGCACCGCCGGGCGAGCGGCGAGCGCGCGGGCGAGCGCGACCCGCTGGGCCTGTCCGCCGGACAGCTCGTGCGCACCCCGTCGGCCGTACGCCCCGAGCTGCACCAGCTCCAGGTAGCGCTGGGCGTCGGTCCGGGACTCCCGGCGGGAGCGGCCGGCCACCCGGGCGGAGAACGCGACGTTGTCGAGCACCGACAGGTGCGGGAAGAGCAGCGGGCGTTGGAACACCATCGCCGTGCTGCGCTTCTCCGGTGGCACCCCCGCGACGTCCTTGTCGTCCAGAAGGACCGTGCCCCCGTCCGGCAGCTCGAGCCCGGCGGCGAGGCGCAGTGCCGTCGTCTTGCCCGACCCCGAGGGTCCGAGCAGCGCGACGCACGCTCCGGCGCGGACATCGAGGTCCAGCGCGTCGAGCGCGGGCGGACCGTCGGACGCGTGCTGCCGGGTGAGACCGCGCAGCTCGAGGTGGGCGCTCATCGTGCTGGTCCGGTCGGCCGCCGTCGACCGAGAAGGCGCACCAGGACGAGCAGGACGAGGGGCGGCACGATCGCCGCCAGCGAGGTGGACGCGACGACCGCCTCGTTGCCGATGGCCGAGGCGGCCGAGGCCACGACGAGCGGCAGGGTCACGACCTGCCCGCCCCCGATCAGCACGGTGACGACGTAGTCGCTCCACGCCACCAGGAACGCCAGGAACGCTGCCCCGGACAGGGCCGGCGCGAGCATCGGCAGCTGCACCCGGAGCAGCACCTGAGCCCGGGTGGCGCCGAGCGTGCGGGCCTCGTCCTCGTAAGCCAGGTCGTAGGCGCCGAAGGCGACCCGCATCGCGTACGTCGTGTAAGGGATCGCGGCAACCGTCAGCAGCAGGACGACGCCGACCAGGTTCGGCAGGCCGACCCGGATGAGCAGCACGTCGAGCCCCAGCGCCACGGCGAAGGCCGGGAACGCGACGGGTGCCAGCAGGACGGCGCCGACCAGGCCCGGCAGGGGCACCCGGCCCAGCGCGAGACCGCGGGCGGCCAGCGCCCCGGCGGGGGTGGCGAGCGCGGCGACCGAGAGGCCGAGGAGCAGCGAGCGGCCGAACGCCCGGGCGGCGTCCTGGTCGAGCGCGCCGCGCCAGCCGGAGAGCCCGTAGTCCTGAGGCAGCGAGGCGGGGAAGGACCAGCGGTCGGCGACCGCCCAGAGCAGCAGCGGCACCAGCGGTAGCAGGAACCAGGCGCCGAGCCCTAGGTGCAGCAGCCTCCACCCCTGCGTCCGCGCGGGGCGGGTGCCGGGGTGCAGGTGACCGCTCATCGCCATGCCGGGCTCCGTCGGAGCGCGGCGAGGGCGAGCAGCAGGACGGTGACGGACAGGGTGGTCGTGACGACAGCAGCCGCGGCGGCCTGCGGGCGCGTCGTCAGGTCGACCGAGGTGAACAGCCGATAGGCGAGCACCGGCAGCGGCTCGGGATACACCCGGCCCAGCAGGAACGCCACCTCGTAGGACCCGAGCGCGTACACGAACGAGAGCGCGGACGCTGCGATCAGCGCCGGCTGTGAGAGCGGCAGCGTCACCCGGCGCAGCCGTTGCCGTCGGCCGGCCCCGAGCAGCGCGGCGGTCTCGTCGAACGAGCTGACCCGGGTCGCGAGCGTGCCCGCGACGACGAGTGCGATGAACGCCGACTCCTTCCAGGCGTACTCGAGCACGACCGCGAGCCAGAGCGGCCCGCCGACGACACCGCCGAGCGAGTCGAGCCCCAGCCACCGGGCGAGCACACCGGAGTCGGCGAGCAGCAGCCCCATGGAGGCAGCGCCGACCAGGTGCGGCACCGGGACGGTCAGCACCGAGACTCCGCCGACCGCGCGGCCGGAGCGGCGGCCACCGAGCAGGCCGACCACGGCGAGTGCGGTGACGAGCCCGACGGCAGCCGCGAGCGCCGTCGCGGCCGCAGCGATGCCGAGCGACAGCCGGGTGGCGGTGAGCAGGTCCGCGCCCTGATCGGTGTAGGCGTCGAGCGACAGACGCGGCACCCCCACGAGCGGCATGAGCCCCAGCGACTGCAGCGCGGCCGTGCCCGCCCCCGCCCCGAGGACGAGGACCACCGGGAGCAGGGCGGGTAGCACCAGCCAGGCGCTCGAGCGTGACCTCACGACCCGGCGAGCACCTGCCGGCGCCAGCCCCCGTCGAGCACCGGGACCCACGCGGACCCCAGCTCGGCATGCGCATCTCTGCTCAAAACAGCGTAGGAGGGCACCACGGGGGAGCTCGGCAGGCCCGCGAAGGCCGCCTTGTCGGCCGCGTCCAGCCGCGCCGGGTCGAGCACCGTGAACTGCCCCCAGACGTCGGGCTCGGCCTTCTTCAGCTGTTGCTCGGGCGAGAGCGCAAGGTTCGCGACCACCTTCGCGCCGGCCTGGCTGCCGGAGGTCGACGGGATCGCGAGGAAGCTGGCGTTGCCGACCGTGCCGCCAGCGAGCGTCAGCACCTTGGTGGTCTTCGGGAACGTCCCCTTGGCGACCAGGTCGGTGAGCGTCGCGGGCCCGTACGTCATGGTGAAGTCGACCTCGCCACCGGCATAGAGCTTGTCCAGCTCGGCCTGGTCCTTCGGATAGGTCTTGCCCTCACGCCAGAGCGACGGGGCCAGGTCCCTCAAGGTCTTGTAGAGACCTGGCGTGACCTTCGCGGCCGCCTCCTGCGTGTAGTCGACCGGCACGTCGCTCTCGGCCACCGCCACCTCGCGCAGGAACACCGAGCCGGTGAAGTCCGGCGGCGCCGGATAGGTGAAGCGCCCAGGGTGAGCCCGCGCATAGTCGAGCACGCCTTGCAGCGTCGTCGGCGGGTCGGGCACCTTCGCGGAGTCGTAGACCAGCGTGAACTGCGCCTTGTGCCACGGCGACTCGCACCCGTCGATCGGGGTGCCGAAGTCGGTGACGAGCAGCGGGTCTGCCGGGTCCACGTACTTCCGGTTGGGCAGGTCCTTCGCCCAGCCGCACAGCCAGCCGCCGGCCTGCTTGCCCGTGCCGAAGTTGTTGCCGTTGACCCAGACCAGGTCCACGTCGCCGTCCGTGCTGCCGGCCTGACGCTCGGACAGGATCCGCGTGATCGCCTCACCGGTGTCGGCCACCGGCACCCGGCGCAGGGTCACGCCCTCGGCGGCGGCCGCCGGGACCAAGTCTCTGTCGACGTAGGCGTTGCCCTGCTCGTCACCGCCGTACATCCAGAGCGACACGGTCTGGCCCTTCGCCTGCGCCTCGACGTCGGCGAACGACGGAGCGGCTGTGCCGGCCGAGGGGGGTGCCGTGGACGGCCCGCTCCCCGGCGCCGCGCACGCCGACAGCGCGAGGCCGACCAGGAGCACGGCGGCAGCCGTCCGGGGGAGGTCAGGGGTACGGGGCATGGTGCTCCTGAGGTGAGGTCACGGCTGCTCCCGTGAGACGGTCGCACGATGCGTCGCCGTTCGGGAACACCGTGACAGACCTAGCGGCTTCCCGACTCATGGGACACGCCGAGGGAGTCCGCCGGCCCTGGCTGCCGCGTCTCGCCGTGCTGCTCACGGTGGTCTCCGTGTTCGTCCTGGTGGTCGTTGTGCTCCGGCCCACCTCGGAGGAGCTCCGCAGCACCGTCGAGCGGGCCGGCCCGGCCGGCCCGCTGCTGTTCGTCCTGGTGTACGGGCTCCTCACGCTCGCGCCGTTCCCCAAGGCTTTCCTGTCGGTCGCCGGCGGCATCCTCTACGGGCTCGGGGCCGGCGTCGTGCTCGTGCTGGCGGGGGCGGTGCTGGGGGCGGTCGGCGCGTTCCTGCTCGCCCGGCGGCTAGGTCGGGAGGCGGTCGAGCGCTTCACCGGCCCCCGGGTCGCGAAGGTCGACGCGCTGCTCCTCGACCGTGGTCTCCTGGCGGTGATCGCGCTCCGGCTGCTGCCGGTGGCACCGTTCACGGCGGTCAACTACGCCGCGGGGCTGTCCGCGGTCCGCGGCCGCGACTACGTGCTCGGCACGGCGGTCGGGGTGCTGCCCGGCACGGTCTCCTACGTCGCGCTCGGTGCTTACGGGCTGGACGCGGTCTCCTCACCGGCCTACCTCGTCGCGCTCGCCGTCGGAGCGCTCGGTGTGGTCGTCGTGCTGGTCGCTCGGCGAAGGCGGCACGGCTGATGCTCGACACCCGTGCCCGCCGCGCGCTCGGCCCTGCCCTGGACCGGACCGCCCGCGTCCTGGACCGACCGGGCATCACGCCGAACCGGCTCACGACCGCTGGGCTCGTCCTGGGGCTGCTCAGCGCACTGGCAGCGGCGCTGCAGCTGTGGCCGCTGGCCCTCGGCGCCTGGTTGCTGTCCCGGCTTGCGGACGGGCTCGACGGGCCGCTTGCGCGCCTTCGCGAAAACCTGGACGCGGGAGCAGGCGGCTTCTACGACATCACCGCAGACTTCTGCGTGTACGGCGCGACCGTCATCGGGGTGGCCGTGGGTGCTCACGCCGCGTACGGCGCGACGCCCTGGCCGTTCCTCGCGGTGCTGCTCGCCTACTACGTCAACGGGACGGCGCTGCTGGCGTTCTCCTCGATCGCCGAGCGCAGCGGTCGGCAGCGGGACGACGGCCGGTCGCTGTCCTTCCTCGGTGGCATTGCCGAGGGGACCGAGACGATCGTCGTGCACAGCCTCTGGTTGTTGGCCCCGGGTCGGGCCGGGCTCCTCGCCAGCGTCTGGGCCGCGGTGGTCGGGATCGGCGCCCTGGAACGCACCGTGTCCGGCTACCGCGCGCTGAGCTGATCGCCGAGCGGCCGGCCCGACCGGGATGTTCCACACTGGTCCGGCGGGTTGCCTGTCCAGAGAACCGAGGAGACGTCGATGCGCATGATCAGCCGGCTGCGAGGCCTGGAACGGCGTACGCGGCCGTACGACCCCGAGTTCCGGGCGGCGATGGCCCGGCGGTGGGAGGGGCTGCCGGACATCGTGAAGACTCCCGGTCAGGTGCTCGGCCGGCACGGGGTGGGCTGCGAGGGCACCCACGGGGTGTTTCCCAAGTGCAACCTGGCGTGCACGCCTTGCTATCACTCGCGTGACGCCAACCGGGTGCGGATCGACGGACCCCACACGCTCGACAACGTGCGTGCCCAGATGGGGTTGCTGAGGAAGATCCGCGGCCCGCGGGCGCACGCTCAGCTGATCGGCGGGGAGGTCAGCCTGCTGTCCCCGGACGACCACGCCGAGGCTCTGCTGATCATGCGCGAGCACGGGCGCGAGCCGATGAGCTTCACGCACGGCGACGTCGACGACTCCTACCTCGACGCGCTGGTGCTCGGGAAGGACGGCAGGCGCCGGCTCGACCGGGTCAGCTTCGCCGCCCACTTCGACATGCAGATGTACGGCCGCCGCGGCATCGCCCGCCCCGCCTCGGAGGCGGCGCTCGACCCGTACCGCAAGAAGTTCGCCGACCAGCTGAAACGGCTCCGCACGCTGCACGGGGTGCGGACCTTCGCCGCGCACAACATGACCGTCACGCCGGAGAACCTCGACCAGGTCGCGGACGTGGTGCGTTCGGCGTCGCGGATGGGCTACGGGATGTTGTCGTTCCAGCCAGCCGCGTTCCTCGGCGACGAACGACGCTGGCACGGCGACTACCGCAACACCACCGGCGACGCGGTCTGGGAACAGATCGAGCGGGGCGCAGGCACCCCGATCGACTACCGCGTGCTCGAGCAGGGTGACGTGCGTTGCAACCGCACGGCGTACGGGTTCGTCGCCGGAGACCGGTGGCACCCGCTCCTGGACGGTGACGCCGACCTGAGGGCCCGCGACCGGTTCTTCGCGCTGTTCGGGGCCACGCACTTCACCGGGACGGCGGCGCCCGTGCTCGCCGCCCAGCTCACGCGGGTCGTCGCACGTCACCCGGACGTCGTGGCCACGGCGACCGGCTGGGCCGCCCGCACGGTGCGACGGGTCGGCTTACGCACCCTGCTGACGAACCGGGTCCTCCCGGTCACGTTCGTCATGCACCAGTTCATGGACGCTGCCGACGTGGCGCCCGCCTGGCAGCTGATGCAGCAGGGTGTGACCGCCGACGACCCGCACCTGCGCAGCGTCCAGGAGCGGCTCTCGGCCTGCCACTACGCGATGAGCCACCCCGAGACCGGCGA
This sequence comes from Mycobacteriales bacterium, assembly GCA_038235705.1. GTDB lineage: Bacteria > Actinomycetota > Actinomycetes > Mycobacteriales > SCTD01 > CANKBT01. The sequence continues at coordinate 6,582 of JBBSTR010000005.1, forward strand.
GATCGTCCCCGCCTGCGTGCAGCACAGCGTGCTCGACCCGGTCGAGAACGCCGCCTTGCGCACCCTTCTCCCCATCGTCGAGATCGGGCCCGACCGTCCCGACGTCCTGCGACGTCGTGACACCAGCAGAAGGGTCAGCACATGAGCTCGCTGCTCGACACCCCCGTGGTCCCCCGACCGCCGAAGCCGGCGCCGTCCAGGGCGATCGGCCGCGGTGCAGCCCTGCTGCTGGGCGGGCTCGTCGTCATCCTGGCGATCGAGCCGATCGGGCCCAAGAAGCTCTACTGGATGCCGCTGATCATCGGCCTGACCTACCTCGTCAGCTCCGCAGTGGGCGGCCGCAGCGGCGGGCTGTGGGTCCCCGGGTTCATCGTCACGTCCTGGGGGGTGGCGACCGTGACGATCCTGTCCGGGACGATCGGCGACGCGGGGCGCGACTTCACGCCGGGCACGATCATGATGATCGGGGTCGGGGCGATCCTGGCCGTGGTCGTGCTGCCGCGCCTCGGGATCCCGTGCAACCCGCTCGCCATCGCCGTCATCGTCGCCGCGATCGGGCTGCTCGAGCTGCTGCAGGCCGAGATCGGCGGAGTTCTCACGAAGGGTTGGCCCTGGGGCGTGCTGCTCGTGCTCGGCGGTCTCTGGGAGCTGCGCCCCTCGGTCACCCGACCCTGAGGAGTCGCTGCATGATCAACAGGACGTAGTCGTCGTGACTCGCCGGCGTGTCACGGCGACCACTCCCTGTTGATCTTTGACGCTGCTGGCAGTGCCCGCCGGGCGGGCCCGGCGTAGCGCGGGCGTGGTCGGGCAGGCTGACGGGCATGATCTTCCTCAGCAGGACCGACCGATGAGCCCGTGGCAGCTGGCGGCGACCTGGGTCGTGATCGGGGTGCTGCCATCCGATCAGGGCCCGAGCCCCTGGGTCACCGAGGTCGACGGCCAGACCACGGTCGTCGCCTGGACCGATCCCGACCTCGCACGCAAGGGGGTGCCCGAGACGCACGATCTGGCGCAGGTCGTCGTGCACGAGCTGGTCGGTCAGCTGCCGCCCGGGGTGGGGATGGCGCTGGTCCAGGGCGAGCAGGGTCTGCGCATCGCGGCGGACCAGACCGGCCCGCTGGCGGCCGCCGGCAAGCCGTTCCCGATCGGCGCCCGCACGGTGACCGGTGAGCCCGCGGACCCGCCGACCGCCTACCTGGAGGCGCTGCGTGCCGCCGCGGCGGACGTGGCCACGGTCGAGCGGCTGTTCCTGACCGGCTACCAGGTCGAGGACGCGCCGCCGCAGCTGCTGCTGGTGCACGAGGCCGAGGACGCGCAGGCCGCCGCCGATCTCGGGGTCCACGCCGCGGAGCAGGTCGGCCAGCAGGGCGGCGTGCTCGTCCTCGCGCTGCAGGAGCTGCCGGAGGAGACCCGCGACTGGCTGTTGACCACCGAGCCGGTCTACAGCCGCGCCACGGCGTGACCGCAGCACCTGAGACCGCCCTCGACCCCCTGACCGCTCGCGGGACTCCCGGCCAGACAGCACCGACCGAGGGCCGCGGCCCGTTGCCGGGGCAGGTGGACGTGCTCGTCGTCGGCGCTGGTCAGGCCGGGCTCGGCGCCGCGCACGCGCTGCAGCGAAAGGCTCCGCACCTGTCCGTGCTCGTCGTCGACGGCGCCGAGCAGGTCGGACACACCTGGACCCAGCGCTGGGACTCGCTCCAGCTGTTCACCCCGCGGCACTTCAGCCGGCTGCCGGGGCTCGCGTTCCCGGACGGCGAGCACCCGTCGCCGAGCCGGCTGGAGATGGCGGGCTATCTGCGCACGTACGCCCAGGTCTGGGAGCTGCGGGTGCGGACGAGCACGCCGGTGCAGCGCCTGACCCGTACGTCCGAGGGGTTCGTCGCCCAGACCCCGGACGGGGAGGTGCGCGCGGCACAGGTGGTGGTCGCGACCGGCCCGTTCCACGACCGCTTCGTGCCGTCGGCTGCTGCCGACCTCGAAGCGGGTGTGACCCAGCTGCACTCCTACGACTACGACCGGCCGGGCGACCTGCCGCCCGGCGCGGTGACGGTCGTCGGCGGTGGCAACTCGGCGGCGCAGCTGGCGCTCGACCTGCTCGGCACGCACGCGGTCACGCTGATCACGCCGGGGGACCCGTGGTTCATACCGGACCGGGTGCTGGGGCTGTCGACCTACTGGCCGATGCAGCTCTTCGGCATCCTCGGCGCGGACGCCCACGGACCGGTCTCGCGCTACGTGCGCCGACGTGGGGACGCCATCTTCGGACGGCAGCTCGTGGGACCGATCGAGCGGGGCGAGGTGACCCTGCTGACCTCCCGGGTGGTCGGGGCCTCGGGACGCTCGCTGGTCCTGCAGGACGGCACCCGCTCCGAGGTGCAGACCGTGCTGTGGTGCACCGGGTTCCACGCCGCGTTCCCGTGGCTCGACGTGCCGGCCGCGCTGGACGACGAAGGGCAGCCGGTGCACGACCGCGGCGCGTCACCGGTCACCGGGTTGCACTGGATGGGGCTGCCCTGGCAGTCCCGGCTCGACAGCTCGATCGTGCACGGGATCGGACCGGACGCGCGTCGTACGGTCGAGCGCGTGGCGGGTGCCGTCCCGGCCGGCCGGGTGCGCGCGCTGCTCGGTCGATAAGGTCTGGGGCGTGCAGAGGTGGCGCGGGACCAGCAGTGCCCCGGCGGGCTGGGGTCGCTGCGTCGTGACGATCGGCGTCTTCGACGGCGTGCACCGTGGGCATCAAGAGATCATCGGGCGGGCCGTCGCACGGGCCCGTGAGCTCGGTGTCCCCTCGGTCGTGCTCACCTTCGACCCGCACCCGAGCGAGGTCGTCCGCGCGGGGAGCCACCCGGCGATGCTCACCAGCCAGCGCCTGCGCGCCGACCTCGTCGAGCAGCTCGGCGTGGACGTGGTGTGCGTGCAGCCGTTCACGCCGGCGTTCTCCCGGCTGAGCGCCGAGGAGTTCGTCCACGAGATGCTTGTCGGAGACCTGCACGTCGCCGAGGTGATCGTCGGTGAGAACTTCCGCTACGGGCACAAGGGCACCGGTGACATCACCTCGCTCAGGGCCGACGGTCGCCGCTTCGGGTTCGGGGTGCGGGCGCTCGGGCTGGTCGCGCGGGACGCGGGCACGAACTTCTCCAGCACGTACGTGCGGTCCTGCGTGCAGGCCGGCGACGTGGAGAGCGCCGCGGGCGCCCTGGGCCGGGAGCACCGGGTCGAGGGCGTCGTCGTGCGGGGCGACCAGCGCGGGCGGGAGCTCGGCTACCCCACGGCCAACCTGCAGGTGCTGCCGCACAGCGCCGTCCCGGCAGACGGGGTCTACGCGGGTCGGCTCGTCCGGGCCTCCGGCGAGACGTTGCCGGCCGCGATCTCGATCGGTACCAACCCCACCTTTGCCGGCGACGAGCAGCGCGTCGAGGCCTACGTCCTGGACTTCACCGGCGACCTGTACGGCGAGAGCGTCGCCGTCACCTTCACCGCTCGACTGCGCGGCACGGAGCGCTTCGACTCCGCCGAGGCCCTGGTCGCGCAGATGGCCGTCGACGTCGCACGGACCGCCGAGCTGGTGCAGCCCGGCTGAGCCACTGCTAGCCTCGAGCCATCCGGCATCGCCGGTGTGTGACGTCCATGCCCAGGTGAAGCAGACCCTGGGTGCACACGACTTCCCAAGGAGACACGTCTTGCCGCTCGACCTCGCCACCAAGCAGGCGATCATGACCGAGTACGCCACCGTCGAGGGCGACACGGGCTCTCCCGAGGTGCAGGTCGCGGTCCTCACCAAGCGCATCAAGGACCTGACCGAGCACCTCAAGACCCACAAGCACGATCACCACACCCGGCGCGGGCTGCTCGCGCTGGTGGGCCGCCGCAAGCGGCTCCTGAAGTACCTGGAGAAGACCGACATCACCCGATACCGCGAGCTCATCGCGCGGCTCGGTCTGCGCCGCTAGCACGACAGGGGAGCGCCCACGGGGGTGCTCCCCTCCGTCGTACGAGGACCCTCGTGCGACTCCGAGCCGGCCGCCTGACGGCCCGGTCCTCGGGAGTGGCGGTCAGGCACGAGAAGCCCTGACCGCTTCCACTGAGCACCGCGCCGTGACGCCCGCCGGCTCGCCAGTGAAGAGGAGTGCCCATGACGGGCTCAGCAGAGATTCAAGAAGAGAACGAGAGCTACATCTACGGCAGCGAGTTCGTCGACGCCGTGATCGAGAACCCGGGCGGCCAGCGCACGCTCCGCCTGGAGACCGGCCGCCTGGCCAAGCAGGCTGCCGGCGCCGTCGTCATCTACATGGGCGACACGATGGTGCTGTCGGCCACGACGGCTGGCAAGCGCCCGAAGGACAACCTGGACTTCTTCCCCCTGACGGTGGACGTCGAGGAGCGGATGTATGCGGTCGGCAAGATCCCCGGCAGCTTCTTCCGCCGCGAGGGTCGCCCGAGCGAGGACGCCATCCTGACCTGCCGCCTCACCGACCGGCCGCTGCGCCCGTCGTTCAAGAAGGGCCTGCGCAACGAGGTCCAGGTCGTCAGCACCATCCTGGCGCTGGACCCCGACCACCTCTACGACGTGCTGGCCATCAACTCGGCCGCCGCCTCCGTGCTGCTCTCCGGCCTGCCGTTCACCGGCCCGGTCGGCGCGACCCGCGTCGCCCGCACCAGTGCCGGCTGGATCGCCTTCCCGACCCAGACCGAGCTGGCCGACGCGACCTTCGACATGATCGTCGCCGGGCGCCTGCTGGACGACGGCGACGTCGCGATCATGATGGTCGAGGCCGAGGCGACCAAGGACGTCTACGAGGTCATGAACGGTGGCGGCGTCGCCCCCACCGAGGACGTCGTCGCCGAGGGTCTTGAGGCCGCCAAGGCCCCGATCGCCGCCATCTGTCGTGCGCAGAAGGAGCTGGCCGCCAAGAGCCCGAAGGCCCCGATCGAGGTGCCGGTCTTCGTCGACTACGAGGACGACGTGTTCGAGGCCGTCAGCAAGGCCGCCGACGGACCGCTGACCAAGGCGATGCAGATCGCCGACAAGCAGGACCGCGACGCCGCCAGCGACAAGGCCAAGGCCGACACGCTGGCCCAGCTGGGCGCGCAGTTCGAGGGTCGCGAGAAGGAGCTGTCCGCAGCCTTCCGGGCGGTCACCAAGCAGGTCGTCCGCCGTCGCATCGTCCAGGACAAGATCCGGATCGACGGCCGTGGCCTGGAGGACATCCGCCAGCTGGCGGCCGAGGTCGAGGTGCTCCCGCGGGTGCACGGCTCGGCCCTGTTCGAGCGCGGCGAGACCCAGATCATGGGTGTCACCACGCTCAACATGCTGCGCATGGAGCAGATGGTCGACACGCTCAACCCGGAGAACCGCAAGCGCTACATGCACCACTACAACTTCCCGCCGTACAGCACCGGCGAGACCGGTCGGGTCGGGTCGCCGAAGCGCCGCGAGATCGGGCACGGTGCGCTCGCCGAGCGGGCCCTTCTGCCGGTCCTGCCGAGCCGTGAGTCGTTCCCGTACGCGATCCGCCAGGTCTCCGAGGCGCTCGGCTCCAACGGGTCGACCTCGATGGGTTCGGTCTGCGCCAGCACGATGTCGCTGCTCAACGCCGGGGTGCCGCTGCGCGCGCCGGTCGCCGGCATCGCCATGGGCCTGGTCTACGAGGGCGGCGAGTACGCCACCCTGACCGACATCCTCGGCGCCGAGGACGCGTTCGGCGACATGGACTTCAAGGTCGCCGGCACCCCGCAGTTCGTCACTGCGCTGCAGCTGGACACCAAGCTCGACGGCATCCCGTCCTCGGTGCTCGCCGCCGCGCTCCAGCAGGCCCGGGTCGCCCGGCTCGCCATCCTTGACGTGATGAACGAGGCGATCGACGAGCCCGACGAGATGGCTCCGACCGCGCCGCGCGTGCTGTCGGTCAAGATCCCGGTCGACAAGATCGGCGAGGTCATCGGCCCGAAGGGCAAGATGATCAACCAGATCCAGGCCGACACGGGCGCCGACATCACCGTCGAGGACGACGGCACCATCTACATCGGTGCCGTCGACGGGCCTTCGGCGGAGGCGGCGCTGGCGACGATCAACATGATCGCCAACCCGACGATGCCGAAGATCGGCGAGCGGTTCCTCGGCACGGTCGTGAAGACCGCCGCCTTCGGCGCCTTCGTCAGCCTGACGCCGGGCAAGGACGGGCTCGTACACATCTCCAAGCTCGGCAACGGCAAGCGGGTGGGCAAGGTCGAGGACGTCGTCAACGTCGGCGACAAGCTCCAGGTCGAGATCACCGACATCGACCAGCGCGGCAAGATCAGCCTCACCCCGGTCGAGAACGCGGGCGCTCCGACGCCGGCCGACGCCTGATCCTCTGAACGACACGCGCCCCAGCATGCAGGCAGCCCCCTCGGACGGCGCCGTCCTCTCCAGGACGGTGCTGCCGGGGGGGCTGCGTGTCGTCTCCGAGTCGATCCCCGGCGCCCGGTCGGTCGCCTTCGGGATCTGGGTCGGGGTCGGCTCCCGGGACGAGAGCCCGGAGCTGGCGGGCAGCTCGCACTACCTGGAGCACCTGCTGTTCAAGGGCACGCACAGGCGCTCGGCGCTGGAGATCTCCAGCGCGATCGAGGCGGTCGGCGGGGAGAGCAACGCCTTCACCGACAAGGAGTACACGTGCTTCTACGCCCGGGTGCTCTCCGGCGACCTGTCGCTGGCGGTCGACGTGACGTGCGACATGCTCACCGACTCGTTGCTGCGTGCCAAGGACGTCGAGTCCGAGCGCGAGGTCGTGCTCGAGGAGATCGCGATGCGCGACGACGACCCGGGCGACGTGGTGCACGAGCTGTTCGCCGAGGCGCTCTACGGCGCTCACCCGCTGGGGCGCCCGATCATCGGCTCGGTCGCGAGCGTCGAGGGCCTCACGCGCGACGGCATCCACGGGTTCTGGCGGGAGCGTTACACGCCGTCCTCCATGGTCGTGTCCGCGGCCGGTGGGTTGGACCACGAGACGCTCCTACGACAGGTGCAGGTCGCGTTCGGCAGCCTGGACGCGTCGGTGGTCCCGACCCCGCGACGGCTGGCCGACGACGGGCCCGCCGGGTTGTCGCAGGTGGTCGCGCAGCGCAGAAGGACCGAGCAGGCGCACGTCGTGCTCGGCACCACCGGTCTCGCCCGCGACGACGAACGTCGCTGGGCGCTGGCCGTGCTCAACGGCGGGCTCGGCGGTGGGATGAGCAGCCGGCTGTTCCAGACCATCCGCGAAGAGCGGGGGCTGGCCTACAGCGTGTTCTCCTACGCCTCCTCGGGCGCGGACACCGGTCAGCTCGGGGTCTATGCCGGCTGCGCACCCAAGAAGCTGGGACAGGTGCTGGAGCTGGTCCGCGACGAGCTGGCGCTGGCCGCCGAGAAGGGGCTGACCGACGAGGAGGTCACCCGCGCCAAGGGCCAGCTGCGCGGGGAGACCGTTCTGGGGCTGGAGGACACCGGGTCGCGGATGAGCCGGGTCGGCAAGGCTGAGCTGGTCTCGCGAGACCTGCTGACCGTCGACGAGGTGCTGGCCCGGATCGACGCCGTCACCCCGGACGACGTACGCGCGGTGGCGGCCGACGTGCTCACCCGGCCGCTGGCGCTCGGCGCCGTCGGTCCGCTGGGCACGACCGACCTGGACGCGGCGATCGCCTGAGGGTTCGAGCCGCCGGGGTCGGACCGCCTTGCGATCTGTGCACCCGTGGGGCCCGGCGTCGGGCTCTGCACGTGCACGGTTGTCGTGAGGCGGGCAGCGAGGTCGTGCTCACGGTCCTGCCGCAGCCAGGGCAGAGCGTCGCCGAGGTCGACGAGGACGTTCGCATCGTGGAGGCGGACCTCGGCAGGCTCGCGGCCCTGGTCGAGGCAGTTCCTGGCAGTCTGGACGCATGACACGTGTAGCTGTGCTGGGGTCTCGGGGGCGGATGGGCGGCGAGGTGGTGAAAGCCGTCGAGGCCGCCGAGGACCTCGAGCTGGTCGCCGCGCTCGACGACGGCGACCCGCGAGAGCTGGCCGGCGCCGAGGTGGCTGTCGACTTCACCCACCCGGACGCCGTGATGGACAACCTGGCGGCGTGCGTCGAGGCGGGTGTGCACGCGGTCGTCGGCACCACCGGCTTCGACGAGGGTCGCCTGTCGACGGTGCGGGGCTGGTTGGGGGAGCAGCCACGAACCGGTGTGCTGGTCGCCCCGAACTTCGGGATCGCTGCTGTGCTCATGATGCGCTTCGCCGCCCAGGCTGCCCGGTTCTTCGACTCGGTCGAGATCGTCGAGCTGCACCACCCCGGCAAGGCGGACGCACCCTCGGGCACTGCCCGACGTACGGCCGAGCTGGTCGCCCACGCTCGCCGCGAGGCGGGCCTCGGACCGATGCCGGACGCGACCAGCCAGCAGCTGCCAGGTGCGCGCGGCGCGGACGTCGACGGCGTACGGGTGCACGCCGTCCGGCTCGCCGGACTGGTCGCGCACCAGGAGGTGCTGCTCGGCGGCTCGGGGGAGACGCTGACGCTGCGGCACGACTCCTACGACCGGGCCTCCTTCATGCCCGGCGTGCTGCTCGGGATCCGCGGGATCGCGACGCGTCCGGGGCTGACCGTCGGCCTGGACGAGCTGCTCGAGCTGTGAGCGCGGACTCGTGAAGATGAAGGCGCGGACCTCGGCCGGTCTGGTCATCGCCGTCGTCGGGATCCTCGCGGCCTACCTGAGCGTCCGCGCCGTCGCGCTGATCGCGACCGGCCAGCTCAAGGGAGTCGGGCTCGGCATCGGTGTGCTGATGCTCGTGGTCGTCGGGGTCGCGCTGCTGGTCGGCGAGGTGCAGTTCGGGAGGGCGACCGAACGGCTCGGGCGTCGGCTCGAGCAGGAGGACCGGCTGCCCGCGATCCCGCCGGAGGCGGACCGGCTGCCGAGCGGACGGCTGACCCGCGACGCGGCCGACGCGCTGTTCGTCGAGCGAGAGACAGACGTGCACGCCGCGCCGGAGGACTGGCGAGCCTGGTTCGCCCTCGCCACGGCGTACGGCGATGCCCGTGACCCGGCCCGGGGACGCAAGGCGATGCGCAAGGCGATCGGCTTCGAACGGTCAGAACGCGCCGACCGAGGGTGACGCCGCGGCGGCGGCTCGCGCTGCTAGCGGTGGTCGTGACCGCGACGCCGCTCGTGCTGGCCCTGACCGGTGTCGTCTCGGCGTCCGGGCTGCGCGCCGTCGTCGAGCGCACCGGGCCGGCTGCCCCGCTCGCCTACGTCCTGCTGGGGACGCTTCTCGGGGTCCTGCTCGCGCCCGGTCCGGTGCTGGCCGCGACCAGCGGGCTGCTGTTCGGTCCTTTCACCGGCACCGTGGTCACGGTCACCTCGGCCACGCTGACCGCCGTGATCACCTGTCTGCTCGGACGACGGGCCGGACGGGCCGGCGCGACAGAGGTGCTGGGCGCACGGGCCGCTGCGGTCGCGCGACTGGTGAAGCGTGACGGCACCGTCGTCGTGATCGTGCAGCGGCTGGCGCCCGGGGTGCCCGACGGGCCGGTCAGCTACGCCTTCGGCGCGCTGGGGGTGCGCGTCCGTCAGATCGCCGTGGGCACCGTGGTCGGCACCCTGCCGCGAGCATTCTCCTACACAGCCATCGGCGCGTCGCTCCAGGACCCGACGTCGCCGCTCGCGGTCGCCGGACTGGTCGGCGTCGTGGTCACGTCGGTGCTGGGCGCGGTGCTCGTACGACGCCTCTGGACGCGAGCGCGGACGAGCTGAGCCCCGCTCAGCGGACGGTCAGGGTCTGCGGTCCGTCGTCGGTGACGGCGACGGTGTGCTCGACATGGGCGGCGCGACGCTTGTCGGTGGTCACGATGGTCCACCCGTCCTTCGTGGTGCGCCATCCGCTGCCGCCCGAGAGGAGCATCGGCTCGATCGCGATCGTGTTTCCTGCCTGCAGAACGATCTTCTCGGCTCCGGCCTGAGGCTCGTTGGGGACGAACGGCCACTCGTGCATGGCCCTGCCGATGCCGTGACCCCCGTGGTCGGGAAGGTGGGCGTAGCCGTGATAGCGGGCGACCGCGTCGACGGCGACCGCGATGTCGGCCAGCGTGGCCCCCGGGACGGCTGCGGCGACCCCCGCGGCGAGCGCCTCCTCGGTGGCGGCGACCAGGCGACGGTCCCCGTCGCGGGCGGCTCCCGCAGGGCCGATCGGGATCGTGACGGCGGCGTCGCCGTTCCAGCCGTCGACGATCGCACCGCAGTCCACGCTCAGCAGGTCCCCGTCCTTCAGACGGCGCCCGGTCGGACGACCGTGCACGACGGCCTCGTTGGGCGACAGGCACAGCACGCCGTTGAACGGGGTCGGTGCCCAGCTCGGGGCGTAGCCGAGGAACGACGGCAGCGCACCGGCCTCGTGGATCGCCGTCTTGGCGAGGTCGTCGAGGTCGCGGAGGCGCACCCCGGGCTGGGCTGCCTGGGAGACCGCGGCCAGGGTCGTCGCGACCACCCGGCCCGCCTCCCGCATCGCGTCCAGCTCGGCGGCCGTGCGGACGGGGAGCCGCTTCGTGGCCGACCTGGTGGCGAACATGAGGCTGACAGTACAACTATCCCGGCATAGGTATCCCGCGCGGTACGGTCCTGACGTGGTCCGCATCCCGCTGAGCTCCTACGAGAAGGATCGCGGCATCGCGCTCGGCGCCCTGCTCCGCGACGCCCGTGGCAACCGGAGCGTCCGGGAGATCGCCACCGGTGCCGGCCTGGCGGAGGAGACGCTGCGGAAGATCGAGCGAGGGGCCGTGCCCACCCCGAGCCTGTTCACGATCGCCGCCCTCACCGGCGTGCTGGGGCTCGAGCTCGGCCACCTTGTGCGCGACACCCACGAACGCGTCGTCCCTGCTCTGCACCACAGCGGGACGTGACCCGCCCCCGCCTCGTGCACCTCGCCGTGCTGGTCGCGGTCGTGCTGGTGGCGGCTGCCTGCGGCCGGTCGACCCTCACGACCGCGGACCCGTCGCCGCTGGGGCAGCGAGCGGCGCCCTCATCACCGGCGGCGAGCTCCGTCACGCCGACCCCCGTCGGACGCAGCCCCGTCGCGACCCCGGTGGGGTCCACCCCGTCACCCGTCCCGACCGTCCCGCCGGTGAGTGCCGGCCGCTCGGAGCAGGGACGGTTCACGGCCCAGCTTCCCGGCGCACTGGTCGGCTACCAGTACGTCAACCGCACCCGCAACGACTGCGCCCAGGCGGCTGTCGCCACAGCGCGGACGATGGTCGGCGACTGGGTCGCGCCGCCGGGTGGTCCGGACCGGCAGGCTCAGCTGCAGGCCGAAGCCCCGCCGGACGTCGCCGGCGGTGTCTGGGGCTCGAGCCCGAGGCTCGTCCAGCAGATGCTGGGTTCCACCCGTACGGTGGCCGGGTTCGAGGGCCTTCGCGCGGCTCTGAGCAAAGGTCTGCCGGTCGTCGTGCTGCTGGACCTGGGCCCGCTGGGACGGGGGAGCGGGGCGCACTGGACCGTCGTCACGGGACTGTCGGCCGAGTCCGTGCAGGTGACCAACCTCGGCGGCGGCCTCGTCGAACGGGCAGCGTTCGCAAGAGCCTGGCGCGGGCTCGTCCCGAGCGTCGCCGGGATGGCGTCGAGAGGACTGCTGACCGCCGCCAGGGGATGACCATGAGGCCTTGTTCACCGGGACCTGACACAGTGCACGCCATGCGTGTCGTGGCGGTCTACAACATCAAGGGCGGGGTCGGCAAGACCAGCGCTGCGGTCAACCTGGCGGCCCTGTCGGCCGGGCTCGGACGGCGTACGGCGCTGTGGGACCTCGACCCGCAGGGCGCTGCGACGTTCCTGCTGCGCGGCAAGCCGAAGGTCAAGGGCGGGACAGCCGCACTGCTGTCGGGCAAGCGGGAGCTGGACGACGTCGTACGCCAGACCGACGTCCCGGGTCTGGACCTCATCCCGGCCGACTTCACCTACCGCGACCTTGACATCGGCATGGCGGACGCGAAGAAGCCGACCCGTCAGCTGGCGCGGCTCATCAAGCCGCTGCGGGACGCGTACGACCTCTTGCTGCTCGACTGCCCGCCCAGCATCTCGCTGCTCAGCGAGAACGTGTTCGAGGCCGCCGAGCTGCTGCTGGTCCCGATGATCCCGACGACGCTGAGCCAGCGCACCCTGGACCAGCTGACCGCGTTCCTGGAGCAGACCGACGGACGAGTGCCGACGGTGCGGGCGTTCTTCTCGATGGTCGACGGGCGCAAGGGCCTGCACGCCGAGGTGATGACGGCGATGCGCGCTTCCGACGACCGCATCCTGCCCACGGTCATCCCGTCGACGAGCAGCGTCGAGCGCATGGGGCTGGGGCAGCTGCCCGTCGTGCTGTCCGAGCCTCGCGGCCGTGGGGCGGTGGCGTTCCGCGCCCTGTGGGGTGACGTGCAGACCGAGCTGGGACAGCTGTCCGCCTAGTCAGTGCTGGACGAGATCCTGGTGCGGGCCGACGTGCTGGCCGAGCCAGGTGTTGAGCGGGCCGAGCGCGCGCCAGGCGCTCCGCACCCGGTCCAGGACCTCGTCACCGTGCAGCCAGTCGCCCGGCTCGTGCCGGACCGATGCGGTGAGGGACTTGAGGGTGAGCAGGTCGGCGCGAGCGTGATCGCCGCCGAACTCCTTGGGCACTCGCTTGAGCCGCTCGCCGCCGGGCTCCAGACCGTCCTTCACGAGCTTGCTGAGGATCTTCGCGAGGCCTGTGCCTGACCGATCCTCGGCGATCGCCGCCCGGAGCCGTCGTGCCTGGTCGGTCGCCAGCTGCCACGCGCCCCCGGCGAGGAACAGACCGTCGGCAGACAGCTGCACGTACAGGGCGCCGCTGTCCCGGTCCTCGACCGCCGCAGCGGCCGCGGTCTTGTAGGGGGTCTTGTCCTTGCTGAACCGCACGTCTCGGTAGGGCCGGAAGAACTTGGCCGCCCCGAACTCCGGCTCGAGGGCTGCGAGCAGCGCCTGCATCGGCGTCTTGACGCACTCCTCGTACGCAGGGCGATGGTCGTTCCAGTAGGTCTTGCTGTTGTCGGCCTCCAGGCCCTCGTAGAAGATCAGCGCCTGCTCGGGAAAGCCGATCATGCGTCCTCGCTCACGTCGGTGTGCCACCGGACCTGGCGCTGCAGACGCGGCCCGACGTCGAGGATCCTGGCCCGCCCGTCAGGTGCCCAGCCGGCCTCCTTCAGGAAGCCGGTCAGCGCCGGCTCGTCCTCCCACGTCCAGAGCACGGCTGAGGTCTCACCGTCGCCGCGCCAGTGCTCGACGGCGGCGGCGAGCAGCCGGGAGCCGTGCCCGCGTCGGCCCCAGCGGGGCTCGACGAGCAGCGCGGACACCTCGAGGCCGGCGTCCTCGTCCAGCGACGGCGCGGAGGCGAGAAAGCCGACCAGCTCGGCCCGCTCCATCGCCACCAGCACCCGGGTCCGGGGCGCACGGCTCTCGATCGCGTTCAGCCAGACCGCGGCCAGCTGCACCTCGGGCGTGTCGAGCGTCTCGGGCGGCAGCAGACCCTCGTACGCCTGACGCCAGGTCGCGAGCTGGACCCGCGCGATGCGTTCGGCGTCCTCGGGGCGGGCGGGTCGCACGCTGACGTCTGCCATGCCCAGAGCCTTGCACCTGCTTGACGACCGGCGCCACGGGAACGACCTGGCCATGCCTATCGCCACGACCGACCCCCGGACCGGCAAGGTCGTCAAGACCTTCGACGCGCTCACTGCCGATCAGCTGGAGGACCGCCTGGCGCGGGCCGCCGCCGCCGCCAGGACCTACCGCCTCACCTCCTACGAGGAACGCGCTGGCTGGTTGCGCGCCGCGGCTGACGTGCTCGACGCGCGCGCCGACGAGGTCGCGGGGCTGATGACCCTGGAGATGGGCAAGACCAAGAAGTCCGCAGCCGCCGAGATCGGCAAGTGCGCGACGGCCTGCCGGTTCTACGCCGAGCACGGGGAGCAGCTCCTGGCCGACGAGCCGGTCGAAGGGTCGAAGGTCAAGGCGTCGAAGGCGTACGGGGCCTACCAGCCGCTCGGCGTCGTCCTCGCGGTGATGCCGTGGAACTTCCCGCTGTGGCAGGCCATGCGGTTCGCCGCACCGGCACTGATGGCCGGCAACGTGGGTCTGCTCAAGCATGCGTCGAACGTGCCGCAGACCGCGTTGTTCATGCAGCAGCTGTTCGAGCAGGCCGGCTTCCCGGCGGACGTGTTCCAGACCCTGCTGATCGGCAGCGACCTGGTCGAGCAGGTGGTCCGTGACGAACGGGTCGCCGCGGCCACCCTGACCGGGAGCGAGGCTGCCGGCGTGGCCGTCGCCACCGCGGCCGGCAACGTGCTCAAGAAGGTCGTGCTCGAGCTGGGAGGCAGTGACCCGTTCCTGGTGCTGCCGTCCGCCGACCTGGCCAAGGCGGCCGAGGTGGCGACGACGAGCCGCAACCAGAACAACGGCCAGAGCTGCATCGCGGCGAAGCGCTTCATCGTCCATGCCGACGTCGCCGAGGAGTTCACGCAGCTCTTCGCCCAGAGCATCGGCGCCCTGGTCGTGGGTGACCCGATGGAGGACGGCACCGATGTCGGACCCTTGGCGACCGAGCAGGGCCGCGACGACACGGCCGCCTTCGTCAAGGACGCGGTCGACAAGGGCGCGACCGTCCTGGTCGGCGGCACGGCGCCCGACCGAGCGGGCTGGTGGTACCCGCCGACCCTGCTGACCGACCTCACGCCGGAGATGGACTGCTACGCCGAAGAGGTCTTCGGACCGGTCGCGCTGCTGTTCGTCGTGCAGGACCTGGACGAGGCGGTGGAGCTGGCGAACGCCACCCGGTTCGGGCTGGGCTCGAACGTGTGGACCATCGACCCGGCCGAGCAGGAGCGGTGCATCCGCGACCTGCAGGCCGGCGCGGTGTTCGTCAACGGAATGACGGCGAGCTTCCCGGACCTGCCGTTCGGTGGGGTCAAGGCCTCCGGCCACGGGCGTGAGCTGGCCGCTGAGGGCATCCGAGAGTTCTGCAACCTCAAGACCGTGTGGGTCGGCTGAGCTTGCCGATCACGGAGATCGACCCGGCCGACGACGCGACCGTCCGGGCGTACGAGCTGGGCGCACAGGCCTACCTCGACGACGCGGCCTCTCGGGCGCCCCACCCGACGCACGTCGCGTTCCGTCAGGCCGCCCTGGACCGGCTCAGCCCGGGCGCGCGGCTGCTCGAGCTGGGCACCGGTCCGGGCCGTGACGCGCAGTACTTCGAGGACCACGGTCTTTCCGTACGACGGACCGACGCCACCCGCGCCTTCGTCGAACGACTGCGCCGGGCCGGGCACGCCGCTGACCTGCTCGACGTCACGAGCGACGACCTCGGCGGTCCGTACGAGGGGATCTACGCCAACGCCGTCCTTCTCCATCTCACGTCCGAGCAGCTCGCGGCGCTGCTCGTCCGGGCGCGCTCGGCGGTCGTTCCGGGCGGGCTGCTCGCCTTCACGGTCAAAGAAGGTGACGGGGAGCAGTGGTCCACCGCCAAGCTGGGCCACCCCAGGTTCTTCCGCTACTGGCGCGCCGAGCCGCTCACCGACCTGGTGACGCAGACCGGGTGGGACGTCGACGAGCTGCGCCAGGTCACCGGCAACGCGGAGACCTGGCTCCAGCTGCTGTGCAGACCGGCGACCTCACCCTGAGCCCGGTGCCGGTCGTCGGCAGGCCCTCACACGACCATCACGTCGCCTTGCCCGGAGCGTAAACCGCTTGCCCCGAACGGTAGGAACGGGGGATGAGGGTGCGCACCGTCGATCCGGCGGACGAGAAGGACTTCGCGGCGTGGTTCGCCGTGGTCGAGGCGTCGCTGGAGGAGGCCCGGCCGGGTGACCAGCACTGGCGTCCGTTGGAATTACGCGCGCACGCGCTTTCTCTCACGGCCCGCACGGGGTCGGGATTCGGAGCCCTGTTCGGGGCGGAGGTCGCGGGACGGCTCGTCGGTGCGCTCCGCGTCGAGGCGTGGGACCGCGACAACACCCACCTCGTCGACGTCCTGGTCGAGGTCCACCCGTCCGCGAGACGGCAGGGGGTCGGGACGGCGCTGCTGGAGCACGCCCGCAGCTGGGGTCGGGAGCACAGCCGCACGTTGCTCAACCTCGAGACCGACGACGTGCCCGACGCACCCGGTCGCCCGTTCCTGACGGCAGCCGGTGGGACCTGCGGCATCACCGAGAGCCGTCGTGACCTCCTGCTGCCGCCGGACCCGGCGACGCTGGAGCGGCTCGAGCGGGAGTGCATCCCGTACGCCGAGGGTTACGCCCTGCGCCTCTGGCGCGACCGGGTCCCCGACGACCTTCTGGACAGCCGCGCGTTCCTGCAGCAGCGGATGTCGACCGACGCGCCGAGCGGTGACATGCCGTGGGAGGAGGAGGACTGGGACGGTGCACGGATCCGCGAGGAGGAGGAGCAGCTGCGCGCGATGAACCGGAGCCTGTTCGGGGCCGGCTTCGTCAAGGGCGGCGCGCTGGTGGCCTACACCGATCTCGCGGTCCCACGCGACGACCCGCGCCGGGTCTACCAGTGGGGGACGCTCGTGCTGCGTGAGCACCGCGGGCACCGGCTGGGGGTGCTGGTCAAGCTGGCGACGCTGCGGGCAGTTGTCCACGCGTTCCCGGAGGCTCAGCTGATCTCCACCTGGAACAAGGAGGACAACGCCTGGATGGTCCGCACCAACGAGGCGCTGGGCTTCCGTCGCAACGGGTCGCTCAGCTCGTGGACCGTGCCGGTCTAGCGTCGCCAGGATGTCAGCGCCGGAACGGCTCACCGTGGGGCAGGCCCGGCGGGTGGCGCTGGCCGCGCTGGGTTTTCTCGATCCTGCGCCTAAGGGTCCGGTCACCGCGCGGCACGTGGGCCGGGCGCTGGCGCGCACCCAGCTGTTGCAGATGGACTCGGTGAACATCTTCGAGCGGGCCCACCACCTGCCGCTGTACAGCCGGCTCGGCCCGTACGACACCGCTCTGCTGCACCGCCTCGCCTACCAGGACCGGCGGCTCTTCGAGTACTGGGGGCACGAGGCCTCGTTGCTCCCGGTCGCCCTGCAGCCGCTGCTCCGGTGGCGGATGGCGCGTGCCGAGGCGCTCGAGGAGGGCTGGGGCGGGGTGCTGCGGGTGATGCGTGACAAGCCCGAGGTCGTGGCGCGGGTGCTCGGCAGGCTCGAGGCGGAGGGGCCGTCGACGGCCGGCGAGCTGCGGGAGTCCGACGGGCCCGGCGGCGCCTGGTGGTCGCGCAGCGAGCAGAAGCTGGCCCTGGAATACCTGTTCTGGGCGGGTCGGGTGAGCACCACCACCCGGCGCGGGTTCGAGCGCGTCTACGACCTCACCGAGCGCGTCCTGCCTGCTGACGTGCTGGCCCTGCCGACGCCGTCCCGGCAGGACGCGCAGCGCGAGCTGGTGCTGCTCGCCGCGCGTGCCCTCGGGGTCGCGACCGAGCGGGACCTGCGCGACTACTTCCGGCTGCGAGTAGACGAGGCGGCGGTGGCTGTTCGTGACCTGGTCGAGAGCGGCGCCCTCGTGCGGGTCGGGGTGCCCGGCTGGCGACAGCCGACCTACCTCGACCCGGAGGCGCGCATCCCCCGCACGGTGCGCGCCGCGACGCTGGTGTCGCCCTTCGACCCGGTCGTCTGGGAACGCGCACGCACGGAGCGGTTGTTCGGCTTCGCCTACCGCATCGAGATCTATGTGCCGGCCGAGAAGCGGGTGCACGGCTACTACGTGCTGCCGTTCCTGCTGGGGGAGCACCTCGTCGCGAGGGTCGACCTCAAGAGCGACCGCAAGGCGGGGGTGCTGCGCGTGCTGGGGGCCTGGGCGGAGCCCGGTCACGACGCGGCGGAGGTCGCACCCGCGCTCGCCCACGAGCTGCGCCGGGCCGCACGCTGGCAGGGGCTGGACGACGTGCGTGTCGAGCCGAACGGTGGGCTGGCCCCGGCGCTGACGGCGCTGAGGCCGTGAGCCCTGGTGCACCGGCCGAGTCGGCTGCCAGGAGAGCGCCGCCGGTAGGGTCTGCGCGTGTCTGTGATCTCCTCTCTCAGCGTCCAGGTCATCGGTTGGACCCACTTCGAGCCGCCGACGGACGTTCCGTGGGAGACCGACACCGACGGCGGGCAGGCGCTCGCCGAGTTCGCCGGGCGGGCCTGCTACCAGAGCTGGACCAAGCCCAACCCCCGGACAGCGACGAACGAGGGTTACCTGCGGCACATCCTGGAGGTCGGGCACCTGTCGGTGCTCGAGCACGGCAGCGTCACCTTCTATCTGACCGGGATCAGCCGCAGCCTCACGCACGAGCTGATCCGGCACCGGCACTTCTCCTACAGCCAGCTGTCCCAGCGCTACGTGCCCGAGCGGGACGCGAGGATGGTCGAGCCCGAGGCGATCGCCGGGGACCCGGAGCTGCACGCGCTGTTCGTCGAGGCGACCGACGCTGCGCTCGCGTCCTACACCGCGCTCCTGGAGGGGCTGGAGAAGCGCTTCGCCGACGTCGAGAACGCGACCAGCCGGCGCAAGCAGGCACGGCAGGCGGCTCGGGCGGTGCTGCCGAACGCCACCGAGACCCGCATCGTGGTGACCGGCAACTACCGCGCGATGCGGCACTTCGTGGCGATGCGGGCGAGCGAGCACGCCGACGTCGAGATCCGGGAGCTGGCCATCGCGATGCTGCGTGAGCTGCAGCGGGTCGCGCCGAACGCCTTCGCGGACTTCGCCATCAGCGCCCTGCCCGACGGGACAGAGGTGGCCAGCAGCCCGTTGGTCGGCGAGGGCTGAACCATCGGCGCTCCCAGGTCTGAGCAGAGTCTTGCGCTCAGGGCCATCAGCCGGTTCGGCTCGGCGCTGTTCGACGCCGTCGGCGACGGCGTGCTCGTGGTGGGGCCCGACCTAGGCGTGGTGCACGCCAACGCCACCGCCCACCGTGACGCCAAACGGCTCGGGGTCTCCGTCGACGACCTGGTCTTCCCGGAGCGGTACGCCGAGCTGCTCGACGGCAGCGGGACGGTCGCGGGACCGACGCTGAGCCCGATGCACGGCGCCCTGCAAGACGCGATCAGCACCGCCAACCGGCTGATCGGGGTGCGTCGCGACGGTGTCACGAGCTGGCTGGACGTCTCCGCGCAGCCTGTCCAGGAGCCCGGCGCGCTGCTGCCGATCGCGGCGGTGCTGGTCTACCGCGACGTCACGGAACGGCACGAGGCGCTGCTGGCGCTGGCCGACTCCGAGTCGCACTTCCGCTTGCTCGCCGAGAACAGCACGGACGTGGTCCAGCGCTTCTCCGCCGAGGGGCTCTGCATCTACACCTCACCGGCCGTCCGCTACATCCTCGGCCTGGACCCCGCGGACCTGGTCGGCACGACCGGTGCACAGCGGGTGCACCCCGAGGACAAGGCGATGCACGACGCGGCGATGAGACGGCTGGTCCGCAGCCAAGAGCCCCAGCTCGTCCGCTACCGGATGCGGCACGCAGACGGTCGGTGGCTCTGGCTCGAGACCAGCGCACGGGTCGTGCCGTCGGTGGACGGCCGGGTCGGTGAGTTCCAGATGGCGACGCGGGACGTGACGGCCAGGGTGCTGGCCGAGCAGCGGCTCGCCCGACTTGCGCTCATCGACCCGTTGACCGGGCTGGCGAATCGAGCTGCGCTCGTGCAGCGGGTGGAGGAGCTGCTCGCCGCGGCAGAGGGGCTTGCCGTTCTCTTCCTGGACCTCGACAGCTTCAAGGTCGTCAACGACTCGCTCGGGCACTCCGCGGGCGACGAGGTCCTGAGGGTCCTCGCAGGACGGCTGGTCGGGGTCTGCCGTGACGACGACCTGGTCGCCCGGCTCGGCGGGGACGAGTTCGTGGTCGCTGGCTCCGGCCTCGACGCCGACGGTGCGATGCACCTGACCGGCCGGGTGCAGGCCGCCTTGGCGGTGCCGATCCTGGTGGCGGGCCACGACCTGGTCGTCTCGGCGAGCATCGGGATCCTGACGGTCGCCCCCGGCGAACGCATCAGCGCCGAGCAGGCCCTCCAGGGAGCCGACGTCTCGATGTACGGCGCGAAGGCGCGGGGCCGCTCCCAGGCGCTCGTCTGGACCGAGCAGCTCGGGGAGCGGGCCAAGAACCGGTTGGGGCTCGAGGGGGAGCTGCGAGCCGCGTTGTCGGGCGACCAGCTGGTCGTGCACTATCAGCCGCAGGTCGACCTGCGGAACGGACGCATCGTCAGCGTCGAGGCCCTCGTCCGGTGGCAGCACCCGACCCGGGGGCTGCTGCTGCCCGGTGAGTTCCTCCCGGTGACCGAGGCTGCGGGGCTGATGGCAGACCTGGACCGGCAGGTGCTGCGTGAGGCCGCACGGCAGGTCGCTCTCTGGCGGACGAGCGCCGGCGGCGAGGAGCTCATGCTCGGGGTCAACGTGTCGTTCCAGGAGCTGGCCTTTCTCGGCTGCTCGACCCGCGTGACGGACATCCTCTCCGCCGTGCGGCTGCCGGCCTCGGCCGTGGTCCTCGAGGTGGTCGAGAGCGTGCTCCTTGACGAGGAGGGGCACGTGCTGACCTGCCTCGACGAGCTGGCCGGACGCGGCGTCCGGTTGGCCCTGGACGACTTCGGCACGGGCGCCTCCCCGCTGCAGCACGTTCGGAGCCTGCCGGTCGACGTGCTCAAGATCGACCGGTCGTTCGTCCGGGGGCTCGGGGTGTCCCGGGTGGACGAGGCGATCGTGCGCTCGATGCACCTGCTGACCCAGGACCTCGGGCTGGAGTGCGTCGCCGAGGGGATCGAGACGGAGCGGCAGCGTGACTGGCTGCTGAACCAAGGCATCGTCATGGCGCAGGGCTTCCTCCTGCACCGACCGATGCCGGCGTCGGGCATCACCGCGCTGCTGACCTCCCTCCCGCCGGGCGACCGCCGGTAGCGTGCCGGGCATGACCTCCGACCAAGCCGTCCCGTTCGGGCGGGTGCTGACCGCGATGGTCACGCCGATGAACGAGGACGGCTCGCTCGACCTGCCTGGCGCCGCGGCCCTCGCGAGCCGTCTGGTCGACGAGGGCAACGACGGCCTGGTGATCAGCGGGACGACCGGTGAGGCCCCGACCACGAGCCGGCAGGAGAAGCGCGACCTGCTGCGCGCCGTCGTCGAGGCGGTCGGCGACCGGGCGCACGTGCTCGCCGGGGTCGGGACCAACGACACCGCGGTGAGTCTCGAGCTGTCCCGGGACGCCGCAGAGGCCGGTGCGAGCGGGCTGCTGGCCGTGACGCCGTACTACTCACGACCCTCCGACGAGGGGGTGGTGGCCCACACCGAGGCGATCGCGGGCGCGACCGACCTGCCGGTCATGCTCTACGACATCCCCGGGCGTACGGCGAGGGCGCTGTCCCACGAGGTGCTGCTGAGGCTCGCCGCGCACCCGCAGGTGGTCGCGGTCAAGGACGCCAAGGACGACCTGGCTGCCACCAGCCGCTTGCGGGCGGCCTGCGACCTCGCCATCTACTGCGGGACGGACGCTCTCAACCTGCCGCTGCTCGCGATCGGCGCGGTCGGGTCCGTCAGCGTGATCAGCCACCTGGTCACGCCGCGGCTGGTCGCGCTCACCCAGGCCTTCCTCGCCGGTGACGTCGCCGGGGCCACGGCGCTGCACCTGGAGCTGCAGCCGGTCTGCGACGCGATATTTCGCCACCAAGGGGTGGTCTCGATCAAGGCCGCTCTGGCCCTGCGCGGCACCCCGGCCGGACCGGTCCGGCTGCCGCAGGTCGCGCTCGACGGCGGGCAGGTCAACGTGCTCGCCGCCCATCTCAAGGCAGCAGGAGTCGCGTGAGCCACCCTCACCCCAATCTCGGCACGCCCCCGCCGCTGGTCCCGCACGGGCTGCGTGTCGTCGCGCTCGGCGGGCTGGCCGAGATCGGCCGCAACATGACCGTCTTCGAGCATGCAGGGCGCCTGCTGATCGTCGACTGCGGCGTGCTGTTCCCCGAGGAGGACCAGCCGGGCATCGACCTGATCCTGCCCGACTTCGGCTACCTGCGGGACCGGCTCGACGACATCGAGGCCGTCGTCCTGACGCACGGGCACGAGGACCACCTGGGCGGGGTCCCCTACCTGCTCCGTGAGCGCCGCGACCTCCCGATCCTGGGCAGCCGGTTCACCTTGGCGCTGCTCGAGGCCAAGCTGAAGGAGCACCGGATCGTCCCGGTCCTCGACGTCGTGGCCGAGGAGCAGACCCGGCAGCTCGGGCCGTTCGGCCTCGAGTTCTTCGCCGTCAACCACTCGATCCCGGACGCTCTCGCCGTCGCGATCCGCACGCAGGCCGGGCTCGTGCTGCACACCGGCGACTTCAAGATGGACCAGCTGCCGCTCGACGGACGTCTCACCGACCTCGGCGGCTTCGCCCGGCTCGGCAAGGAGGGCGTCGACCTGCTGCTCAGCGACTCCACCAACGCCGAGGTGCCCGGCTTCGTCACTCCGGAGCGGGAGATCGGGCCGGTCATCGACGAGGTCATGCGCACCTCGAGCGGCCGGGTCATCGTCGCGTGCTTCGCCAGCCACGTGCACCGGGTGCAGCAGGTGCTCGACGCCGCGCACGCCCACGGGCGCCACGTCGCTTTCGTCGGCCGCTCGATGGTCCGCAACATGGGGGTGGCACGAGACCTCGGCATCCTGAACGTGCCACCCGGCCTCATGATCGACATGAAGGACGTCGAGGCTCTGCCCGACGACCGCGTCGTGCTGGTCTCGACCGGCTCTCAGGGCGAGCCGATGTCCGCGCTGTCCAGGATGGCGAACCGTAGCCACCACCAGGTGCGGATCCAGGCCCAGGACACCGTGGTTCTCGCCAGCTCGCTGATCCCGGGCAACGAGAACGCCGTCTACCGGGTGATCAACGGCCTGTCCCGCTGGGGTGCCCGCGTGGTGCACAAGGGCGTTGCCAAGGTGCACGTCTCCGGGCACGCGCCCGCCGGTGAGCTGATCTACCTGCTGAACGCGACGAAGCCGAGCAACCTCATGCCGGTGCACGGTGAGTGGCGTCACCTGCGCGCCCATGCGGCGCTCGGCCGCCTGACCGGGGTGCCGGAGGGCAACATCGTGCTCGCCGAGGACGGAGTGGTCGTCGACCTGGTCGACGGTCAGGCGAGCATCGTCGGGGCGGTGCCGTGCGGCTACGTCTACGTGGACGGCCTCGAGGTCGGTGACGTCACCGAGGTCACGCTCAAGGACCGACTCATCCTCGGCGAGGAGGGCTTCGTGTCGATCACCATCGCGCTCGACAGCACGACCGGCGAGCTGTCCGGTGAGCCGATCATCAGCGCTCGAGGATTCTCCGACGACCCGCGAGCCTTCGACCCGGTGCGTGAGCTGATCACCAAAGAGCTGGCCAAGCACGCCAGGGAGGGTGTTTCCGACGCCCATCAGGTCGCGCAGTCGGTCCGACGGGTCGCGGCTCGGTGGGTGGGCGACACCTACCGCCGCCGCCCGATGATCGTCCCGGTCGTCATCGAGGTCTAGCGTCCGCCCGACGCGGCCCGCCTCACGAGGGCGGAGCGGAGGTACGGCGTGCGTCCCCGTCACCGGTGAGGCTGCTGTGACTCCTGGTGCTGGCGAGGTAACGTCCGCACCATGGCCACCCGTACGCCCGCGTCCTCCCGTCCCCGTGCCACCGGCTCGGGGCGTCCGGCGACGGTCGCGAAGAAGTCTCCGGCTGCCCGCACGTCGACGGCCGGGAAGGCTTCGGCCGCCCGCGGGCCGCGGAAGGCTCCGACCAAGAAGGCGCCCGTCAGGGCTGCGTCCAGCCGGCCCGCCGGCCCGGGCGCCGTCCTCAACGGGGTCGAGGCGGTCGGCGGCGCCGTCCTGGCGCTGCTGACCGGGCTCGTCCGCGGGATCGCCGCGCTGCTCGGTCTGCTCGCGCGTGGGGTCGGCTCGGCCGTGCGCGGCGTCGGCGGGCAGGAGAACGGCGAGCTGCTCGACCGGGTGCACCGGCGTGACGGGCTCGGCCTGACCCTCGTCGCTGCTGCCCTGGTCGCTGCCGGCGGGGTCTGGTGGCAAGCGGGCGTGCTCGGCCAGGGTGTCGCGGACCTGCTCGCCGGGACCCTCGGGCGCGGGGCCCAGCTGCTCCCGCTCGTGCTGCTGGTCGCCGGCGTGATGGTGCTGCTGCGACCCGCCGAGCCGGACCAGACCGGCCGTCGGGTGATCGGCTGGTCCGCCCTGACGCTCGGGCTGCTCGGGGTGCTGCACGTCCTGACCGGCGGCGGGCTCGGTTCGCGCGGCGGTCTCGTCGGCTTCCTGCTGGGGGAGCCGGCCCGCGCCGGTCTCACCGCCTGGCTGGCCGTCCCGGTGCTCCTGCTGCTCGCGGCCTTCGGGCTCCTGGTCGTGACGGCCACGCCGGTGCACCAGGTGCCGGCGGCGCTCAAGGCGCTCCGTGACCGGCTGCTGCTCAGGCCCGAACCGGTGGTCGACGCCCCGACCGAGCCGCTGGAACCGCTGATCCGCCGACGCCCGCGCAACCGTCAGGGGTCGCTGGCGCGGCAGACCGAGCCGGTGGACTCGAGCCCGGTGGTGCTCGACCCGGCACCCGTCCCACGCCTGGAGCCGTCCCCGCCCCCGCACACGCCCGCCCCCGTGACGAGCGAGCAGCTGGTGCTCAAGGGCGACTACGCGCTGCCGCCCATGGACCTGCTCGGCGCCGGCACCCCGCCGAAGACCCGCAGCGCCGCCAACGACGAGATCATCCGGGCCCTGTCCCAGGTGCTGGTCGACTTCCAGGTCGACGCCGCCGTCACCGGCTTCAGCCGCGGTCCGACGGTCACCCGCTACGAGATCGAGCTCGGTCCGGCGGTCAAGGTGGAGCGGATCAAGACCCTGCAGCGCAACATCGCCTACGCGGTCAAGAGCCCGGACGTGCGCATCATCGACGTCATCCCCGGCAAGAGCGCGATCGGGATCGAGATCCCGAACACCGACCGGGAGAACGTCAGCCTGGGGGACATCCTGCGCTCGCGGGCGGCGACGGACGACCACCACCCGATGCTGGTCGCGCTGGGTAAGGACATCGAGGGTGGCTTCGTCTGCGCCAACATCGCGAAGACACCGCACATCCTCATCGCCGGTGCGACCGGCGCCGGCAAGAGCGTCTGCATCAACAGCCTGCTCGTCTCGATCCTCACCCGGGCGACCCCGGACGAGGTGCGGATGGTGCTGGTGGACCCCAAGCGCGTCGAGCTCACCGCGTACGAGGGGATCCCGCACCTCATCACGCCGATCATCACGAGCCCCAAGAAGGCGGCCGAGGCGCTGCAGTGGGTCGTGCGGGAGATGGACCTGCGCTACGACGACCTCGCGGCCAGCGGCTACCGCCACGTCGACGACTTCAACCAGGCCGTCC
The DNA here is from genome assembly GCA_038235705.1 of Mycobacteriales bacterium. Taxonomy (GTDB): domain Bacteria; phylum Actinomycetota; class Actinomycetes; order Mycobacteriales; family SCTD01; genus CANKBT01. The sequence continues at coordinate 31,920 of JBBSTR010000005.1, forward strand.
GCGACGGCAAGCTGGTCGCCCCGGAGAACAGCGAGCGGGTCTACAAGCCGTACCCCTACCTGCTGGTCGTCATCGACGAGCTGGCCGACCTCATGATGGTCGCCCCGCGTGACGTCGAGGACTCGATCGTGCGGATCACCCAGCTGGCCCGCGCCGCCGGGATCCACCTGGTGATCGCCACGCAGCGGCCGAGCGTCGACGTCGTGACGGGTCTGATCAAGGCCAACGTGCCGTCCCGGCTCGCCTTCGCGACCTCCAGCGGCACTGACAGCAAGGTCATCCTGGACCAGCCCGGGGCGGAGAAGCTGATCGGCAAGGGCGACTCGCTGTTCCTGCCCATGGGGGCGAGCAAGCCGCTGCGCGTGCAGGGCGCACTCGTCACCGACGCCGAGGTGCAGGCGGTCGTGGACCACGTCAAGGGCCAGCGGCAGCCGGCTTTCCGGGAGGACGTGCAGGTCGCACCGCAGAGCACCCGCGAGGTGGACGCCGACATCGGGGACGACCTCGACGTGCTGTGCCAAGCGGTCGAGCTGGTGGTCAGCACCCAGTTCGGGTCGACCTCGATGTTGCAGCGCAAGCTGCGGGTCGGGTTCGCCAAGGCCGGGCGGCTCATGGACCTGATGGAGAGCAGGGCAGTGGTCGGACCGTCCGAGGGGAGCAAGGCCCGTGACGTCCTGGTGCGGCCGGAGGACCTTGCCGACCTGCTGGACACTCTGCGCGGCGGGGGCTGAAAGGCGCTGACCGCAGGTCCGCCCAGCGCCGCCTAGACTCGTCGGGTGAGTGCCCGTGGACGTGTTGCCCTGACCACGCTCGGCTGCGCCCGCAACGAGGTCGACTCAGAGGAGCTCGCCGGACGTCTCACCGCGGCCGGCTGGCAGCTCGTCGAGGACGGCGCCGAGGCCGACGTGGCCGTCGTCAACACCTGTGGGTTCGTCGAGCAGGCCAAGAAGGACTCGATCGACACCCTGCTCGCCGCGGCTGACACCGGCGTCAAGGTGGTCGCGGTCGGCTGTCTCGCCGAGCGCTATGGGGAGCAGCTGGCGGCCCAGCTGCCCGAGGCCGACGCGGTGCTCGGATTCGACTCGTATGTGGACCTGAGCACCCACCTGTCCGCCGTCCTGGACGGCACGCCGGTGCCGAGCCACACCCCGGGAGACCGCCGCAAGTTGTTGCCGATCAGCCCGGTGGCCCGTCAGGAGCCGGCCGCTCAGCTCGACGTAGGCATCCCCGGGCACGCGGGCGGGCCGACGGTCGTGCGTCGGCGTCTCTCAGGCGGTCCCGTCGCGCCGCTCAAGCTGGCCTCCGGCTGCGACCGGCGTTGCGCCTTCTGCGCGATCCCGAGCTTTCGCGGCTCCTTCGTCAGCCGGCGCCCGTCGGACGTGCTCGCCGAGGCGCGTTGGCTCGCCGACGACGGCGTGCGCGAGCTCGTGCTGGTGAGCGAGAACAGCACGTCGTACGGCAAGGACCTCGGCGACCTGCGTCTGCTCGAGTCGCTGCTCCCGGCGCTGGCCGACCTTGACGGGATCGAGCGGGTGCGGCTGTCTTACCTGCAGCCGGCGGAGACCCGTCAGAGCCTGATCGAGGTGCTCGCCGGGACTCCCGGCGTGGTGCCCTACTTCGATCTCAGCTTCCAGCACAGCTCGGCGAGCGTTCTGCGCCGGATGCGCCGGTTCGGCGACACCGACTCCTTCCTGACCCTGCTGGGCTCGGTCCGTGCGCTCGCGCCGACCGCCGGGGTGCGCAGCAATGTCATCGTCGGGTTCCCTGGCGAGACGGAGGCCGACGTGGACGAGCTGGAGCGGTTCCTGGTGGAAGGCCGGCTCGACGTCGTCGGGGTCTTCGGCTACTCCGACGAGGACGGCACCGAGGCTGAGCGCCTGCCGGACCACCTGCCCGAGCAGGTTGTGCTCGAGCGGGTCGCGCGTCTGACCGCCCTGGTCGAGGAGCTCACCGCCCAGCGCGCCGAGGAGCGGCTCGGGGAGACCGTGACGGTGCTGGTGGAGGACCCGGGCGGCGAGGGACGCGCCGAGCACCAGGCACCGGAGGTGGACGGCAGCACGCAGCTCGTCGGGGACAGGACGTTCCTGGTGGGGGAGAGCGTGCAGGCGCTCGTCACCGGCAGCGAGGGCGTCGACCTGGTCGCGAGCCCGGTCGCGTCACGTCAACGGTCGGCGGCCGCTCGGTGAGCCAGGCGGCCCGGTCGTTCGGCCACGAGCCGACGAACGGTGAGCCCGACCACCTGGCCGACCCACCGGCCCGGGTCTCGGTCGTCAACCTGCCCAACGGCCTGACCGTCCTGCGTCTGCTCCTCGTCCCGGTCTTCGCCGCGCTGCTGCTCGCCCGTGAGGGACAGGACGACCTGTTGCGGGCCGCTGCCTGGGGCGTCTTCGCCCTGGCTGCCTGGACCGACAGCCTGGACGGCAAGATCGCCCGGGCCCGAGGCCTGGTGACCTCGTTCGGCAAGCTGGCCGACCCGATCGCCGACAAGGCGCTGACCGGCGCCGCGCTGATCGGCTTGTCGTCCCTGGACGAGCTGCCGTGGTGGGTGACGGTGCTGGTCCTGGTGCGCGAGGTCGGCGTGACCCTGTTGAGGTTCTGGGTGATCCGCCACGGCGTGATCTCGGCCAGCCGCGGCGGCAAGCTCAAGACCTTGCTGCAGGGTGTCGCGATCGGGCTCTACGTCCTCCCGCTGTCCGGCCTGTTCGGCACGGGCCGGGCGATCATCATGACGCTGGCGGTCCTCGTCACGGTCGTGACCGGCCTGGACTACGTCGCCCGTGCGGTGCGCCTGCGTCGCACCAGCCCCCGTGCGGAGATGAAGCGCGCCCGTCGGGCCGCCCGGGACCTCGCGTGAGCACGGTGCTCGGGGCGGTGGTGGCGGTCGGCGACGAGCTGCTGCTCGGCGACATCGTCAACACCAACGCGGCCTGGCTCGGCGAGGCCCTCGCCGGGGTCGGTGTGCACGTGGTGCACAGCGCTGCTGTCGGCGACCACGTGGGTCGGCTCGTCACCGCGCTGCGGCGCGCGCTCGAGGACGCCGACGTCGTCGTGGTGACCGGCGGGCTCGGCCCGACGGTCGACGACCTCACGCGGGACGCGCTGGCGGTCGTCGGTGGCGCCCCGCTCGAACGGCAGGCAGCGCTCGAGCAGGAGCTGCGGGACAGGTTCGACGGCTTCGGGATCGCGATGCCCGAGCAGGTGCTGCGTCAGGCTGACGTCCCGCGCGGGGCCCGGACTCTCGCCAACCCCGTCGGTTCGGCGTACGGCCTGCGACTGCTCGTCGACGACCACGTCGTCTACGCGCTGCCCGGCCCGCCGCACGAGCTGCAGGCGGTGATGGCCGGCGGGGTCCTGCCCGAGCTGGCGAGACGGACCCAGAGCCGGGTCACCACGCGCACGCTGCGCTGCTCGGGGGTGGGGGAGTCCGAGGTCGCGGAGCGGGTCGAGCGGGCGCTCGGGGTGATACCGGTCGGCGTCGACCTGGCCTACCTGGCCGGGAGCGGCGTCGTGCGCGTGCGGCTCAGCACCGACGGCGACCCGGCGGCGCTCGGCCCGCTGCTCGCGCGCGCCGCGTCGGCGCTCGGTTCCGACGTCTGGGGCCGAGACGGTGACGACCTGCCCGAGGTCGTGCTCGCCCGGCTCGTCGCGCGTGGACAGACGGTGGCGACCGCCGAGTCGTTCACCGGCGGGCTGCTGGCCGCCGCCCTGACCGGGGTGCCGGGGGCCTCGCGCGCCTATCGAGGGGGGCTCGTCCCCTACGCCACCGACCTCAAGGTCTCGCTGCTCGGCGTTGCGCAGGAGGTCGTGGAGCAGCACGGGGCGGTGTCGGCGCAGGCTGCGGCCGCGCTCGCCGAGGGTGCTCGCACCCGGACAGGCGCGACCTGGGGGCTCGCCACGACCGGCGTCGCCGGGCCGGACGAGCAGGAGGGCCAGCCGGTGGGCACGGTGCATCTTGCCGTGGCCGGCCCGGACGGCACCCGGGTGCTGAGCCGTCGGCTGCCGGGCGACCGGGACCGGGTCCGTGTGCTCGCGAGCGTGACGCTGCTGGACCAGCTGCGTCGGGCGTTGGACGCGTGCTGAGCACCCGGTCGAGCGGCCCGCTACGCCGACAGCGCAATGCTTCGGCCCTGATGCCACGCGCCCGGTCGGCGGGTACGGTGTGCGACATCGGATCGACGACGCGAGCGGCGCGGAGGTGAGGCGGGTGGCGGTGCTCCGCACCCTGATCGGGGAGTCGCTGCGCGCGACACGCCAGGAGCAGGACCGCACCCTGCGCGAGGTGAGCGGGATGGCTCAGGTCAGCCTCGGTTACCTGTCCGAGGTCGAGCGGGGCGAGAAGGAAGCCAGCTCCGAGCTGCTGGCCAGCATCTGCCGTGCGTTGGGGGTCCGCCTCTCCGACGTCCTGCGCGACGTCAGCGAGACGCTCGCACGGGTGGAGCCCGAGCCGCTGGCCGTCCGTCACCTCGTCGATGCGGCGCGACGCCCCGCGGAGGTCAGGACGCTGCCGACCGCCCGGGACACCGACGTCGTCGCGGCCGCCTGAGCGCGTCGGCCGGTTCGCGCCGGGCGGTGACGTCGTCCGGCTCGCGCCGCGACGCCGGGTTCGACCGCACACAGACGGCGGTGCTGGAAGGCGCCGCCCGCTGTTTCGCCAGGGTCGGCGTGCGGGGCACGACGATGCAGGACGTCGCCCATGAGGCTGGGGTGGCCAAGGGCACGCTCTACAACCATGTGCGCACCAAGCCGGACCTGCTGCGTGCGCTGGTCGTGCACCGGGTCCGGTCGATGACGCGGGCGGCCTGCGAGCTGTCTGCGCAAGAGGGGCTCGGGGCTGCGCTGCGGCTGGTCTGCGAGCAGCTCGTGACGGACCAGGCCCTGGTGGCGGTCCGTGAGCGAGAGCCGGAGCAGCTGCTGCCTCTGCTCGCCCCGTGGTCCGGCGCCGGGTGGGACGAGGCACGGGCCGGGTGCGCCGCGGTGCTGTCCGCGGACCACCGCAGCAGTGGCGAGGACGCCGTCGGTGTCGTGCTCCGCCAGGTGTTGCAGGCGGTGCTGTGGCCCCGCGAACCGGGCGAGGACACCGACGTCGTGGCCGAGGTGCTGGCGCGCCGCGACGTCGCCGCGGGATACCTGGCACAGTGACAGGCCCGGCCGGTCGCACGGCACCGCCGCAACGCGAGGAGCTGCACTGATGGCGAACCCCTTCGTCAAGGGCTGGAAATATCTGATGGCCGCGTTCGGCGCGAAGATCGACGAGAAGGCCGATCCCAAGATCCAGATCGCCCAGGCCGTCGAGGAGGCGCAACGGCAGCACCAGCAGCTGACCCAGCAGGCGGCTGCCGTGATCGGCAACCAGCGGCAGCTCGAGATGAAGCTGGCCCGGACCATGAGCGAGGTCGAGAAGCTGCAGGGCTCCGCCCGCCAGGCGCTCGTTCTCGCCGACCAGGCACGCGCGGCAGGTGACGAGACGAAGGCGACGCAGTACGAGCAGACCGCGCAGACGTTCGCGACCCAGCTGGTCGCCGCCGAGCAGTCCATGGAAGACATGAAGACGCTCCACGACCAGGCGCTCACCGCCGCCGAGCAGGCCAAGAAGGCGGTCGAGAACAACGCGATGCTCGTGCAGCAGAAGCTGGCCGAGCGCACCCAGCTGCTCAGCCAGCTCGAGCAGGCCAAGATGCAGGAGCAGGTGTCGGCGAGCCTGTCGTCGATGTCGGAGCTCACCACGTCCGGCACCACGCCCAGCCTTGCGGAGGTGCGGGAGAAGATCGAGGGTCGTTACGCCCGGGCCCTGGGCTCGGCCGAGCTGGCCGGCAACAGCGTGGAAGGCCGGATGCTCGAGGTGCAGAAGTCGACCCTGGACCTGGCCGGAACGACCCGGCTGGAGCAGATCCGGGCAGGGATGTCCGGGCAGCAGCTGGGCGGACCGGCTCCTGCGGTCGGCCCCGAGACGAAGCAGGGCAGCATCGCGGGGCCGGACCTCGCCAAGCCGGCTGCGGACCGCGAGGCTGAGGGCACCAGCGGCTGACCCAGCCTGCTCGGCGTCCCCGACGAGTTCAGGGGCGGTAGCGGGTGCGTCCCGTCGGGCGGGGCGCCGGCGGACCGTCGTGCGCGGGCATCGGGCCGGGCTGGCAGCGCGGGCACCAGTAGGTGAGGCGCTGTCTCGGGGCGGCACCCTGCTCGGTGGAGCGGACCCGCGTGCCGCATCGTCGGCACGGTCTGCCGGAGCGCTCGAACACCCAGTGCTGCTGGCCGCGCATCAGCGACCCCGTGGTGCTCTGCTCGGGTCGCTCCCGGTTGGCGTGCATCAGTCGTCGGGACCGTTCGACGAGGCGGTCGACGTCGGGCACCTCCCCGACCGGGAGCCACGGTGACAGCCCCTGCAGGAAGAGCACCTCGCACCGGTAGAGGTTGCCGAGCCCGGCGAGCAGCCGCTGGTCGAGCAGCGCCGTTCCCACCTCGTCGCCCGGCCGGCTGAGGAGGTTTGCGGAGGCCTGCGCAAGATCAGGCGCGTCGGCCAACAGGTCGGGACCCAGGTGTCCCACCACCTCGTCCTCCCTCGCGGTCTCGAGCAGGTCGATCACCGGGAGCCGGTAGCCGACCGCGACCTGGACCGCGTTCTCCAGCACGAGCCGCACCTGCCAGTCCGGCCCACCGGTCCAGCGGGCGCCCGGCGCGTACAGGTGCCAGCTGCCGTCCATCCGGAAGTGCGTGTGCACGGTCAAGCCACCCTCGACCCGGGTCAGCAGGTGCTTGCCCCGCGGCACCACCTCGAGCACGGAGCGTCCGGTCAGATCCGCGGTGGCGAGCTGCGGCACCCGAAAGTCCGTGCGGGTCAGCACCCGCCCGGCGAGCGCCTCGTGCATCCGGCGGCCAGCGAGCCAGACGGTGTCACCCTCGGGCACGGCTCCTCCTGCTCATCGGGACAGTCCTGGAGTGCCGCGCAGCCGTCGTGACCGTGACCCGAACGACTCCTCGTTGACGCCCCGCCGCAGACCGGGTCGGGTAGGCCGCTCGGCGAGGGACGGGGACGGCCCCGGCTGGCAGCGCGGGCACCACCAGGTCTCACGCTCCTGCGGGCCGGGCCCGCTGTCGCGGAACTGCACCGCTGTGCCGCAGCGGCGGCAGGGGCGGTCCGCGCGGCCGTACACCCAGTGGGTCTGCCCCCGGCGCGTGTCACCGGTCGTGACCTGGCCGGGATGCTCCAACGAGTGCCGCAGCATCCGGCGCACCAAGGTCAGCAACGGGGGCAGGTCGACCTGCCCGGTCGGCGTCCACGGCGAGCTGCCCCGCAAGAAGCACGTCTCTACCGCCCAGAGGTTGCCGATGCCGGCCAGGTTCTGCTGGTCAAGCAGGGCCTCCACGAGCGGCCGCTCAGGTCGGGTGAGCAGCCGTCGGAGAGCCTCGGGAGCGTCCCAGTCACCGAGGAGGTCGGGCCCCAGGTGCCCGATCACGTCGTGCTCTCGGGCGGTCTCGACGAGCTCGAGCACCGGCATGCGTAGCGCGTACGCCGTCGGCCCGTCAGTGGTGAGCACCAGCCGGACGTCGTCGTCGAACGTGCGGGGCAGCCGCTTGCCCGGGCCGACGACCTGCCATGCCCCGTCCATGAGGAAGTGTGTGTGCAAGGTGAGGCCCCCGCTGAACCGGGTGAGCATGTGCTTGCCGTAGGCCTCGAACGCCAGCACGTCCCGCCCGGTCAGGTCGGCCGTCGCGAGCTGCGGCACCCGAAAGTCGCTGCCGGTCACGGTGCGGCCGACCAGATGGCCCGACATCCGTCGTGCGGCTTTCCAGACGCTGTCTCCCTCCGGCACCCGAACAGTGTGGGGCCGACAGGTGATCCTCGCCCCTGGAGGGGAACGGGGCGCACCTGCCGAGCCGACCTGTGGGCCAGCGCGATCAGGCCCCGACCGAGGGTGGGAGCGTCCGGGGGTCGGCAGCCGAGGCAGACCCCGGCGGACACGACGACGGGTGAGCCCCGGCCGATGGGCCGGCGGGACGCCGTCAAGGCTGACGCCGCAGCGAACGGGTCCCGCGGGCGGTGACGACCCGGCACACTTCGGGCCGCGACGTCGGCGGGGCGCCCGCCCCTGCGTCGTTGCGGTGGCACAGTGTGGGGCGTGATCAGCACCTATCCCGAGAAGGTCGACCGTCTTCGGCGGCAATATGCGCAGATCCCTGCGGGTAGTCCCGTGCGGTTGGCGAAGAAGACGTCCAACCTCTTCCGCACCCGCACCGACAGCAGCGCTCCCCGCCTGGACGTGAGCGGCTTTACCGGCGTCCTGCGCGTGGACGTTGAGGGACGGACTGCGGACGTCCTCGGGATGACCACCTACGAGGAGCTGGTCGACGCGCTCCTGCCGTACGGGCTGATGCCCCTGGTCGTCCCGCAGCTCAAGACGATCACGCTCGGCGGCGCGGTCACCGGGCTCGGCATCGAGAGCACGAGCTTTCGCAGCGGGGTGCCGCACGAGTCGGTTGTCGAGATGGACGTGCTCACCGGTGAGGGACGGCTGGTCACGTGCAGCCGGAAGACCGAGAGCCAGCTGTTCTACGGCTTCCCGAACAGCTACGGCACGCTCGGCTACGCGCTGCGGCTGCGGATCGAGCTCGAGCCCGTCCGTCCGTACGTGCACCTGAAGCACGTGCGGGTCGACGGCTCGGCCGGCGCCGCGATGCTCATGGACCGGGTCGCGCGCGACGGGTCGGCGGACTTCGTCGACGGCACCTGGTTCAGCGAGGACGAGGTCTACGTGACGCTCGGCTCCTGGGCGGACGAGGCACCGCACCTCTCGGACTACACGGGCCAGGAGATCTACTACCGCAGCATCCAGAGCCGCCACGAGGACTGGCTCACCGTCCGCGACTACCTGTGGCGCTGGGACACCGACTGGTTCTGGTGCTCGCGTGCCTTCGGCGTGCAGAAGCCCGCCGTGCGTCGGTTGGTCCCTCGTCGGTGGATGCGCAGCGACACCTGGTGGAAGCTGGTCGCCCTGGAGAAGAAGTACCGCGTCAAGACGCGCTGGGACCTGGCGCGTGGCGGTCTCCCGCAGGAGCACGTCGTGCAGGACGTGGAGGTGCCGAGCAACCGACTGGCGGACTTCATGGAGGTTTTCGCGCGCGAGATCCCGGTGCAGCCGGTCTGGTTCTGCCCGCTCAAGGCTCGCAGCGACACCGACCGCTGGGACCTGTACGACCTTGACCCAGCCACGCTCTACGTCAACGTCGGCTTCTGGTCGACGGTCGGGCTCGAGCCGGGGGAGCGCGACGGGCATCACAACCGGCTGCTCGAAGACCTGGTCACCTCGCTCGGCGGACACAAGTCGCTCTACTCGACGAGCTTCTACGACGAGGCCGAGTTCTGGCGGCTGTACGGCGGGGACACGTACGCGTTGCTGAAGAAGACCTACGATCCCGACGGCCGGCTGCTGGACCTCTACGACAAGTGCGTGGGAAGGAACTGACATGAGCGTGGCGCAGGCGCTGCACGACGCGATGGGTGCCTCCGGGCTCCGCGTCGAGGCGTACGACGGCAGTGTGGCCGGGGACGGCGACATCCGCGTCGTTGTCAGGAGCCGCAAGGCGGTGGCCCACCTGGTGGCCGCGCCCGGCGAGCTGGGGCTCGGTCGCGCCTACGTGAGCGGCGAGCTCGAGGTGCACACGCCCGGGGGCGGACCGGTCGACCACTACGCCGTGCTCCGACGGCTGGCCAAGGACAAGATCGGCGCGCTCGGAGCCCGTGAGCGGCTCGGCGTGCTGCGCACGCTCGGCCCGGAGGCCCTGACGTGGGTGGAGCCGCCGCCGCAGGAGGTCAACACCCGGCGTCTCGTGGCGGGGCTTCGCGCTCACCTGCCGGGCCGGGACGCCTTCGCGATCGCGCACCACTACGACGTCAGCAACCTGTTCTACTCCTGGGTGCTGGGACCGTCGATGGCCTACACCTGCGCCGTGTACCCGACGGCGGACGCCTCGCTGGAGGAGGCGCAGCGGGAGAAGTTCGACCTCGTGTGCCGCAAGCTCGACCTGCAGCCCGGGCAGCGCCTGCTCGACGTCGGCTGCGGCTGGGGCGGCATGGTCCAGCACGCGGTGGAGCACTACGGCGTGCACGCACTGGGTGTCACGCTCAGCCAGCAGCAGGCCGAGTGGGCGCAGAAGGCGATCGCCGACGCGGGCCAGAGCGACCTGGCTGAGGTCCGGCACCTGGACTACCGCTTCGTCCCCGAGACCGGATTCGACGCGATCAGCTCGATCGGGCTGACCGAGCACCTCGGGATCAAGCAGATCCCGGCGTACGCCCAGCGGCTCGCGAACAAGCTCAAGCCCGGCGGACGGCTGCTGAACCACTGCATCACGCGGCCCGACGACAGCAGCCCGGCGATCTCGCCCCGCGGCTTCATCGCGCGGTACGTCTTTCCCGACGGCGAGCTGCCCGGGGTCGGTCGGCTGGTCCGTGACCTGCAGGCCGCGGACCTCGAGGTCCGCCACGAGGAGAACCTCCGGGAGCACTACGCCAAGACTTGCCGGACGTGGTGCGAGAACCTCGACGCGCACTGGGACGAGGCGGTCGCCGAGGTCGGGCTCGGCACGGCGAAGGTGTGGGCGCTCTACCTCGCCGGCTCGCGCATCGGGTTCGAGGACAACAACATCCAGCTGCACCAGATCCTCGCCACCCGCACGACGGACGGCATGTCAGGGATGCCGTTGCGCCCCACCTGGGGGTCCTGAGCCTCCGCGTGGTGCTGCGCTCTGATGGCTCCTACCCTTATTGCGTGCACCCCGTCACGCGTCCGACGCTCTCCACGAGCCTCAGCGGTGGGCGGGTATCGGTCGCGGGGGTGTCGGCAGCTGGGCTCGTGAGCCGTTCCGCCCCGGTCGTGCCACACCTGCGGGGAGGCAACCCACACGTGCTGGCCCTCGTCGGGATGCAGGCGGTGCTCACCGTCCTGGTCTGGGCGGTCACCGCGTGCCTCACCGCAGCGACCGAGGCGTGGGCGCGACTGCGGCCTCGCAAGGTGCTGCTGACGCCTGACCCCGTCCAGGCACGTCTCGACGCCGCTCGGGTTCTTCGGCACGTACTTATGAGCAGCCAGTGGCACGGTTTCGCGTCCGGACTGAGGGGTCCACCGGCGGCCTGAAGCCGTCCTGCTCGACCCCCTCGTCTGCCCGCTGGCGGACACCCCTCCGGAGACCCCCGTGAATGACCCTTCGACCCGTGCTCGCCGCCCGGCCCGGCGGCTGGCCCTTGCCGCCGCCGCCGGCCTGATCCTGCTCACCTCTGCCTGCGGCGGCTCGAGCGGGCCGCTCGCGGTCGTCTCCGGCCCGTCGGCGGGTCCCTACCGCGGCGACGCCCTCGACCCGCAGGTCTCGCTGGCCGGTGCGGCGACCACCCGGTTCACCGCGACCGACGGCAGCACGACCACGCTCGCAGACCTGCAGCAGGGGCACCTCATGCTGCTCTACTTCGGCTATACCCACTGCCCGGACGTCTGCCCGACCACGATGGCCGACGTGGCAGAAGGGCTGCGCAAGAGTTCTGCGCAGGTCCGCGCGAACACACGGGTCGTCTTCGTGACGACCGATCCGGAGCGCGACACGCCGCAGGTGCTGAAGCAGTGGCTGGCGAGCTTTGACGACGGGCTGCCGGCGTTCGTCGGCCTCACCGCACCGCTGACCGACATCGACGCCGCGGCCAAGGCGATCGGGGTACCGCTGGAAGCGCCGGTGAAACAGACCGACGGCACCATCACCGTCAGCCACGGCGCCGAGACCTTCGCCTTCACGGGCGGCAAGGCCCGGGTGGTCTGGCTCGGCGGGACCACCGCGTCGGACTACGCCCACGATCTCGGCCTGCTCGCCGGGAAGACCTGATGACCGCCCGCTCCCTGACCCTGTCCGTGGCGGTCACCTCGCTGACCGGGCTCGCACAGGAATGAGGCCGGTGCGTGCGGGTCTGCTGGTCCTGCTGCTCGTGCTGGTAGCCGGCTGCTCGTCGACGCCCCGCCCCGGCCTGCGGGTGGAGGACGACGTCTCGCTGCCGGAGCCGTTGCTGGCCGACAGCCGCGGTTGGACGCTCTACCTGTTCGCGCCAGACCACCACCGAGAGGTGACCTGCGTCCAGGTGTGCCAGGGCAACTGGCCCACGGTCGATGCGAGCCACGGCCTGCCGTCGACCGGGGACGGCATCGACCGGACGCAGCTGGGGACAGCGCCCAACCCCGACGGCGGGCTCGTGCTGACTTATCACGGCTGGCCGCTGTACACCTACGCCGGGGACGGCGGTCCGGGACAGACCCGCGGTCAGGCCGTGCAGCTCAACGGGGGCACCTGGTACGCCGTGACCCCGCTCGGGTCGCCCGCATGACCGTGACCCCTGCCGGACCGCCGCCGCGGGAGCCGATGAGCCGACGCGCCGCCGTCGGCTTCACGGTTCTCGCCGGCGCCCTGCTGCTGACGGCCGTGATGGCGGGCAGCTCGTGGGCGCGATCGAGCTCAGGCGGACTGCCGCTGGCCTGGTGCCGCTGGCAGGTGGGGGACGTGCGGCTGCCGCCGCTGGTCGGTGCGCGGTTCTTCACGTCCTGGCAGGTGGACGGCGTCGCGCTGGCGTTCCTCGCCCCGTTCGCCGCCGGGTACGCGTACGCGGTCAGCAGGGTCCGGGCCCGTCACCCGACCCGGCCGTGGCCGGCCGCGCGATCGCTGTCCTTCGCCGCCGGGCTGCTCGTCGTCGTGCTGGCGACCTGCAGCAGCGTGGGCGTCTACGACATGACGTTGTTCTCGGTGCACATGGTCCAGCACCTGCTGCTCATCATGGTCGCGCCGCCGCTCCTGGTCGCCGGGCGTCCGCTGACCCTGGCCTTGCACGCCACCCGGAACCCTTGGCACACGCGCATCAAGCACGCCGCGCGCTCCCGGGTCGTCAGTGCCGTCACGGCGCCGCCCGTGGCCTACGGGCTCTACGCCGTCACCATCGTCGGGACCCACCTCACGCACCTCATGGACACGGTCATGCAGCACGCGTGGCTGGGGCAGGCCGAGCACCTGCTGTACCTGGTCGCCGGCTGCCTGTTCTTCGTGCTGGTCTTCGGCGACGAGCCGATCCGGTGGCGGCTGGCCGTGCCCGGGCGCCTCCTGCTGCTGGTGCTGTCGATGGCGATCGACACCTTCGTGGGCGTGGTCCTGCTGCAGGGCACGACGCCGATCGTCATGACGCCGCACCCCGGCTGGGGAAGCAGTGCGCTGCTCGACACCCGGACCGGCGGCGGCATCATGTGGGTCGTCGGCGACCTCATCATGGCCGTGACCATGGTGCTGGTGTTCCGAGCCTGGGTGCGTCGTCCCGAGCACGCGCGGCGGCAGAGCCACAGCTGGCTGGAGCAGAGCCGCAACGCCGAGCTGGTCGCGCGGACCGGCTACCGCAAGGAGGGGGTCGGGGTCGACCTCGACGACGACGAGGCGGCGCTGGCTTCCTACAACGCCTGGCTCGCCGGGCTGGCCGCGCAAGAGCGGAGACCGTCGTGAGCGACCCTCGAGGGCTGACCCGCCGCGGTCTGCTGGGCCGGGCCGGGGGAGCGGTGCTGATCGGTGGGGTCGCGTACGCCCTGCCGCGACCGACCGATGCCGGGGCTGCCGGGGCTGCCGTGGCTCCCGTGGCTCCCGTGGCTCCCGCAGTGCCGTTGCCGCCGGCGCAGGTCCCGGTCGTGCCGTTCCACGGGCCCCACCAGGCTGGCATCGCGACCCCCCGCCCGGCGCACGTGGTGCTGACGTCCTACGACCTGCGCGGTGCGTCCCTCGGACTGCACTCGTTGTTCTCGGGCTGGAGCCGGGACGCCCGTGCCCTGACGGCGGGCACTGCGACGGGCGGGGCGACCGACGCGGCCCTCGCCGGCAGCGGCCCGGCCCGGCTGACCGTGACGGTGGGGGTCGGCGGCACCCTGCTCGACCGGTCCGGCGTCACCCGGCCGACCTCGCTCGCCGAGCTGCCGGCGTTCCCGGGGGAGCAGCTCGACCCAGCCCGGTCCGGCGGGGACCTGTGTGTCCAGGTGTGCGCCGACGACCCGCTCGTCGCCGTCACCGCCGCCCGGACGCTGACGTCCACGGCGCGCCCGTACGCCCGGGTGCGCTGGCAGCAGCGCGGCTTCGGGCAGCCGACCGGCAACGTGCACGTGACACCTCGCAACCTCATGGGTCAGGTCGACGGCACCGACGACGTCGTCCCCGCGCCGGACCAGCTCGGCGGCCCGATCTGGGTGGGGCAGGACGCCGACCCTGCGTGGCTGCGCGGAGGCAGCGTGCTCGTCTACCGCCGGATCCGGATGCTCCTGGAGGAGTGGGACCGCACCCCCCTTCCGGACCAGGAGCGGGTCATCGGGCGGGACAAGCGCAGCGGCGCTCCGCTCGGGGCGACGGGTGAGCACGACCCGCTGAACCTCGTGGCGAAGGACCGCACCGGGGCGCTCGTCGTTCCCGCGGATGCGCACGTGCGGTTGGCGCACCCGTCCGCGAACCGGGGCGCGCTCATGCACCGCAGGGGGTTCTCCTACGACGACGGGCTGCTGCCCGGTGGCGAGCCGGACGCCGGGTTGATGTTCCTCGCCTTCCAGAGCGACCCGGCTCACGGGTTCACGCCGGTGCAGCAGCGCCTCGCCGCCTCCGACGCGCTGAACGCCTTCACGGTCCACACCGCGAGCGCGGTGTTCGCGATGCTGCCCGGGCTCGTCGACGACCGCGACACCTACGGGCGCACCCTGCCGGTCTGACGGGAGCGGCGGTCGGCCATCACGTCGGCCAGGTGCTGCGCCCGTTCGGCCTCCGGGCCGGCGGAACGGGTGGCGTCGAGGAAGACGCCGGCGATGTCGGGGAAGCGCTCCCGCAGGTCGGACTCGACGCGGCTGGAGAAGTCCTCGACGTGGGAGGTGTCCGAGCCGTCCGCGAGGTCCAGGTGCACGGCCACGAGCATCCGGTTCGGACCGAGCATCATCGTGAGCAGGTCGATCACGCTGTCCACCTCGGGGTAGGCGGACAGCGCGTCGTACAGGGCGAGCCGTTGCTCGGGGTCGGTGGCTTCGCCGATCAGCAGCTCCTTGGTGTCCCGCCCGAGCAGGAAGGCCACCACGACCAGCAGGAGTCCCACGCAGATCGCGGCGGCCCCGTCGTAGCGGGCGTTCCCGGTGAGCTCGTGCAGGCCGAGACCGGTGAAGGCGATCAGCAGCCCGACCACGGCGGCGGCGTCCTCGGAGACGACGGTCTTGACGGTCGGGTCGGTGGACAGCCGTACGTGCTGCCAGGTCGTGCGGCCCCGCTCGCGGGCCTCCCCGCGGGTCTGCCTCAGCGCCTTCGCTAACGACGCGCCCTCCAGCACCATGGCCACCGCCAGCACGATGTAGCCGATCAGGTAGGACGGCTCCTCGGTCTGGGGGTGCACGAGCGAGGTGATCCCGTCGTACAGCGAGAACAGGCCGCCCGCGACGAAGATCCCGACCGCGGCGAGCAGCGACCAGAAGAAGCGCTCCTTGCCGTAGCCGAACGGGTGGGTGGCGTCCGGTGCCCTCGCTCCTCGGCGCAGCGAGGCCAGCAGGAACAGCTCGTTGGCCGTGTCCGCGATCGAGTGGCCGGCCTCGGCCAGCAGGACGCTGGAGCCGGTGACCAGGGCCGCGGCCAGCTTGGCGACGGCGATGCCGGCGTTGGCGCCAAGGGCGAGCAGAACGGTGCTCTTGCTGTCGCTGTCGCTCACGTCGGTGCTGGTGCCCGGACAAGCAGGGGTGAACCACAGCACAGGCGGAGGGATCTCTCCGCTTTCTGCGATACCGTGCCTCGGTGCTCACCGCCCGGCTCCGCCTGCCCAGCAGCTATCGCCTGACCTACCTCGTGCTGCTGCTCGGCGTGACCTCCTTCTCGCTGCTGCAGTCCATGGTCAACCCGGTGCTGCCGACCATCCAGGCTGCGGTCGGCACCGATCAGCAGACCGTCACGTGGCTGCTCACCGCCTACCTGTTGTCGGCCTCGGTGTTCACTCCCATCATCGGCAGGGTCGGGGACAAGGTCGGCAAGGAGAAGATGCTCGTCCTGACGATGGTCGCCCTTGCCGTCGGATCCCTCATGGCCGCGCTCGCGACGAGCATCGGCGTGCTGATCGTTGCCCGGGTCGTGCAGGGGGTCGGTGGAGGTGTCCTCCCGTTGACGTTCGGCATCATCCGTGACGAGTTCCCCCGTGAGAAGGTCGCCGGCGCCGTCGGTACGGCCGCCGCGCTGCTGGCCGTCGGCGGGGGTCTCGGGCTCGTGATCGCCGGCCCGATCGTCGACGCGCTCAGCTACCACTGGCTGTTCTGGTTGCCGATGATCATGACCATCGTCGCGGCTCTCGCAGCAGCTGCTTTCGTTCCCCCCTCACCGGTACGCACGCCCGGGAAGATCTCGGTGATCGCGGCGCTGCTGCTGTCCGGCTGGCTCGTCTGCCTCCTGCTCGCGGTCAGCCAGGGCCGCACGTGGGGCTGGGCCTCCGGTCGCACGGTCGGTCTGTTCGCCGCCGCGGTCGTGATCGCCGCCGTCTGGGTCCGTAAGGAGGTGCGTAGCAGCGAGCCGCTCATCGACATGCAGATGATGCGTGTGCCCGCGGTCTGGACCACCAACGTGGTGGCCCTGCTGTTCGGTGCCGGGATGTATTCAGCGTTCGCGTTCCTGCCCCAGTTCCTGCAGACCTCGAGCGTCACCGGCTACGGCTTCGGCGAGACCGTCACGGCGTCTGGGCTGATCATGCTGCCGCAGTCGGTCGCCACCTTCATAGCCGGGCTCATGACCGGCCGGCTGGCCGCCCGGCACGGGTCACAGCGTGTGCTGGTGTTCGGCTCCGGCCTGAGCGCGGTGAGCATGCTGGCCCTGGTGCTCGTGCACGGCGAGGTGTGGATGGTGCTCGTCGAGACCTCGGTGATGGGGCTCGCCTTCGGTCTGGCCTACGCCGCGATGAGCAACCTGGTCGTTGAGTCCGTGCCGGCCAGCCAGACCGGGGTCGCGAGCGGCATGAACGCCAACATCCGCACCATCGGTGGCGCGCTGGGCGGTGCGGCGCTCGCCAGTGTCGTCACGGCGGGCGCCCGGCCGGACGGCCTGCCGGTCGAGGCCGGCTACACGTCCGGGTTCGCGGTGCTCGCCGGCTGCTACGCGCTCGCGACCGTCGTAGCGCTGTTCATCCCCGCCCGCGGACGTGTCGTCCCGCCGGGCGAGGAGATCCACCATGCCGAGGCCGGACTGGTCGCCGAGGGGCCGCTCGTCACGCCGAGCCGCAACGTCCCTGACCTGGCCGGCCAGCAGTGAGCGCGCCGAACGCTCCGGAGCGACGTCTGCGCAAGGACGCCGCGCAGAATCGCGCACGGCTGCTCGAAGCCGCCGCGCACGTGTTCCACGAGCAAGGGGTCGGGGCCTGCCTGGACGACGTCGCCCGTCGGGCCGAGGTGGGCGTAGGCACCCTCTACCGCCGCTTCCCCAGCCGCGAGGCGCTGCTGGAAGCTTTGCTCGGCGACCTGCTCACGGTCTGGTCGGCGGAGGCCGACCGTGCACTGGCCATGCCGGACGGGACCGGGCTCGCTGCGTTCCTGCGAGCGGTCGGTGCGGTGCAGGCATCACCGCGGGGCTGCTCGCTGCGGCTGTGGACCTCCCCCGCTGCGGAGCAGGGCCGGGCTGCGGTGGGGCATCAGATGCAGGCGTTGCTCCAGGATGCGCAGGCGCGCGGCACCTGCCGACGCGACGTCAGCGTCGACGACCTCGTCGCGATCCTCGTGGCGTTGCGAGGCGTTCGAGAGCTGCCGGTGGGAGACGTTGCCCTGGACTGGCGACGCCATCTCGAGCTGTGCCTGGCCGGGCTCAGGCCCTGACCGGACGCCTCAGGAGATGACCACGTCGTCGAGACCGGCCTCGGGCTCGGGGTAGGCCAGGTCGAGCCCCTCCAGGGTCTTCACGAGGATGCGTGCGACGGCAACGTTGCGATACCACTTACGGTCGGCCGGGACGACGTACCAGGGCGCGTCCTTCGTGGACGTAGCGCTGAGCGTCTCGGCGTACACCCGCTGGTAGTCCCCCCAGAACGTCCGCTCCTCGAGATCGGCGGCGGCGAACTTCCAACGCTTGTCCGGCTCGTCGAGCCGTGCCTGCAGACGCTCGGCCTGCTCGTCCTTGCTGATGTGGAGGAAGAGCTTCACGATCGTGGTGCCTTCGTCGACGAGCAGCTGCTCGAAAGCGCGGATGTGCGACAACCGCTTCTTCGCCTGGGCGTCGTCGACCCAGCCGTGCACCCTGGTAACCAGGACGTCCTCGTAGTGCGACCGGTTGAACACCACCAGCTCGCCGTCGCCGGGGACGTGCGGATGGACGCGCCACAGGTAGTCGTGGGCCAGCTCTTCCGCACTCGGCTTCTTGAACGACCGCATCCGGACGCCGATCGGGTCCACGTCGTGGAAGACGTGCCGGATCGTGCCGTCCTTGCCGCCGGTGTCCATCCCCTGGAGCACCACGAGCACCCGGTGGGTGTTCTCTGCATAGAGGACGTCTTGCAGCTCGGCAAGCCGCGCCCGCAGCTCGACGAACTCGGGAAGGGAGTCCTTCTTGCCGGCGTCAGATCCAGGCGTGCTCCGTGGATCGATGTCGGCCAGGTCGAGCTTCTTGCCGCGCGGGACCCGGTGAAGGCTCATGCCGGGAGAGTACGGCGACGGCCGGATCACGCGTGCAGCACCCTGGCACGATCGAGGCGGTCTCGACACGGCGGGTCACAAGGTTGAGCCGAGCTCATGAAAATTTCCTGAACACGTAGGCCGTCCGAAACGGGGGGCATACAGTCCGGGAAGCTCGCAACTGGTCGAAGCGACGGGGCTCGACGCCCCTGGACAAGAATAAGAAGGGTGTCTTCATGCGCAAGAACATCGGTTTTCTCGCAGCTGGTCTCACCGGTGCGCTCGCGCTCAGCGCCTGCGGCTCCAGCGGAGGCTCGTCTCCCGGAGCCGCCACCAACGCCCCGGCTGCCAGCGGGTCCTCTTCCGCCTCGGCCAGCGCGTCCGCGGCTGCGGACCCGACAGGCGCCTGCAAGCTGACCGACCCGCCCAAGAGCAAGGCCTCCGCTCCGCCGGCAGCCACGTCCACGGCCAAGGTGAGCGGCAAGGTGGGCGTGATCCTGCCGGACACCACGTCCTCCACCCGCTACACCCTGTATGACGCGCCGCTGCTGACCAAGGCGCTCACCGACGCCGGCATCACCCCCGACGTGCAGAACGCCGGCGGCAGCACGGCACGTTTCCAGCAGATCGCGCAAGGCATGATCGGCGCCGGCGTCAAGGTCCTGATGATCGATTCCATCGACGCGACCTCCGGTGCCGCCGTCGAGCAGCAGGCGAAGGCCGCCGGCGTCAAGGTCATCGACTACGACCGCGTCAACCTCGGGGGCTCTGCCGACTACTACGTGTCCTTCGACAACGAGGACGTCGGACGGCTGCAGGGTCAGACGCTGGTCGACTGCCTCAAGGCCGACAACGTCACGAAGCCGTCGATCATCGAGATGGACGGCGGCACCGACGTCGACAACAACGCCGTCCTGTTCGCCAAGGGCGCCAACTCCGTCCTCAAGCCGCTCGCCGACTCCGGCGACCTGACGCTCGCCTCGGAGTCGGTCGTCAAGGGCTGGGACGTCAACCAGGCCGCGCCGACCTTCACCCAGGCGCTCACCGCCGCGGGCGGCAAGGTGGACGGCGTCCTCGCCGCGAACGACGACATCGCCAACGCGGTGATCGGTGTCCTCAAGGGCAACGGGCTCGCCGGCCGGGTCACCATCACCGGCCAGGACGCCGGTGTCAACGGCCTGCAGAACATCATCAACGGCCAGCAGAGCATGACGATCTTCAAGAACGTCAAGCTGGAGGCGAACGCAGCGGCTCAGCTGGCGATCGCGCTGATCGCGGGTACCGACCCCAGCCAGGCCGGGCTGACGCTGACCGATTTTGCAGACCCGAAGGCGCCTGACCACAAGCTGAAGGCCCTGCTGCTGCCGGCCGAGGTCATCACCCAGGCCAACATCAAGGACGTCATCGACGCCGGCGCCCTCACCAAGGCAGACATCTGCAAGGGCATCGAAGACGCCTGCACCAAGCTCGGGCTCTAGTCGGGTGGCCGACCCCCTGCTCCAGATCACCGGGCTGAACAAGAGCTTCGGGCCGGCGCACGTCCTGCACGACATCGACTTCGCGCTCTACCCCGGCGAGGTGACGGCCCTCGTCGGGGACAACGGTGCCGGGAAGTCGACCCTGGTCAAGTGCGTCGCCGGGATCAACAGCCTGGACACCGGGACGATCACGTTCGACGGCAAGCCGGTGATCATCAACGATCCTCGCGAAGCGACCGCTCTCGGGATCGAGTTCGTCTACCAGGACCTTGCACTGGCTGACAACCTCGACATCACCCAGAACATGTTCCTGGGCCGTGAGATCCGCCGGTTCGGCTTCATGGCTGACGGTCAGATGGAACGCAAGGCTCGCGAGACGCTGGCGGGTCTGTCCGTGCGGACGGTCAGCTCGGTCCGTCAGCTGGTCTCCAGCCTGTCCGGAGGCCAGCGGCAGACCGTCGCCATCGCCAAGGCGGTGCTCTGGAACAGCAAGGTGGTCTTCTTGGACGAGCCGACCGCCGCGCTGGGAGTCGCCCAGACCAGGCAGGTCCTGGACCTGGTGCGACGTCTCGCCGACCAGGGCCTCGCGGTCTGCCTCATCTCGCACAACATGAACGAGGTGATGGAGGTGGCCGACCGGGTCGACGCGCTCTACCTCGGGCGGATCGCCGCCGAGGTGCTCACCAAGGACAGCAGCACCACCCAGATCGTGGAGCTGATCACCGCCGGTCGCAGCGGCGACATCGGCCTCGCCGACATCACCGACGAAGGGTGAGGCAGGTATGAGCGCGAGCACGCAGACCGACGCGGACGAGGGTGCTGGCCCGGGCGGGTTCGCGCTAGACGTCGACCGGCGCACGATCCCGATCGCCCTGCGGTCCTACGTCGGTCGGTTGCGCTCGGGCGACCCGGGTGCTCTCCCGGCCGTGCTCGGCCTGATCGTGCTCGCCGTGATCTTCAGTCGGGTGAGCGATCAGTTCTTGACCAAGTTCAACGTGGGCAACCTTCCCGGGCAGGGCGCCTACATCGCGATCATCGCGATGGGTCTGGTCTTCGTGCTGCTGCTCGGTGAGATCGACCTGTCAGCCGGTACTGCGGGCGGGGTCTGCGCAGGCTTCGCCGCCCGTGCGATCTTCGGGGGTGGCCTGCACGGCAGCGTGAACGGGGCGCTGTTCTGGTCCCTGATCGTGCTCATGCTCGGCTCGATCGCGCTCGGGGCCTACCTCAAGTGCATCACCGGCCCCGCTGTCGTTGCCGTCGGGGTGATCATCGCGCTTACCGGGCTCGATCAGCACGTCATCCCGGCCCTGCTGCTCGCCATCTCGGTGGGCTGCGCGATCGGGATCTACACCGGTTGGCTGGTCGCCCAGGTCGGGATCCCGAGCTTCGTCGTCACTCTGGCCCTGTTCCTGGCCTTCCAGGGCGTCCTGCTGTTCGCGCTGTCCTCCCAGCCGATCGGGGTTAACAACTACGAGTTCTGGTTCGGGCTGGCGCACAGCAACATGACCCCCTTCTGGAGCTGGGTCTTCACGCTGGTCATCGTCCTTGGCTATCTGGCCTTCACTCTCAGCCGCGCCCTGCGTGCCAAGGCCCAGGGGCTTGCGGCCGACGCCATCGAGCTGGTGCTGGTCCGGTTCGGCGTCCTGGCGGTCATCGGGTTGGTGCTGACCTACCTGGCGGTCCAGAACCGCAACACCAACGACTTCCTGGTGATCGCCGGGATCCCGTACGCCGCCGCCGTACCGATCGTCTTGATGATCGTCATGACGATCGCGCTGAACCGTACGACCTGGGGGCGGCACCTTTTCGCGACCGGCGGGAACGAGGAGGCTGCAGTCAGGGCGGGTATCGACGTGCGGCGCATCAAGGTCACTGCTTTCACGGTCAACTCGGGCCTGGCCGCGCTCGGTGGCATCTTCCTGGCCTCGAACACCGGCGGGGCTCAGCTGGACCTCGGCGCCGGAAACATCCTGCTCTTCGCGGTCGCGGCTGCGGTCATCGGCGGCACGTCGCTGTTCGGTGGTCGCGGCAAACCCCGCGACGCCATCCTGGGTGCGTTGGTCATCGTGATGATCCCGAACGGGATCGGGCTCAAGCCCAACCTCGGGGTGCAGTACCAGCAGGTCATCACCGGTGCCGTGCTGCTGCTGGCCGCGGCGGTCGACGCCATCTCCCGGAGCCGGTCCCGCGCTCGGTAGCTATTGGTTCGTGAACGCGCCCGTCGTTAGGCCCGCAGGCGCAGCCCACGTGGGGTCGGGGAGAAGCCCGCGTGCTCGAGCGCCAGGCCCAGCGGCGAGGTCAGGGCGGGCTCGCCGTCGGCCTTCTCCACGGTGAGCTTTCCGAGTGCGCCGTCGCGGACGGCGAGGGCGAGCGCATCGGCAGCCGGGGCCACGCACGTCTCGTCGTCGGTGAACGACAGCAGCGTCTTGCCGCCCCGCTCGACGTAGAGCACGACCCTGCCGTCGACGAGCACGACGAGCGCCCCGGCCTTACGACCGGGCCGGTGCCCCGACTCCTGCGCCGGCCAGGCGAGCGCCGCCCCGAACGGGTTCGCCGGGTCGGTCGCGGCGAGCACGACGGCGCGGGCCTCGTCTCGTCGCTTGCGCTGCGCCTGCCAGCCGCCCGGAACCGGGCTCTGCCACGCGTCGTCGTCGGACGGGGTGCGCACGGTGGCGAGCGCGCGCATCCGGTCGACCGCCCCCGGTGCCGCGAACTGCGCTGCCCCGAGGCCTTCGACGAAGTAGCCGCGTCGCACGCGCCCGGCCTCCTCGAACGCCTTGAGGACCCGGTAGACCGCAGCGAAACCTCCGGGGGTGCCTTCGGCCTGGACGGCGCCGCGGGTGACGACGCCGTGGCGATCCAGCAAGGCCTCGGCGAGGGCGTGCGTGCGGCGGGTCGGGTCCGGGTCGCGGTCCGGGAGCAACGACCAGCGACCGGCCACGGTCGGTGGGCCGGTCCGGGTCGGCATGACCGGCCGGCCGTACCGGCTGCGCTGGCGGACTGGCTGACGGGGCGAGCGGTGCGAGGTGCGGCCGGCCGCGAGCAGGGTCCGCAGCGGTCCCAAGGTGTCGTTGGTGAGGTGCCCGGACCACACCAGGTCCCAGAGCACCGCGACGAGACCGGCGTCGTCGGTGGCGCCGACCCGGTCGGACAGCTGACGGAAGAACAGTGCCTGCCCGCCGTCCAGCGCCGTCAGCACGGCCCGGTGCAGCGGGGTGTCGGACAGCTCGCCGAGCGGGGGCAGCAGCAGGTCGGCGGCGTCCGCGGTCTGCAGCGTGACCCAGCCGTCGTTGCCGGGCAGTGAGCCGCGGCCGGACCAGAGCACCTCGCCGGAGGCGGTCAGCTCGTCGAGCAGCGCGGGGGTGTAACCCAGCACGCGCTGAGGCAGCACGAGCGTCTCGAGCGCGGACGCCGGGACGGCGCATCCGGCCAGCTGTTCGACGGCGCGCAGCAACCCGTCGCTCCCACGGCCGGAGGAGCCTGCCCCGATGCCTTGCCAGGCAGGCAGGAACCGGGCGAGCGCCTCCGGCGGGACCGGCTCCACCTCTTTGCGCAGCTTCGCGAGGGATCGACGTCGCAGCATCCGGAGCACCTCGGCGTCGCACCACTCCAGGCCGCTACCGCCAGGGCGGAACTCCCCGTGCACCACGCGACCGCTCGCGGACAGCCGGGCCAGGGCGCTGTCGACGACGGCGACGCCGAGCCCGAACCGTCGGGCGACGTCGGCCGGCTGGAACGGTCCGTGGGTGCGGGCGAACCGGCTGACCAGGTCTCCGAGCGGGTCCTTCACCGGCTCGGTGAACGCCTCGGCCACACCGACCGGCAGCGCGGTCCCGAGCGCGTCCTGCAACCGTCCCGCGTCCTCCACCGCAGCCCACCGCTGCTCCCCGGCGACCCGCACCTTTATCAGGCGTCGGGCCGCTTCGAGCTCCTCCAGCCACGTCAAGGTCCCGCCGCGTTCCACGACCTCGACAGTGGTGAGGTCCCCGAGCCGACGCAGCAGGTCAGCGGTGGTCTCGAGGTCCTTGGCACGGCGTGACTCCGCCAGCAGCTGGACCTCGGACTCGATCTCGGCGAGCGCGTCGCCGTCGATCAGCTCGCGCAGCTCGGCCTGGCCGAGCAGCTCGGCGAGCAGTGCGCTGTCCAGCGACAGCGCCTGCGCCCGGCGCTCGGCGAGCGGCGCGTCGCCCTCGTACATGAAGGCGCCGATGTAGCCGAACAGCAACGACCGGGCGAACGGTGACGGCTGTTGCGTCTCGACCTCGACCAGCCGCACCCGGCGCGCCTGCACGTCTTCCATCAGCGACACCAGCCCCGGCACGTCGAAGACGTCCTGCAGCACCTCGCGCATCGTCTCGAGCACCACCGGAAAGCTGCCGTACTGCGCGGCGACGCTCAGCAGCTGGGCGGAACGCTGGCGCTGCTGCCACAGGGGCGTACGACGGGTCGGGTTGCGGCGGGGCAACAGCAACGCCCGTGCCGCGCACTCGCGGAACCGGGAGGCGAACAGCGCGGACCCGCCGACCTCAGCCTGCACGGCCGGTTCCACCTCGGCGGGGTCGAACAGCGCCATCGACCCGTCCGGCGCTGACTCCGTCTCGGGCAGCCGGAGCACGATGCCGTCGTCGGCGTGCATCGACTGCACGTCCACGCCGTACGTCTCGCGCAGGCGGGCCGTCAGCGCCAGCGCCCACGGCTGGTTCACCTGCGCGCCGAACGGCGAGTGGATGCACAGCCGCCAGTCGCCCAGCTCGTCGCGGAACCGTTCGACCAGGAGGGTCCGGTCGTCCGGGAGCGACCCGGTGGCTTCGCGCTGCTCGGCGAGGTAGGCGAGCAAGTTGTCGGCGGCTCGCGCGTCCAAGCCACCTTTTCGCAGCCGTGCGGTGGCGTCCTCGGGGGACAGCGCGGCGACTTCCCGCAGGAACGCGCCAAGGGCGCGACCGAGCTCCAGCGGTCGTCCGGGCGCGTCGCCGTGCCAGTACGGCATCCGCCCTGGCTGACCCGGCGCAGGGGTGACGAGAACCTGGTCGTGGCTGATGTCCTCGATCCGCCAGGCCGAGCTGCCGAGCAGGAAGACGTCACCCACCCGGGACTCGTAGACCATCTCCTCGTCGAGCTCACCGACCCGGCTCTTCTTCTCTCCGACCAGGAAGACGCCGAACATGCCGCGGTCGGGGATGGTGCCGCCGCTGGTCACGGCGAGCCGCTGGGCGCCGGGCCGGCCGGACAGCACCCCTGTCACGCGGTCCCAGGTGATGCGCGGCCGCAGCTCGGCGAAGTCGTCGCTCGGGTAGCGGCCGGAGAGCATGTCCAGGGTGGCTTCCAGGGCTGAGGTCGGAAGGCCCGCGAACGGCGCGCTGCGCCGGACCAGCGCGGTGAGGTCCTCGACCGTCCAGTCCTCCAGCGCGACCATCGCGACGATCTGCTGGGCGAGGACGTCCAGCGGGTTGCGCGGGTATCCGGTCGACTCGATCCCGCCGGCCACCATGCGCTCGGCGACCACCGCGCACTGCACCAGGTCTCCACGATATTTCGGAAGGATCACCCCCCGACTGACCGCACCCACCTGGTGGCCGGACCGCCCGATCCTCTGCAGCCCGCTCGCGACCGACGGTGGTGACTCGACCTGGATCACGAGGTCGACGGCGCCCATGTCGATGCCCAGCTCGAGGGAGGAGGTGGCGACGACGGCAGGCAACCGGCCCGCCTTGAGCGCCTCCTCGATCTCGGACCTGACCTCGCGGCTGACCGAGCCGTGATGTGCCCGCGCGATCTCGACCGCGCCGGTCGGCATCCCGGTGCCGCTCTGTGCCGGTTTCTCGGCCGGGCCGCGCAGGCCGCCGGGCTTGACGCCGCTGGAGCCTTCAGGGCGGGACAGGTCCTGGACCAGGGGTTCGGGAACACCGTGGAGCCGCTCCGTGGCGATCTCGTTGAGCCGGGACGTCAGGCGCTCGGACAACCGCCGAGAGTTGGTGAAGACGATCGTCGAGCGGTGGGCCTCGATGAGGTCCACGATCCGCTCCTCGACGGCGGGCCAGATGCTCGCGGTCGGCGCTGCGCCGGCCGCCGACCCGCCCGTCCCTGAGCCGCCACCCACCGGCCCGGCGTCCTGGCCGAGCGAGGCCATGTCCTCGACCGGGACGACCACCTCGACCTCGATGGTCTTGGTCGACGGCGGCTGGACGACCACCACCTCGCGGCTGCCGCCGAGGAAGCGGGCGACCTCGTCCAGCGGTCGCACCGTGGCGGACAGCCCGATGCGCTGCGCGGGTCGCTCGAGCAGCTCGTCGAGACGTTCCAGCGAGACGGCGAGATGGGCGCCACGCTTGGTACCGGACACCGCGTGCACCTCGTCGAGGATGACGGTCTGCACCCCCCGCAGGGAGTCTCGCGCGGCACTGGTGAGGACGAGGAAGAGCGACTCCGGCGTCGTGATGAACACGTCCGGCGGGACCTTGTTGAACGCCCGACGCTCGCTCGCGGGGGTGTCGCCGGAGCGGATGCCGACCGTGATCTCCGGCACCGGCAGGCCGAGGCGCTGGGCGGCCTGCCGGATCCCGGTCAACGGGCTGCGCAGGTTGCGCTCGACGTCGACCGCGAGAGCTTTGAGCGGGCTGATGTAGAGCACCCGGCACCGATGACGCGGCTCCTCAGGCGGGGCCTCGGCGGCGAGCCGGTCCAGCGACCACAGGAAGGCGGACAGCGTCTTGCCCGAGCCGGTCGGTGCGACGACCAGGGTGTCCTTGCCGCTGGAGATCGCGTCCCAGGCGCCTTCCTGAGCAGGCGTGGGTGCCTCGAAGGCGCCGGTGAACCAGGCCCGGGTCGCGGGGGAGAAGCGGTCGAGCGCTGTCATCGCACCATCTTCACCCCTGGGAGGAGCCGACACCCGGCGAGCGGGCCCATCCGACCAGGGCGGGGTGGACAGGTGTCGGTGTCGTCGATGGACGAGACTGGACGCTGTGAGCGGCGACGTGGTGAGTGCTGACGTGACGGGCGGTCCGGGATATCCGGCCGGCTGGGAGGCGGACGCAGTCCTGTCCGACGGCGGCACGGTGCACCTGCGGCCCATCACGCCCGGCGACGCCGACCGGCTTCGGCAGTTCCACGAGCGGCTGTCGCCGGAAACCGTCTACAACCGCTTCTTCACCCCGGTCCGTTCGCTGTCCGCCCGCGACGTCGAGCGCTTCACGACGGTGGACCACGACGAGCGAGCAGCGGTCGTCGCCATCCTGCGGGACCAGATCGTGGGCGTCGTTCGCTACGCCCGCCTCCCGGACCCGGACGACGCCGAGGTGGCGGTCGTCGTCGAGGACGCGCACCAGGGACGTGGTCTCGGCGGGATGCTGCTCGAGCACCTCGAGTCGGCGGCGCGTGAGCGCGGGGTCCTGCGGTTCGTCGCGGACGTGCTCCCCGGCAACCGGCGGATGCTGGCGGTGTTCCGCGCGGCCGGGTTCGAGATCACCCGCGAGCTTGCCGATGGCTACGTCGAGCTGAGCTTCCCGATCCAGGAAACCGAGGCCTCGATCGAGGTCGTCCGCGGTCGCGAGCACCGGGCCGAGGCACGCAGCGTCGCCCGGTTGCTGGCTCCGCAGGCGGTGGCAGTCGTCGGCGCGAGCCGGGAGCCTGGGACGGCAGGGCACGAGGTGTTCCGGTCGCTGCTGCACCACGGTTTTGACGGACCGGTCTACCCGATCAAC
The DNA here is from genome assembly GCA_038235705.1 of Mycobacteriales bacterium. Lineage (GTDB taxonomy): Bacteria > Actinomycetota > Actinomycetes > Mycobacteriales > SCTD01 > CANKBT01. Next base: position 59,742 of record JBBSTR010000005.1, read on the forward strand.
CCGTTGGCGCCGCACGTGCTGAGCGTCCGCGCGTACGCCGACGTACGGGACGTGCCGGACGAGATCGACCTCGCCGTGATCGCGGTGCCGGCCGGGCAGGTCGCCGACGCCGTACGCGCCTGCTCCGAGCAGCGCGTACGCGGGCTGGTCATCGTCTCCGGCGGGTTCCTGGACGCCGGGGAGCAGGGGCGCGAACGGCTGGACGAGGTGGTCCGGCTCGCCCGTGACGGCGGGATGCGGCTGATCGGCCCGAACGCCATGGGCATCGTCAACACCGATCCCTCGGTGTCGCTGCACGCCACGTTCGCGCCCGGCTCCCCGCCGCACGGACGGGTCGGAGTGTTCACCCAGTCCGGTGCGCTCGCCTCGACCTTCCTCGCCCTCGCCGAGCAACGGCGCCTGGGCCTGTCGACGTTCGTGTCGATCGGGGACCGGGCGGACGTCTCCGGCAACGACCTGCTGCAGTACTGGCAGGACGACCCCGGGACCGACGTCGTCATGCTTCACCTGCAGGGCTTCGGCAACCCGCGCAAGTTCGCGCGGGTCAGCCGGCTTTTCAGCCGCACCAAGCCGGTGGTGTGCCTCAAGAGCGGGCGAGCACACGGTGACGACGCGGTCGATGCGCTGTTCGCCTCGGCCGGCGTCATCCGGGCCGACACGCTGGCGCAGATGTTCGAGGCGGCTCAGCTGCTCACGCTGCAGCCGCTGCCGGCCGGGCCCAGGGTCGGCGTCGTCGGCACCTCGACCGCCCTGGCTGCGCTCGCCGCCGACGCGTGCCGGGCCGGAGGGCTCACGGTGCCGGAGCTGCCGGGCGGCGTGCAGCGCGCGCTGCTGCAGCTGGTCGGCACCACCGAGACGGCCAACCCGGTCGACCTCGGGCCGCTCGCCTCCGCCGCCCAGCTGCGGACCGCGCTCACCCTGGTCGCGGGCAGCGGCTGCGTGGACGCCCTGCTCGTGCTCGTGACCGCCTCCGCCGAGCACGACGCGCTCGGTGCCGCGGTCCTCGACGTGGCCCGTGAACAGGGCATCACCGTGCTCTCCAGCTTCCTCGGCGTCGACGGGGTCCCCCCTGCGCTGGAGGTCGCTGGTGGTGGGCCGACGCCGGCCGTCGACCCGGTCGATCCGGGCGATCGGGTCGACCCGCAGAGCACCGCACCGTTGCGCCTGCGCGTCCCCACACCTGCGGTGCGGTCGGGCGCGCCGACGGGGCCGGCTCGTGGTTCCGTCCCCTCTTACGCCTCGCCGGAGTCGGCGGCGCTCGCGCTCTCGCGCGCGGTGGCCTACGCGGCCTGGCGTTCCCGACCCCTGGGGGAACAGCCGGACCTGCCCGGGTTCGAGCTGGCAGCCGTGCGCCGGGTGGTCAGCGAGCTCGACCACGACGGAGCCTGGCTGCCTGCCGACAGCGCGTCCGCGGTGCTCGCCGCCGCCGGGGTACGCGTCTGGCCGACGGAGCCGGTACGGAGCCCCCACCAGGCCGTCAGCGCAGCCGGCCGGCTGGGCTGGCCGGTGGTGCTGAAGAGCCCCGACCCGCGTTGGCGCAACCGGACCGACGTCGGGGCCGTGCAGCTGGGGCTCGCGGACGAGGTCGAGCTGCGTTCGGCGTACGCCCGACTGTCGAACCTCACGGGGAGCCCCGAGGCGCTGCTGCAACCGACCGCCCCGCCTGGCGTGTCGACCGTGATCTCACTGGTGTCCGACCCGGCTGTCGGGCCGCTGCTGTCGCTGCGGCTCGGTGGCGTCGCGGCCGACCTGCTCGCGGACCCGCTGACCACCACGCTCCCGCTCACCGACACCGCGGCGCTCGACCTGGTCCGCGGGATCCGCGGCGCGTCGTTGCTGGACGGTACGGACACGGCCGCGCTGGTCGACGTGCTGCTGCGCGTCGGTCGCCTGGCCGAGCAGGTGCCCGCGGTCGCCGCGCTGGTGCTGGACCCGGTGCTCGTCGGTGACCAGGGCGTGACGGTGCTGCACGCAGGCATCCGGCTCGCGCCTCCGGCCGACGATCCCGAGCGCGGACCGAGACGGCTCGGGGGCAGCGGGCCCGCGCACCTGCGGGGTACCGGGCCGCTGCACGTGCGATGAAGGCTGGTCTTCACTAACGTGACGGGATGCGGCTGACCGAGTTCTGGCGTCGGATGGACGTCACCTTCGGACCGTCGTACTCCCGTTCGTACGCAAGGGACCAGAGCCTCGCCGCGCTCGGCTCGCGGACGGTGGAGCAGGCGCTCGAGGACGGTGACGAGGCCAAGGCGGTCTGGCGGGCCGTGGTGGCGTCCACCACTGTGCCGCCGCACGAGCGTTAGCCCTGCCTGACCGGGCAGGACCGCTGACACATCGATTCTGAGGAGACACATGGCAGGCGTGAAGCCGCTGGAAGCCGATCTGACCGGACAGACGATCGTGATCACCGGGGCCAGCTCGGGGATCGGAGCCGCCGCCGCCGCACGGCTGCAGCGGCTGGGCGCGACGGTCGTCCCGGTGGGGCGCTCGCCGGAGAAGACCGCCACGGTCGCCCGCGGCCTCGGGGTGGACCCAGAGGTCTGCGACTTCGCCGAGCTGGGGCAGGTCCGCGCACTGGCCGACCGGCTGCTCGAGCGCTGCCCACGCATCGACGTGCTCGCCAACAACGCAGGCGGGCTGCTGTCCCGACGTCGGCTCACCGGCGACGGCAACGAGGCGATGCTCCAGGCCAACCACCTCGGTGCGTTCCTGCTGACCTCGCTGCTCGCCGACCGGCTGATCGGTTCGGCGCCGTCCCGCGTCGTCACGACCTCGTCGGTCGGGCACTGGTTCGGCCGGGTCGACGTCGATCACCTCGACGCGCCCAAGCCAGGTCTGCTGCCGGAGAAGGTCTGGTCCTACCGGCAGTACGGCACGACCAAGCTCGAGAACGTGCTGTTCACCCGCGAGCTGCAGCACCGGCTCGGTGACCGCGGCGTCACCTCGGTGAGCTTTCACCCAGGCGCGGTCGCGACCGAGTTCGGGCGCGACGACGTCTTCGCCAAGCTGGTCTACAACACTCCGCTCAAGAAGCTCGCGACGATCACGGCGGAGGAGGGTGCGGACACGCTGGTGTGGCTCGCCTCCGCTCCGCTCGACGAGCTGACCCCTGGGGCGTACTACGTGAAGCGCAAGGTTGCCTCCACGGCTCCTTCCGCGAGCGACACCGGGCTGGCGCGCCGGCTCTGGGAGGAGTCCGTACGCCGGGTGGGGGCTGGCCTCCCGGTCGCCTGACCGTCCGGGGCCGCGGACCCCGGGTGGCGACCAGCGCGATCGACGACGCCTCTGGTTGCCCGGAGACCGCGACGCAAGATCATCGGAAGATCAGCCCGTCAAGACCCCGGAATTCCGAGGCGTCAGACGGTCAAAGCTTCCGCTGATCTTGTGCCGGTGCCGGTGCCGGTGCCGGTCCCGGTGCCGGTGCCGGTGCCCGTGCCCGTGCGTGCCAGTGGGCCGAACCTCTGGACCGCGCGCCCGAGCAGGTTGTCCACCAGGTCGCGCCAGGTCCGTCCGTCCTCACGCAGCAGCAGGGCGCCGGGGTACGGACGGCCGTGCCGGGCGCCGGGGTGCGGACGGCCGTGCAGGGGCCGACCGTGCACTCGGGCGACGACCACGGTTGCGGCGACCTGACACTCGGCCACCCTGATTCTGGAGGCCCGCGGCGTGTCGCGTGCATCGAACGCCTGTTCGTCCTAGGGTCAGATCCTGTCCGGGTGTCCACAGGGCCCGCCGCGCCGACGCGTTCTGTCGGAGGGCGCTCCTAGCGTCACCGCCGATCGGACATCCACCGACGACCCCAGGAGACATCGTGCCCACACCGGACCGCGCCAAGGCCCTCGACATGGCCCTCGCGCAGATCGACAAGAACTTCGGCAAGGGTTCGGTGATGCGCCTGGGTGACGAGGTGCGCCCGGCCACCCAGGTCATCCCGACCGGCTCGATCGCGATGGACGTGGCCCTCGGGATCGGCGGTCTGCCGCGCGGTCGCGTGGTGGAGATCTACGGTCCGGAATCGAGCGGGAAGACGACGGTGGCGCTGCATGCCGTCGCCAACGCGCAGGCTGCCGGCGGGATCGCCGCGTTCATCGACGCCGAGCACGCGCTCGACCCCGAGTATGCGAAAAAGCTCGGTGTCGACACCGACGCCCTGCTGGTCTCCCAGCCGGACACGGGTGAGCAGGCGCTGGAGATCGCTGACATGCTGGTGCGGTCCGGCGCGCTCGACATCATCGTCATCGACTCGGTCGCCGCGCTCGTGCCCCGCGCCGAGATCGAGGGCGAGATGGGCGACAGCCACGTCGGTCTGCAGGCCCGCCTGATGAGCCAGGCGCTGCGCAAGATGACCGGTGCGCTGGCCAACACCGGCACCACCGCCATCTTCATCAACCAGCTGCGCGAGAAGATCGGCGTGATGTTCGGTTCTCCCGAGACGACAACGGGAGGGAAGGCGCTGAAGTTCTACGCCTCCGTCCGTATCGACGTGCGACGTATCGAAACGCTCAAGGACGGGACTGACGCGGTCGGCAACCGCACCCGCGCAAAGATCGTGAAGAACAAGATGGCTCCGCCGTTCAAGCAGGCTGAGTTCGACATCATCTACGGCGTCGGGATCAGCCGGGAGGGCTCGCTCATCGACATGGGCGTCGAGCACGGCTTCGTCCGCAAGTCCGGCGCTTGGTACACCTACGAGGGCGACCAGCTCGGCCAGGGCAAGGAGAACGCGCGGGCGTTCCTCCGCGACAACCCTGAGCTGGCCGACGACATCGAGCGCAAGATCCTGGAGAAGCTCGGGATCGGTGTCGAGCTGTCGGACAACGTCGTGGACCTGGTTGCTCCCGTTGCCGTCGACGGGTAGTCGGGGAGCGTCCGCAGGCGGTCTGCGGCTGGTGAGCCAGAACGACCAGCCGCAAACCAGCCGACGCGGAGCGCCGGACCTGCACGTGGCCACGGCTGCGGAAGCAGGGACCGCCTCGTCGGTGACGGACGGGGCCGGTGACGCTCCGTCGGAGCTTCGGGCCGGGTCCACGGCCCGAGCTGTCCGCAGCGCCTCGGGCCGCGTCTATCCCGCTCGCACTCCGGATCGCGGTCCCGTCGATCACAGCCCCTCGGCAGCGGCCGAGCGGAAAGCGTCTCGGGTAGCGCGACGGGCCGAGGAGCAGCGGGCCTCCATCGAGGCCGACCCGCTGGAGGCGGCCCGCGCGCTGTGCCTGGCTGAGCTGCAGCGCGGTCCCCGGACCCATGTCGAGCTGGCGGGCGTGCTCGCCCGGGCAGGGGTGCCTGCCGAGGCTGCGAGCGAGGTGCTCGACCGCTTCGCCGAGGTCGGCGTCATCGACGACGCGCTGTTCGCTCAGATGTGGGTCGACTCCCGGCAGGTCCGACGTGGGTTGTCCCGCGGTGCTCTTCGCCAGGAGCTGAGGCGCAAGGGCGTGCAGGACGACGTCGTCACCCAGGCGTTGGCGGGGATTCAGACGACCGACGAGGAACAGCTGGCCCGAGGGTTGCTCGAGCGCAAGCTCGCTTCGACGCGCGGCCTCGACCCGCAGGCGCGCACGCGCCGCCTCGTCGGACTCCTTGCGCGAAAGGGCTTTGACGCGAGCTTGTCCTACCGGGTGGTCCGCGAGGCTCTCGACCAGGAGGGCGGCGACCCGGACCTGGCGCCGTCGTCCGAGACGTGACGCTCTTGCCGACGGGGTGACTGCGCCTCAGTCGAGCCCCAGGTAGGCCGACACCACCCGGTCGTCCGCGAGCAGCTCGGCCGACGGACCTGCATGGACCACCGCCCCGGTCTCGAGCACGTAAGCGACGTCCGCGGCCGACAGGGCCCTTCGGGCGTTCTGCTCGACGAGCACCACCGTCGTGCCGGAGGCGCGGATCTCGGCGATCACGGCGAAGACCTCGTCCACGATCTTGGGCGCCAGACCCATGGAGGGCTCGTCCAGCAGCAGCAGACGAGGCTCGGCCACGAGGGCACGCGCGATCGCGAGCATCTGCTGCTCCCCACCCGACAAGGTTCCCGCCAGCGAGTCGCGGCGCTCGGCGAGCACCGGGAACCGGTCGAACACCTTCTTCATCCCGGCGGCTACCGTGCTGTTCCGGTGCCAGCCACCGAGCTGCAGGTTCTCAGCGACGGTCATCGAGGCCAAGACCTCGCGCCCTTCGGGCACCTGCACCAGCCCGGCGTCGACGAGCCGGTGTGCGGGCCACCGCGTGACGTCGGCGCCGTCGAAGACGATCGAGCCCGAGCGGGGGCGCACCAGACCCGCCACGGCCGAGAGCACGGAGGTCTTGCCGGCACCGTTCGCCCCCACCAGCGCCACCAGGCTGCCCTCGGCGGCCTCGAACGAGACGTCCCGCACGGCCTGGACCCGTCCGTAGGAGACGCACAGGTCCGTCACCGTGAGCAGGGCCCCAGCCTGAGATTCAGCCATGAGACTCACCGCCTCGCGTCGAGGCGTTCGTGCCCTCGACCGCAGGAAGCGCCACGGCAGGCCCGGCAGGCCCGGCAGGCCCGGCGGGGAGGGTGGGAGCGGTCGTCGCGGCGGTGGCGCCGAGGTAAGCCTCGACGACAGCCGGGTCGTCGGCGATCTCCGCGGGTGTGCCGGAGGCGATCACCTCGCCGAAGTTCAGCACCACGATGCGGGTGCACGTGCGCAGGACCATCCGGACGTTGTGCTCGATCAGCAGGATCGTGATGCCGTCGTCCGCGAGCGAACGGATCAGGTCGGAAAGCCCGGCGGCCTCGACGTGGTTCATCCCGGCGGCAGGCTCGTCCAGGATGAGCAGCGTCGGGTGTGCGGCCAGCGCCCGGGCGATCTCGAGACGTCGTTGGTCGCCGTACGACAGCTCCCCGGCGGTGGCACCTGCCTGGTCGGCCAACCCGACGCGGGCCAGCTGGGTGCCAGCCTGTGCGAGCGCCATGCGTTCGTCGCGCCGGGCGGACGGCAGGAACAGCAGCCGTCGCAGGAAGGTGGGGCGGCTGATCAGGTGGGCACCGACCAGGACGTTCTCCAGCACTGACAGCCGTTCGAACAGCTTGGAGTGCTGGAAGGTGCGGCTGATCCCTGCGGCAGCGAACCGGTGGGCCCCACCCACCCGGCCGAGCGGCAGCCCGAGCACGGTGCCGGTCCCGCTCGTGGGCGCGGTCAGGCCGCTGATCAGGTTGACCAGGGTCGTCTTTCCCGCGCCGTTCGGCCCGATCAGCCCGAGGACTTCCCCGCTCACCAGCTGCAGGTCGACGCTGCGTACCGCGTGCACCCCGCCGTAAGCCTTGCCGATCCCGGACAGGGAGAGCACCGGCTCACCGCGAGCCGGCAGCGACGGCAGCTCCGGTGGCTCGCTGTCCGCGTTGACCCGCGGCGTCCGACCACGCGGCAGCAGGCTGGACAGCCCGCCCGGCAGGAACAGGATCACGAGCAGGAGCAGCCCGGAAGCCAGGAAGGGCCGGATCCAGCCTGCCTCGATGCCGATCGCCCGCTGCACCTCGGGGACCGCCGTGAGGAAGGCCGAGCCGAGCAGCGGACCGACGAACAGCAGTGAGCCGCCGACGACGGCGGTCACCAGCCCGTCGACGGCGGCGGCAAACCCGAAGTCGTCAGGGGCGATCAGACGTGAGAAGTAAGCCAGCAGGACCCCATAAAGGCCGGCGACGGCGCCGCTCGTCACGAAGGCGATCATCCTGTGACGGGTGACGTCGATGCCCATCGCCCGTGCGGCCAGCTCGTCCTCGCGCAGCGCGGCGAGCCCGCGCCCGAGCCGGGAGCCAGAAAGTCGCCAGAAGCCGTACATCACCACGATCAAGCACCCGTAGGCGATGCCAGGGGTGACCAGCTTGGGCACCGTGGTGCCCTGCGCACCGCCGGAGAACGACGAGTTGATCAGCAGGATGCGGACCATCTCTCCGAACCCGAGGGTGGCGATGGCGAGGAAGACGCCCCGCAGCCGCAGCACAGGCAGGCCCAGCAAGAAGGCCGCCAGCGCACCCACCACCATGCCGACCGGGATGCCGACGATGAGCGGTGAGAACGGACCGATCGGACCGTCCGGGACGATCGCGGCGGCTCCGAAGCCGGCCAGCGAGGCGAACCCGGCCTGTCCCAGGCTGAGCTGACCGGCCATGAGCACCGCGTAGAAGCTGTAAGCGAAGATCGCGGTCAACGCCAGCAGCGTGAGGGTCGCCGAGTAGTCCGACAGCATCAGACCTCCCGCACGCGGGGATTGCCGAACAGCCCTTGGGGCCGGATCAGCAGCACGGCGAACAGGAGCCCGAAGGCGACGGCGTCCCGCCAGGACGAGCCGATGTAGGCCACCGCGAAGACTTCGGCGAGCCCGAGGGCGATCCCGCCGACCATCGCGCCCCGCAGCGAGGCCATGCCCCCGACGACGATCACCGCGAGGCCTTTCAGCTCGATGTTGAACCCCATGCTCAGCTGGGCGCTGTTGACGTAGAACGACAGCAGGATCCCGGCGACCGCTCCGAGGGCGGAGGACATCGCGAACGTCGTCGCGGTCACCCGGTCCACGTTGATCCCGAGCACGCGGGCAGCGTGCGGGTTCTCCGCGACCGCGCGCATGCCACGGCCGAGTCGGGTGCGTTCCACCACGTAGGCCAGAGCGAGCATCAGGGCCAGGGCCACCCCGAGGATGACCAGCTGCAGCAGCGTGATCCGGACCCCTCCCACGGTGAACGCGGTCGAGGGAAACGTGCCGACCGGGAAACGCCTGGTGTCCGGGCCGTACCTGGCCTGCAGCAGTGCCAGGATCATGGCCCCCACGGCGATCGAGGAGATCAGCCCGGCGAAGTGCGCGTCGTCGCGATCCTTGAGCGGTCGGAACGCCAGCCGCTCGATGACCAGGCCGAGGACCGCGCCGAAGACCATGACCAACGGCAGCGCGAGCCAGACGGGCACGCCGACCGAGCCGACCAGGTCGATGCCGACGAAGGCGGCGGCCGCGAAGACCGCCGAGTGCGCCAGGTTGAGCCGGTCGAGCACGCCGAAGACGAGCGCGTAGCCCATGGCGAAGAGGGCGTAGATCGAGCCCGAGAAGATGCCGTTGACGACCTGCTGCATACGAAGGGGCTCCGGTCGACCGCGCCCAGGCCTACTGCAGCACCGTGAAGGCGCCGTCCTTGACGACCTGGACCACCGCCGGGTGCTGCGGCTCACGCTGCTTGTCGAAGGAGAACGACCCGAGGGGGGTCTTGATGTCGCTCAGGCCGGCCAGTCCGTCCCGGACGTCTGCGGGCTTGGCGGAGCACTTCGCCCGCACGGCGTCGTCGACCAGGATCAGGCCGGTGTAGGCCTGCGCGGCGAACTGGTCGGGGTCGCCACCGTTCTTGGCCTTGAAGGCCTTGAGGAACGTGGCGTTCTCCGGGCTTTCGGAGGCGGAGTTCCAGGCTGCCCCGACGATGACGCCCTCGGCCGCCTTGCCGGCGTCGGCCATCAGCTTGGGGGAGTTGAAGCCGTTGCCGCCGATGATGGGCGCGGTGATCCCGACCTGGCGGGCCTGGGTGACCAGCGGGATCGCCGCCTCGATCAGGCCGGAGACGACGAGCGCGTCCGGGGCGGCGTCCTTGGCCTCGGTGAGCAGGGCCCGGAAGTCGGTGTCAGCCTTGGAGAAGGTCAGCGTCTTGACGATCTCGACGCCGTTGTCCTTGAGCGCCGCCTGGAACGCCTGGTAACCCGACTCGGTGAAGGCGTCGTCGTTGCTGTACATCACGACGACCTTCTTCAGGCCGAGGGACTCCTTGGCCTTCTTGATGGTCTGCGGGATGACCGCGGTCTCGGGCAGCGAGTCCCGGAAGACGTAGTCGCCGATCTCGGTGATCCCGGTCGCGGTGTTGGACACGCCGAGCACCGGGACCTTCGCCTCCTGGGCGATCGGGTCGGTGGTCTTGGCCGCGTTGGATAGCGTCGGGCCCAAGATGACGCTGACCTTGTCGCGGTTCAGGAACTGCTCGAAGATGCTGATCCCCTGCTTGGGGTCGGTCTGGTCGTCCTCGACCTTGAGGTCGTACGTGATCCCGCCGCGGGCGGTGACCGTGTCGAGGGCGGTCTGCAGGCCCTTCTGCTGAGAGGCGCCGTAGCTGCCGGCCGCGCCCGTCAGGCTCAAGGCGGCGCCGACCTTCACCGGGTCGCTGAGCTTGCAGTCGTCCCCCGTGGCCGCGGCGCTGGGTGCGGCGCTGCTGCTTCCGGTGGCCGCAGGCTCGGAAGGAGTCACGGCCCCGCCGGACGAGGCGGCACAGGACGTCAGCAGCAGCGCGACTGCCGCGCCGCCGGCCGCGAGAGGGATCGAACGTGGTCGCATCGGAACTCCTTGGGGTGCCTGAACTCGTGCAGTGGTGCCCGAGTGTGACACGGACCACTTGCCAGGCCCGGGACGCGACCAGGGTGAGGTGAGTCACGGCGGGGTGCACGTTCGTGCTGTGTCTTGCCGCATGATGACGGGACCGTCTACCGGCCTGGGGGTTCGCCATGAACGACACCACCGGGCGACGGCTGCCCCGTTGGAGCGAGCTGTCGCCGTTGGTGAAGCCCCGGCCGTTCGTGCTGGACCCGGTCCAGCGGCGGCTGGCCCGCGCCCAGGACATCCAGGACCTGCGCACGATCGCCCGCCGGCGTACGCCGAGGTCGGTGTTCGACTACGTCGACGGCGCCGCCGAGGACGAGATCAGCCTCGCCCGGGCCCGGGCGGCCTTCGGCGACGTCGAGTTCCGTCCCAGCGTGCTGCGCGACGTGTCGGCGATCGACCCGGGCACCGATGTCCTCGGCGCGCGGTCCTCCCTGCCGCTGATTCTCGCCCCGACCGGGTTCACGAGGATGATGCATCACGAGGGGGAGGTCGCCGTCGCCGGAGCAGCGGCAGCCGCTGGGGTTCCGTACACGTTGTCGACCATGGGCACGACCTCGATCGAAGGCGTCGCGTCGGCGGCGCCGGGCGGCCGGAACTGGTTCCAGCTCTACCTGTGGAAGGACCGCGACGCCAGCAGCGAGCTGGTCGTCCGCGCGCGGGCGGCAGGCTACGACACGCTGATACTGACGGTGGACACCCCGGTCGCGGGCGCTCGTCGGCGGGACGTCCGCAACGGGCTGACGGTCCCCCCGATGCTGACCCTGCGGACGATCGCGGACATGTCTCGTCACCCGTCCTGGTGGGTGGACAAGCTGACCACCGAGCCGCTCGAGTTCGCCTCGCTCAGCTCCTGGGAGGGGACGGTGGCCGACCTCGTCGGGCACATGTTTGACCCGAGCGCGGGACTCGCGGAGCTGAGGTGGCTGCGGGATCAGTGGCCGGGGTCGCTCGTCGTCAAGGGCATCCAGAGCGCGGAGGACGCCAGGATCGTCGTGGACGCCGGGGCCGACGCGGTGGTGGTGAGCAACCACGGGGGTCGCCAGCTCGACCGGGCACCGACACCGCTCGAGCTGCTCCCGTCGGTGCTCGCGGCGGTGCCGACGACCCCGGTGCTGGTCGACACCGGCATCACCAGCGGTGCCGACGTCGTCGCCGCGGTCGCCATGGGCGCCGCGGCGTGCCTGGTCGGTCGTGCCTACCTGTACGGGTTGATGGCCGGAGGCCGCCGGGGCGTGGACCGGAGCCTCGCCATCCTGACGAGCGAGGTGGTGCGGACGATGGCGTTGCTCGGGGCGTGCACGGTCGACGACCTGGCCGGCCGTGCCGTACTGCGTGCACCACGGGGGTAGGAACGTCCCGATCCCGTCGTCGACATCTGAGGTGGACACATGCCCGAGCAGGTCCAGGACCGTCCCGAATGGGCCGCGCTGGCCGAGCACCAGCAGGAGCTGAGTCGACGGGGGCTCCGTCAGCTCTTCGCGGACGACCCCGGTCGGGCGGCCTCTCTCACCGTTCAGCACGACGGGATCCTGGTCGACCTGTCCAAGAACCTGTTGACCGCCCGCACGATCGAGCTGCTCGTGCAGCTGGCTGAAGCCACCGGGGTGGCCGCTCGTCGAGACGCGATGTTCGACGGTGAGCACATCAACACCACCGAGGACCGCGCCGTCCTGCACGTCGCGCTACGGGCGGCGAGGGGGACCACGATCACCGTCGACGGCGAGGACGTCGTGGAACCTGTCCACGAGGTGCTGGACCGCATGGGGGCGTTCAGCGACCGGGTCCGCTCCGGCGACTGGGTCGGGCACACCGGTCAGCGGATCCGCAACGTCGTCAACATCGGCATCGGTGGGTCCGACCTCGGACCGGCGATGGCGTACGAGGCGCTGCGGGCCTACAGCGACCGCGACCTGCACGTGGCGTTCGTGTCCAACGTCGACGGCGCCGACCTCGACGAGGCGCTTCGCGGGCTCGACCCGGCCGAGACCCTGTTCATCGTCTGCTCCAAGACCTTCACCACGCTGGAGACGCTCACCAACGCCCGGGGCGCCCGGGACTGGCTGCAGGCCGCGTTCGGAGACGACGCCGCGACCGCCAAGCACTTCGTGGCCGTCTCGACCAACGCCGAGAAGGTGCGCGAGTTCGGGATCGACGCGGACAGCATGTTCGGCTTCTGGGACTGGGTCGGTGGCCGCTACTCCTTCGACTCCGCGGTCGGCCTGTCCCTGATGGTGGCGGTCGGCCCGGAGCGGTTCGGTGAGCTGCTGGCCGGCTTCCGGTCCGTCGACGAGCACTTCAAGGACGCGCCGCTCCACCAGAACCTGCCGGTCCTGATGGGCCTGGTCGAGCTCTGGTACCGCAACTTCTGGGGTGCGCAGTCCCAGGCGGTCCTGCCGTACAGCCAATACCTCGCACGCTTTCCCGCCTACCTGCAGCAGCTGGAGATGGAGAGCAACGGCAAGCGCGTCGACCGCGACGGGCGCCCGGTCGGCACCGACACCGGGCAGGTGGTCTGGGGCGAGCCGGGCACCAACGGCCAGCACGCCTTCTACCAGCTCATCCACCAGGGCACCTCGATGATCCCGTGCGACTTCCTGGGCTTTCTCGAGCCGGTCCAGGAGCCGCCGACCACCGGCGTGGACCTCCAGCAGCACCACGCGCTGCTCATGGCCAACCTGTTCGCCCAGACCGAGGCGCTGGCCTTCGGCAAGACCGAGGACGAGGTACGGCAGAGCGGCGTCGAGGCAGGGCTCGCCTCGCACCGCACCTTTCCGGGTGACCGGCCGACGACGACGATCCTCGCGCGAACGCTCACCCCGTACGTCCTAGGGCAGCTCGTGGCGCTCTACGAGCACAAGGTGTTCACGATGGGCGCCGTGTGGGGGATCAACAGCTTCGACCAGTGGGGTGTCGAGCTGGGTAAGGTGCTGGCGAGCACCATCGCGGACGAGCTGACCGATGGCAGCGCTCTGGAGCACGACAGCTCGACGAACGCGATGATCCAGCGTTTCCGCGACGGCTCGCTCGGCTGACGGGACTACTCCTGAGCGTTGGTGATCTAGGGCTCGATCTCGGCGTCAAGATCACCACTGCCCGGGGGGCCGGCCCGCGGCGTGCAGTGCAAGGCTGGGGACATGACGCTCCCCACCCCAGCCCGGCTGCGGCTCGGCGGCCGCTCGCTCGCCGTCGTGGGACGCGCCCGCGTCTACGTCTGCGGTGTCACGCCCTACGACGTCACGCACCTCGGCCACGCCGCCACCTACGTCTGGGTCGACGCCGCCGACCGCCTGCTGCGCAGTCTGGGCGTGCAGGTCGAGGTGTGCCGCAACGTCACCGACGTCGACGACGTGCTGTTCGACGCCGCGCAGCGGGCCGGCGCGCACTACGACCGGTTCGCCGCGGTGCAGCAGTTCCGGTTCGAGCAGGACATGGCGGCCCTCGGCGTACGACGCCCGACGCACGAGCCGCGCGCCCACAGCTTCGTGCCGCAGGTGCTGGAGCTGGCCTCGGCGCTGGTGGAGTCCGGGGCCGCGTACGTGAGCGAGGGCAGCGTCTACTTCGACGGAGCTCCGGTGGCGGAGCTGGCCGGGCTCAGCGGGCAGCAGGCGCGGGCAGCGATGACGGCGACCCAGCTGGCCGGCGACGGCAAGCGCGATCCGCTGGACCAGCCGGTGTGGCAGCGCAGCCAGGGCGACGAGCCGGCCTGGCCGAGCCCGTGGGGGCCTGGGCGGCCCGGCTGGCACGCGGAGTGCACGGCGATGGCGCTGTCCACCTACGGGCCCGGGCTGGACCTGCACGCGGGCGGCGCCGACCTGCGCTTCCCGCACCACGCGTTCGAGTCGGCGCAGGCTGAGGCGGCGACCGGGGTGTCGCCGTTCGCACGTGCCTGGCTGCACGTCGGGCTGGTGTCTCACGACGGGCAGAAGATGGCCAAGTCGACCGGAAACCTGGTGTTCGTGACCGACCTGCTCGAGCAGGTGCCCGGCCCCGTCGTACGCACGCTGCTGCTCGACCGGCCGTACGCGGACGGCTGGGAGTACACGCCGGACCTGCTGGACGCCGCCGGCGCCCGGCTCGACGCGCTGCACGCAGCCGCCGGGCGTCCGCACACCGACCCGGCGGCGCAGCAGGCCGTGACGACAGCGCTCACCGACGGGCTCGACGTACGTACGGCGCTCGACCTTGCGATCGAGCAAGGCGGACAGGCCGCGCGCGACCTGCAGGCGGTCCTCGCACTCTGAGCCCCGACCGGGCCCGTGACGCTCACGGGCGCCACGCTTCTCCTCGAGGGGAGGCTTCAGTCACCGGCCATGGCGGTCACCGGCTCTTCGATGCTTACGGTCGACGAACTGCGGGACAGGCGACGCTCCATGTACTGCGCGAACCGGCTGAGCGCATAGTTCGTGATCACGAACAGGGCGCCGGCCACCAGGTACATCTGGATCGGGTTCTTGGTCTCCTGGATGATCAGGTTCGCCGTCCGCACCGTCTCGCCGTAAAGGATGATGAATCCCAGCGAGGTGTCCTTCAGGACCACCACCAGCTGGGAGATCAGCGAAGGCAGCATCACCCTGAAGGCCTGGGGCAGCTGGACCAGCCGCAGGGACTGCGACGGCGACATCCCGATGGACAGCGCCGCCTCGCCTTGACCCCGGGGGAGCGAGGCGACCCCGGCCCGGATGATCTCGGCGATGACCACGGAGTTGTAGAGGGTCAACCCGATCACCAGGTACCAGAGCGGGTTCCCGAAGTCGGCGCCGTACTCGGGCAGCACCCGGGACACCAGGTAGATCATGATGAGGACCGGCACGCCGCGCAGCAGCTCGATGAGCCCGATCAGGGGCAGACGGCTCACCCGGCCAGCGAGCAGGCGGAGGCTGGCAAGGACCGTGCCGACCACCAGGGACGCGACGATCGCCAGCACGGCCGCGGTGAGCGTGCTCCGGATGCCCCCGCCCAACAGGCGCCAGACGGCGGAGAAGTCCTTGTCGCCCGGGTTGAGCAGCGGTGACCAGCGTGCGGAGGTGAACTGCCCGTTCTGGTCCAGGCGTCGGTAGACGAAGAAGAGCAGCACGGCCACCAGCACGGCAGCGACCACGCTGGCGTAGAGCGTGATCCGTCTGGCCCGAGGGCCCGGCTCGTCGTACAGGACGCTGCTCATCGAGCGATCGCCACCCGTCGCTCGATGACGGCGAGCCCCGCCGCACTCGGCAGCGTGATTGCCAGGTAGCCGAGGGCGACCCCGAGCAGCACCGGCAGAACGGGGTTGCCCTGGGCCGACGACAGGCTCTCCCCGACGCTGAACAGGTCACCCCCGACCCCGACGGCGCCCACGATCGCGCTGTTCTTGAACATCGCGATGATGACGCTGCCGAGCGGCGGGACGACGGTGCGCAGCGCCTGGGGGAGCACGATGAACCGCATCCCCTGGCCGAAGGTGAGGCCGATCGAGCGGTAGGCCTCGGCCTGCCCGG
>JBBSTR010000006.1:0-57581 GCA_038235705.1 Mycobacteriales bacterium
CGTCGCGCAGTTCACGACGATGTCGGCCACCGACGGGCTGACGGACCTGATCAAGCAGTTCGACAGCCCCTGCAGCGACAGCCTCATCCCGGCCAGCAAGCGCGGCCTGCGGATCGACGCGGTGGGGCCGGCGGCCGCCACCACGCTCGCCTACACCGAGGACCACGGCAGCAAGGGCGGGCTGGTACAGGTGCCGGTCCCGAACGCCTCGTTCACCGGCGCGGGCTCGTACGCGTTCGGCAGCTTCCTGGCTCCGACCTGGCTCCGCCCCGACCGCACCATCAAGCAGACCCCGACCAAGGACGCCGGCCCGCGACCGACCGGGGTCGTACGCCTGCCGTTCGTCGCGATCATCCCGGCCGGGACCGCTCCGGCCGGGGGCTTCCCGACCGCGGTCTTCGGCCACGGCTTCACCCGCTCGGACAGCGACCTGTTCCTGGCCGCGGCAACGAACGCCTCGCGCGGGCTCGCCACGATCGCCACAGACGTCGTCGGTCACGGCTACGGAGCGCGCAGCACCTGGCAGGTGACGACCGCCGACGGGGCCACCAAGACGCTCCCGGCGTACGCGCGGGGCATCGACCTCGACGGCAACGGCGTGATCGACAACACCGAGGGTGTCAACCCGCTGCCGACCTCGGCGTCCGGTCAGGTCGGCAGCCGCGACGGGCTCCGACAGACCGTCGCCGACGACGCCGTCCTGCTGCGCCAGGCCGCGCTGCCGAGCGCACTGAACCTGCGCCCGAGCGGTCAGACCTACTACGGCCAGAGCTTCGGCGGGATCTACGGCACCATGCTGACCGGCGTCGACCCCCGGGTCACCCGCGCCGTGCTCAACGTCGCCGGCGGCCCGATCAGCGAGATCGTCCGACTCTCGCCAGCCTTCCGCCCGCTGCTCACCCAGCAGCTCGGCATCTCCGGGCTGCTGAACGGCGGCGCCGACGGGTTGGACGGGTTCACCGAGTCGATGCCGCTCGCCGGGCAGCCGCCGGTCACCGACCTCGCACCCGGTGCACTGGCGATCCAGCAGTTCCTCGCCGACAGCAGCTGGCTGCAGCGCGCGGGTGGACCTGAGGTCTACGCGCCGCTCATCACGCCGAGCAAGGTCATCTTCCAGGTCGCCCGCGGTGACCAGACGGTGCCGAACCCGACCGCGCACACCCTGCTCCAGGCGGGGAACCTGTTCGGTCGGGCGTCGCTCTACCGCAACGACCTGACTGCGAACGCCGGCGACAACCCGCACGGGTTCCTGCTGAACCCGGGCTTCGCGGCCGGGTTCTTCTCCGGCGGCACGCAGGTCTCGACCTTCCTCACCACCGGCGTCACGATCGACCCGGACGGCCCCGGCCCGATCTGGGAGACCCCGGTCGCGCGCACCGGTCTGCTCCTGACGCTCGGCTTCCCGGCTCCCTACGTGAGCTGACCTTCCCTCCGTTGGTGATCTTGGACCGGGAACCCGGTCCAAGATCACCAACATCCGGGTCGTAACGTGCGTCGTATGGCCCTGTCACCGCCCGCGTCCCTGCCCACGCCTGTCTCGCTGGCGCGTCGCGCCGAGCAGGCGCTGGAACGGCACGGTGACCGCCCGGTCACGCTGTTCGAGGGACGTTGGTACGGCTCCGGCGAGCTGGCTGGCATGGCGAGCCGGCTCTCCGCCGGCCTGATCGGGCTCGGCGTCAAGCCCGGCGACCGGGTGGTGGTCTGCATGACCAACTGCCCCGAGGTCGGGGTCACCTACACGGCCCTGTGGCGGGCCGGTGCGGTCGCGACCCCGGTGCTGTTCCTGCTCACCGAACCGGAGCTGCGCCACGTCTTCGAGGACTCTGGCGCGGTCGCGGTCGTCACAACCCCCGAGTGGTTGGCCAAGATCCAGGCCGCCGCGCCGGGGCTCCCGGTCGTCGTCGTCGGCGACGCACATGCACAGACGATCAGTTTTTCCGACCTGGCGGACGGCCCCGAGGGCACGATCGTGAACCGGGCCGCCTCCGACCTGTCCGCGCTTCTCTACACCGGTGGCACGACGGGGCGCAGCAAGGGAGTCGGGCTCACCCACGCGTCGCTGGACGCCGCCGGCTGGTCGGCCGCAACGATGGCTTACGTGCCGGGGGAGACCCGGACGTTCGTGCCGCTGCCCCTCGCCCACGTCTACGGGCTGATGGTCTCGGTCGCCGGCTTCCACGCGTACGAAGCCTCGGACTCGGTGCTCATGCGCTGGTTCGACCCGGCCCAGGCGCTGCTGCTGCTGGCGGAGCACCGGGTGCACCAGGCCTCGATGATCCCGTCGATGATCTCGATGCTGCTGGCCCAGCCGATCGAGGACCACGACCTGTCCAGGCTCAAGCGGGTCGCCAGCGGAGGATCCCCGCTGGCCAGGGAGGTCGCCACCGAGCTCGAGCGGCGACTGCCCGGCGTGCAGGTGCGTGAGGGCTACGGCTGCACCGAGAGCAGCGGCTTGATCTCGACCCAGCCGCCGGGGGAGCGTCGGCTCGGCTCCGTCGGGCTCCCGATCCCGTGCCTGTCCGTGCGCATCGAGGGCGACGAGCCCGGCTCCGCCCTGCCGACAGGTGAGGACGGCGAGATCTGCGTGCGCGGCGACACGGTCATGCAGGGCTACTGGCGCTCGCCGGAGGACACCGCCCACGCGGTGCAGGACGGCTGGCTGCACACCGGCGACGTCGGCCACCTCGACGAGGACGGCTACCTCTACGTCGTCGACCGGCTCAAGGACCTGATCATCCGCAACGGCTTCAACGTCTACCCGCGCGACGTCGAAGAGGTGCTGCTCGAGCATCCGGACGTGGTGGCCGCAGCGGTGGTCGGCCGGCCGGACCCGCGGGTCGGCGAGGAGGTCGTCGGGTTCGTTCAGGTCTCTTCCGAGGTGACCGAGGAGGAGCTGATCGCGTTCTGCCGCGAGCGGATCTCCGCCGCGAAGCGTCCCCGAGAGATCCGTGTCGTCGACACCATCCCGCTGACCAGCGTGTTCAAGACCGACCGCAAGGCGCTTCGCGCGGCCCTGTCCGCGGCCTCCGCCTGAGGCTGGGCGCGTCGGCAGCGGATCGTCGGTGGGGCGTGGCACGATCGAGCCTGCACCGCAGAGCACGGCCCGCCTTCCCCTCGGACCGCTCGCTGCGCACGTCCAGCGACCCCGTATTCGATCCTTGAGGAGACGCGTGTCCGACTCGTTCGTCCACCTGCACGTCCACACCGAATATTCGATGCTCGACGGTGCGGCGCGGCTGGACGACCTGTTCGCCAAGACGGTCGAGCTGGGCATGCCTGCGCTGGCGATGACCGACCACGGCAACGTCTTCGGGGCCTACGACTTCTGGAAGAAGGCCACCAAGGCCGGTGTGAAGCCCATCATCGGTACCGAGGCTTACATCGCGCCGGGCAGCCGGCACGACAAGACCCGGCACCGCTGGGGCGCGGGCGGTCAGGACGACGTGTCGGGCGGCGGCGCCTACACGCACATGACCTTGCTGAGCACGTCGACCGAGGGCATGCACCGGCTCTTCAAGCTGTCGAGCCTCGCGAGCCTGGAGGGCTACTATTACAAGCCCCGGATGGACAAGGAGCTGCTCGCCGAGCACGCCAAGGACATCATCGGCACGACCGGCTGCGCGTCGGGCGAGATCGCCACCTACCTGCGCATGGGTCAGTACGACAAGGCGAAGCAGTCGGCGAGCGACTTCCGGGACATCTTCGGGGCCGAGAACTTCTACGCCGAGCTGATGGACCACAACCTGGAGATCGAGCAGCGCTCGGCCAAGGACCTGCTCCGGCTCGCCAAGGAGCTCGGCCTCCCGCTGCTGGCCACCAACGACCTGCACTACACCAACCCCGAGGACGCCAAGGCGCACGAGGTCCTGCTGTGCGTGCAGTCGGGCAAGACGATGGCCGACCCGGGACGGTTCAAGTTCGACGCGGACGACTTCTACCTCAAGAGCCCGCAGGAGATGCGCCACCTGTGGCGTGAGCTGCCGGAGGCGTGCGACAACACCCTGCTGATCGCCGAGCGGTGCGAGACGACGTTCAACGAGGGCGCCGACCTGATGCCCCGGGTGCCGGTGCCCGACGGCTACACCGAGGAGACGTACCTTCGGGCGATGGTCCACGAGGGGCTCGCGCGCCGGTTCACCGGGGCTGTCCCGGAGGGACACACCACGCAGGCCGACTACGAGGTCGACGTCATCCTGCAGATGGGCTTCCCCGGCTACTTCCTGGTGACCGCCGACCTGTGCCGCTACGCCAAGGACAGCGGGATCCGGGTCGGTCCCGGCCGTGGCTCGGCCGCGGGCTCGCTCGTGGCCTACGCGCTGGCGATCACCGACCTCGACCCGATCAAGCACAAGCTTTTGTTCGAGCGGTTCTTGAACCCCGAGCGCATCTCGATGCCCGACATCGACCTCGACTTCGACGAGCGTCGGCGGGGAGACATGATCCGCTACGCCACGGAGAAGTACGGCGAGGAGCGGGTCAGCCAGATCATCACGTACGGCACGATCAAGGCCAAGCAGGCGGTCAAGGACTCGGCCCGGGTGCTCGGCTACCCGTTCGCCACCGGCGACAAGATCACCAAGGCGATGCCCGCGGCGGTGATGGGCAAGGACATCCCGCTGTCCGGGATCTTCGATCCTGCCCACAAGCGGTACGGCGAGGCGGGGGAGTTCCGGGCGCTGTACGAGTCCGACGCCGACACCAAGGCCGTCGTCGACACCGCGCTCGGGCTCGAGGGCCTGAAGCGTCAGTGGGGCGTGCACGCTGCCGGCGTGATCCTGTGCCGCGAGCCGCTGCTCGACGTCATCCCGATCCAGCGCCGCGAGCAGGACGGCGCGATCATCACCCAGTTCGACATGGGGGCCTGCGAGAACCTCGGCCTGCTGAAGATGGACTTTCTCGGGTTGCGCAACTTGACCGTGCTCGACGACTGCCTGAAGCACATCTTGGACAACCGCGGCGAGACCCTCGTGCTCGAGGACCTCGACGAGATGGAGAGCGACCCGGCGACCTACGCCTTGTTGCAGCGGGGCGACACGCTCGGAGTCTTTCAGCTCGACGGTGGCCCGATGCGCTCGCTGCTGCGATCGATGCAGCCGGACCGCTTCGAGTCGATCTCCGCGGTGCTCGCCCTCTACCGCCCCGGCCCGATGGGGGTCAACGCCCACAACGACTACGCCGACCGCAAGACCGGCCGCAAGCCGGTGGAGCCGATCCACCCCGAGCTCGGGGAGGCGCTGTCGGAGATCCTCGGTGACACGTACGGCCTGATCGTCTACCAGGAACAGGTCATGGCGATCGCCCAGCAGCTGGCTGGCTACACGCTCGGGGCCGCCGACCTGCTGCGCCGGGCGATGGGCAAGAAGAAGCGCGAGATCCTCGACAAGGAATACGTCCCGTTCTCCGAAGGCATGCGGAGCAACGGGTTCTCCGACGGCGCGATCAAGACGCTCTGGGACACCCTGGTCCCGTTCGCCGACTACGCCTTCAACCGTGCGCACACCGCCGGCTACGGCTTGGTCAGCTTCTGGACCGCCTACCTCAAGGCCAACTACCCGGCCGAATACATGGCGGCTCTGCTGACCAGCGTCTCGGGAGACAAGGACAAGAGCGCGCTCTACCTGGCCGAGTGCCGACGCATGGGCATCAAGGTGCTCCCGCCGGACGTCAACTCCTCTGACGCGGACTTCACGCCTACGGGCACCGACATCCGGTTTGGGATGGCCGCGATCCGCAACGTCGGCGAGGGCGTCGTCGCCTCGATCGTGCGCTCGCGTGCGGAGAAGGGTCGCTTCGCCGACTTCGCCGACTACCTGCGCAAGGTCGAGGCGGTGGCCTGCAACAAGAAGACCGTCGAGTCGCTGGTCAAGGCCGGCGCCTTCGACTCGCTCGGCCACACCCGCAAAGGTCTGCACGCCGTCCACGCCGACTCGGTGGATCTGTGCATGGCGACGAAGCGCAAGGAGGCCGAGGGCCAGTTCGACCTCTTCGGCGGCGCCGACGTCGAGGACGACGTCTTCGACATCCGGGTGCCGCTGGGGGAGTGGGACAAGGCCCTGCTTCTTGCGTACGAGCGGGAGATGCTCGGGCTCTACGTCTCCGACCACCCGGTGCTCGGCGTCGAGCACATCATCTCGGCCGCGGTCGACTGCTCGGTGTCTGCGCTGGCCGAGAAGGAGGACGGCAGCAAGGTGCTCATCGGCGGGATCATCTCCAGCGTCGTCCGCAAGGTCACCAAGAAGGGCGACGCCTGGGCGCTGGTCACCCTGGAGGACCTCGAGGGCGCCGTCGAGGTGATGTTCTTCCCGCAGAGCTATCAGACCGCCGCCGTCTCTCTGGTCGAGGACCAGGTCGTCCTGGTGCGCGGCCGCGTCGACCGCCGCGAGGACGTCCCGAAGATCGTCGCCAGCGAGGTCGTCGTGCCGGACCTCATCGTCGGCGAGCGCGGCCCGGTCATCGTCTCGCTGCCGACCCAACGGGTCACACCGCCGGTCGTCGAGCGGTTCAAGGAGGTGCTGGCCGCGCACCCCGGCACGACCGAGGTGCACCTGCAGCTGGTCAACGGCGACCGCACGACCGTCGTGTGCCTGGACGACCGGCTTCGGGTGACCGCCGACGGCTCGCTGTTCGCCGACCTGAAGGCGTTGCTCGGCGCCGGCTGCCTCGCCGCGACCGGCTGACCCCTGTCCTGCAGGACGTCTGACGCTGCAGAGGTCAGCTCCCGATCGGCGTCCTCCGCGAAAGCAAGGGGCAGGGTGGCAGGCTGAGTGGATGAGCACTCCGTCGCAGCGACTGTTCGCAGACGGTGCTGCAGACGAACCAGGGACGGTGGGCGACTACCTCCGCGCGACGCCGCCGGACCCGGAACAGCAGACAGCAGCCGACTCGGCCCGTCGGGTCAACGCCGGCGAGCCGTGGGCGCCAGTTGTCCGCGAGCTGCTCGACTCCCTGGCGCTCGCCCGCGATGATGGCGACCTGAGACGCCTGACTGCGGTGGAGCCGGCGAAGGTCGACGAACGCGTCGACGCCTACCTGGCCGCCGTCGTCGAGCACCACTGCTCGCAGCGCGGGATCGGCGCCCCGGAATGGGTGCTGAACCCGGATCGGTTCCTGCAGCGGTGGTGGTGGCCTGGTTCGACGCGTGCTCTGGATGCCCTCTGCGTGCGGGACTCGCCGGCCGCGTTCCGCCGCCGGGGCATCTTCATCGGCAAGACGACTTTGCACCGGATCTGACCCGTGGACCGGGATGCCATCCTCGCTGCCCTCACCGCGCTCGGCGGGCGGCTCCAGCAACGCGGCCTGAGCGGTGACCTTTACGTGGTCGGAGGTGCTGCGATGGCTCTTGCCTACGACGAACGACGGGCGACCAGGGACGTCGATGCACTCTTCGTGCCCAAGACTGAGATCTACGGTGCTGCCCGCGAGGTGGCGGCCGAGCTCAACCTGCCGCAGGACTGGCTCAACGACGGGGTCAAGGGCTTTCTGAACGGCCCCGACCCGTTCCCGACGCAGGTCCTGGACCTGCCGGGCCTCCGGGTCGAGGTGGCCAGCCCGCAGGCGGTGCTGGTGCTCAAGGCGATGGCCCACCGGACGGGTGAGGACGACGACGACCTGCAGCTACCTGCTGACCGGTAACCCCACCGCCACGCAGGACCTGGTCCAGGAGACCGTCGTCCGGGTGCTTCTGCACTGGCGGCGCGTCGAGCGCGCCGACGCTCCGGAGGCGTATGAGCGCCGACACCGCGTGCCCCGACCCGAGCCACGTCTACGCCGTGCTGCACGACGGGCCCGGCCGGGTGCTGGTGGAGCTGGGCGGCTGCAACCGGGTGCTGCGGGCGGACGGCACCCTGGGCCGGCTGCCCGGGCCGAGCACGGTCCTCACTGCCGGTTGACCCCGGCGGCAGCGTGCTTGGCTGGGGTCATGGACTCCTTGCACCTCTGCGCCGGCACGTTGGAGGTGGAGGCGCCGGACCAGGTGCTCCTGGACTATCTGGACGTGCGCAACGGCTACGCCTGGTCCTCCTACGACCTGCTGGTCACCAACGGCAGCGCCGAGCTGGTCGACGGCGATCTGCTGGCGCCCAACCTGATCGGCGCGACCGTCGACCGGGACCGCTTCCTGCTGCTTCGTGAGCTGATGCCGCGGATCGCCGGGGTCGCACAGCTGCCCGGCAACGCACTGCAGGACGCCACCGACGGCGAGCTGGAGAAGGTGGCCGACCTGTTCGCCGTGCTCGACGACGCGCCGTACGCAGGGCGCGGGGTGCGCGGCACCATCTTGTCCAAGGTGCTGCACCGCAAGCGTCCCGACCTGGTGCCGCTCTACGACTCGCGCATCTTCGAGAGCTACACAGCGCCCGGCGCGATCGAGCGGGCCGCGCACCGCACCTGGCGTGAGTTCATGATGCTGCTGCTGACGCAGATGCGGGCTGACCTGGAGAAGGAGGGGGCAGCCTTTGACCGGCTGCTCGCCACGGCCGAGGCTTCCGGCGTGCGCCTGACGCGCCTGCGAGCGCTCGACATCCTGGTCTGGCGGACGGCTGAGGCGTGGCACTGACCGCCTCCGCGCCGATCCACGGCAGCACTGCCGGCCGCCTCGTCGACCTCAGGGACCTCCGCGCCGGGGCGCTGACGACGGTCGTGCTGGTGCTGCTGGGCGTCCCGCTCGGGCTGCTCTGGCAGGCGGTCGCCCCGCGGGCCGCGGTGGCGACGACCGGCGACGGGGCGCTGATCCTGGCCAGCATCGAGGACAAGGCGTTCATCGCCGCCGACTCGCTGCTCTTCCTGCTCGGGCTGGGGCTCGGCCTGCTGGCGGGGGCTGCCGCGTTCCGGCTCGGTCGTCGCCGGGCGCCCGGGGTGATCGTGGGGCTTGTGCTCGGCGGCTACCTCGCGGTGCTCGTAGCGGCAAGCACGGGGGTCCTGGCCGACGCGCGGCAGGGCACCTTCGCGGGGCGTGACCGGCCGGCCTCGGCCGGTGTGCAACTGGCGATCCCGAACACGTTGCTCCCCGACACCTCGAGGAGCCAGGTGATCTACCTCGGCGGGCCGGCGGCCGCGGCCTTGATGTTCGGGTTCCTCGGCTCGCTGGCAGCCCGCCGAGAGCAGGACGCGGCCGCAGCCGTGGCCTTCGGGGCGCCTGCCTGAGGCAGGAAGCTCAGTGCGGTGAGACCGGCGCCCGGGTCAGCTCGGGGGACGGGATCGCCCGAAGGATCTTGAGGAACACGGTCTCGCGCCGCAGCAGTCGCGTCTCCGCGCGCAGCCGGGCGATCGCGTCGGGCTGCTCCAGCAGCTCCTGGCGCTGCCACAGGTCGAGCAGCATCGTCGCTGCGACCAGGTGCGAGAGCAGCAGCGGCTCGTCGGGCAGCTCCGGCGCCCGCACCTGGCCGGCTCCGGCTCGAGCCACCGCGGTCAGGTAGTCGGCGAAGGCGCCCTGCACCGCCCTGGCCAGCACGGCCCCTTCGCCCAGGTCACCGGGGGCGTCGGGCAGCCAGGTCACGTCGGCGGTCGCGTAGGGCTTGTCCGTGTGCAGGGCGTCCAGGTGGAACAGCTCGTCGCCGACGGCGGTGATCTCCCACCTTCCGTCGCTCTGCGCCTCGGCCTGTCGCAGCCGTGCGGCGCAGCCCACCTCGTACAGCGCCGTGACGCCGTCGGCGCCGACCTCGCGCCCTTCGCGGATCGCGACGACCCCGAACCGACGGTCCTGCTCGGGCATCGCGAGCAGGTCGCGCACGAGTGCGCGGTAGCGCTCCTCGAACACGTTGAGCGGCAGCACCAGCCCTGGGAACAGCACCATGCCGAGCGGGAACAGCGGCAGTCGGCTCACTCCGCGATCGTACGGTCCGCGACCTATCCTGGCTGGATGCTGAACCGTCTGGACCTGCGTGGGCGCGACCTCTCCGAGAGCGAGCTGGCCGCTCTGCTGCCCCGGGCGGAGATGGCGGTGAGCGACGCGGCCGACGCGGTGCGCGGGGTGCTGGCCGATGTGCTGGAGCGTGGCGCGACGGCGGTGCTCGACGCCACCGAGCGGTTCGACGGCGTACGGCCGGAGCTGCGGGTGCCTGCCGAGGCCCTGGCAACAGCCCTGGCCGAGCTGGACCCCGATGTCCGGAAGGGCCTCGAGGAGTCGGCCCGGCGGCTGCGGCTGCTCTGCGAGGCGCAGCTGCCGGTCGAGAGATGCGTCCAGATCGTGCCGGGGGGAGAGGTCCTGGAGCGCTGGCTGCCCCGTCAGCGGGTCGGGCTCTACGTCCCCGGGGGTCGGGTCGCCTATCCGTCCAGCGTCGTCATGTCGGTGGTCCCGGCGCAGGTCGCCGGGGTCGCCTCGCTCGTCGTGACCAGTCCGCCGCAGAAGGACGGCTTGCCGCACCAGGTCGTCCTCGCCGCGTGCGCGCTGCTCGGCGTCACCGAGGTCTACGCCGTGGGAGGTGCGCAGGCGATCGCCTTGCTGGCGTACGGCGTGCAGGGCTGCGCGCCGGTCCAGGTGATCACCGGCCCGGGCAACATCTACGTCGCAGCGGCCAAACGCCTCGTGCAGGACCGGTGCGCGATCGACTCGGAGGCCGGGCCGACCGAGATCGCGATCCTGGCCGACGACACCGCCGTGCCGGCGCACGTGGCGGCCGACCTGATCAGCCAGGCCGAGCACGACCCGCAGGCGGCGTGCCTGCTGGTGTCGGACAGTCAGGCGCTGCTCGACGCGGTCGACGTCGAGCTGGACAAGCAGGTCGCCACCACCCCCAACCGGGAGCGGGTCGAGGCCGCTCTGGCAGGTCAGAGCGCCCATGTGCTCGTCAGTGACCTCGACCAGGGGCTCGCCGTCGTCGACGCGTGGGCGGCCGAGCACCTCGAGGTGATCACCGCGGACGCTGCCGCCGTGGCCCGCCGGGTCAAGCACGCGGGCGCGATCTTCGTGGGTCCGTGGACGCCGGTGTCGCTCGGCGACTACGTGGCCGGGTCCAACCACGTGCTGCCGACCGGCGGCACGGCGGCGTTCACCTCAGGGCTGTCGGTGCACACCTTCCTGACCCGGGTCTCGACGGTCACCTACGCGCGCGAGGCGCTGGCCGAGGCGGCCCC
The DNA here is from genome assembly GCA_038235705.1 of Mycobacteriales bacterium. Classification (GTDB taxonomy): domain Bacteria; phylum Actinomycetota; class Actinomycetes; order Mycobacteriales; family SCTD01; genus CANKBT01. The sequence continues at coordinate 11,071 of JBBSTR010000006.1, forward strand.
TCACGTGACGGCGCTGTCGACGTCGGAAGAGCTGTACGCGCACGGCGAGGCGGTCGCGGTCCGCCTGAGAAACGACGACGGGTCGTGAGCCTGCCGGTCCGTGACGACCTGGTCGGTAAGGAGCCCTACGGCGCCCCGCAGCTGCCGGGGATCGCGCTCAACGTCAACGAGAACCCCTATGGGCCGTCGCCTGCCCTCGTCGCGGCGCTGGGCCGTGCGGTGGAGCAGGTCGCCGGGTCGCTCAACCGCTACCCCGACCGCGAGGCGCTGGACCTTCGCCGCGATCTTGCCGCCTACCTGAGCCGACAGACGGGCGTACCGCTCGCCGCCGGCCAGGTGTGGGCGGCGAACGGGTCCAACGAGGTGTTGCAGCAGGTGCTGCAGGCGTTCGGCGGGCCGGGCCGGGTGGCGCTGGGGTTCGAGCCGTCGTACTCGATGCACCCGCTGCTCGCCGCAGGCACCGCGACCGGATGGGTCGGTGTGCAGCGAGCCGCCGACTTCACCGTCTCGGTCGACCTGGCCGTCGGGGCCGTGCGCGAGCACCGGCCGTACGTCACCTTTCTCACGACGCCGAACAACCCGACCGGCACAGCGACCCCGCTGGACGTCGTCGACGCGGTCTGCTCGGCGAGCGAGGGGATGGTGGTGGTGGACGAGGCGTACGCGGAGTTCTCCTTGGCGCGGTCCGCCGTCACCCTGCTGGACAGGCACCCCCGGCTGCTGGTCAGCCGCACGATGAGCAAGGCGTTCGCGCTGGCCGGTGCCAGGCTCGGCTACCTCGCCGCCTCCCCGGAGGCGGTCGACGCGCTGCGCCTCGTGCGCCTGCCCTACCACCTGTCGGCCGTGACGCAGGCCGTCGCCCGTACGGCGCTGTCCTTCGAGACGGAGCTGCTCGGCACGGTCGAGGCGGTCAAGACCCAGCGCGACCGGATCGCCACCGAGCTGCGCGCCGACGGACTGACCGTGGTGCCGACCGAGGCCAACTTCTGCCTGTTCGGGCCGTGGGACGACCCGCCGGCGACCTGGCGGGCTCTGCTGGAGGCGGGCGTCCTCGTGCGCGACCTCTCGACCACCCCGGGCCTGGCCGGGTGGCTGCGGGTCAACGCCGGCACCGAGGCCGAGACCGACGCCTTCCTCGCTGCCGTCCGGTCCGTTCGTACGCCGCCTTGATCGGTCTTGCGTGCCGACAGCAGGATCACCGGATGCGTCGGTCAGCTGGTGTCCCACTTCGTCCACCCGCTGCTGCGCCAAAAGTTTCGTCGATCATGCAGGGACGGGGATCACCTCGGGTCAGGCATCGAGCGCCTTGAGCATCCGGACCAGGGCGACCTGGCGGTAGGAGTCCGTGACCAGCTCACGGACCTCCTCCCAGTCGACCTCGCCGGCCAGCGAGAGTGCGAGCCAGCCGCTGGGCCCCCAGTACGCCGGGATCGTTACCCGACGCTCGTGCACCAGCATGTCCCGCTCACCGGGGGCCGGCTTGAAGACCAGCCCGTCCTCGTACAGGCAGAAGATCTTCTTGGCCCGGAAGGTCGGCCGCCCCCAGGCCTCCACCTCGGTCGCTTCGGGCAGGGAGAGCGCGATCTCGCGCAACCGGGCGAGGACGGGGTCGCTGTCGTCATACATCCTGGGGTGGCCCATGTCACTCAGGGTGCCTCACTAGACTTGCTGCATGTCTCGTACCGCCACGATCTCGCGCACCACCAAGGAGAGCGACGTCTTCGTCGAGCTCGATCTCGACGGCACGGGGCAGGCCAGCTCCGAGACCGGGGTGCCGTTCTACGACCACATGGTCGCCCAGCTGGGCAAGCACAGCGGGATGGACCTGACGGTGCGCACGAAGGGCGACCTGCACATCGACAGCCACCACACGGTCGAGGACACCTCGATCGCGCTGGGGCAGGCGCTGCGCGAGGCGCTCGGCGACAAGGCCGGGCTGCGGCGTTTCGGTGACGCGCTGGTGCCGCTGGACGAGGCGCTCGTGCAGGCGGCCGTCGACCTGTCCGGCCGGCCCTACCTCGTGCACGACGAGCCGCAGATGGTGGAGCTGATCGGCTCCTACGACACGACGCTCACCAAGCACGTCTGGGAGTCGTTCACCAACGCTGCGCAGATCGCGCTGCACGTGCGCGTGCTGTCCGGGCGCAACGCCCACCACGTGGTCGAGGCGCAGTTCAAGGCGGTCGCACGGGCGCTCCGTGACGCCGTCGCCCTCGATCCCCGGGTCAAGGGGATCCCGTCGACCAAGGGCGTCCTGTGATGCCGGGCGCTCCGAGGTGACCTGGGTCTACGTCGCCTACATCGTGTTTCTCGCCGGCGGTCTGGTCGGGTGCGGCACGAAGATCCGGTTGATGAAGATGCGCCACGAGGAGGACAGCTGAGCCCGCGGGTGGTGGTCGCCGACTACGGGTCGGGCAACCTGCGCAGCGCCGAGCGGGCCCTGCAGCGGGTCGGAGCGGACGTGACGGTGACCTCTGACCTGTCCTCGGCCGTCGAGGCGGAGGGGTTCGTCGTCCCAGGTGTGGGCGCCTTCGCGTCGTGCATGGTCGGCGTGCTCGACATCGACGTCGGGGCTGTCGTCGCTCGAAGGCTCGCGACGAACCGGCCGGTGCTGGGCATCTGCGTCGGGATGCAGGTGCTGTTCGAAGAAGGTGTCGAGCACGGCGAGCGCACCCGGGGCCTCGGGTTCCTGCCGGGCGCGGTGACCCGGCTGCAGGCTGACGTGGTGCCGCACATGGGCTGGAACACCGTGTCGGTCCCGGTGGGCTCGAGGCTGTTCGCCGGGGTCGAGGACCAACGGTTCTACTTCGTGCACTCCTACGCTGCGCACGAGATCCCGGGCGCGTTGGTCACGACCGCCGAGCACGGCGAGGTGTTCGCCGCGGCCGTCGAGCGCGGCGCGCTGTCGGCCACCCAGTTCCACCCCGAGAAGTCCGGCGACGCCGGCGCCGCCCTGTTGACGAACTGGCTGGAGACGTTGTGACACGGAGGATCGGATGACCCTGGAGCTGCTGCCTGCGGTGGACGTGCAGGACGGCCAGGCCGTACGCCTGGTGCAGGGCGAGGCGGGCAGCGAGACGTCCTACGGCGACCCGCTCGAGGCCGCACTGGCCTGGCAGAAGGGTGGCGCCGAGTGGGTGCACCTGGTCGACCTCGACGCTGCCTTCGGGCGCGGCTCGAACGCCGCGCAGCTGGCCACGGTGGTCGCCGCGCTGGACATCAAGGTCGAGCTCAGCGGCGGGATCCGTGACGACGTCACGCTGGCCCGCGCGCTCGCGACCGGCTGCACACGGGTCAACATCGGCACGGCCGCGCTCGAGCAGCCGGAGTGGTGCGCCCGCGTGATCGCTGAGCACGGCGACCGGGTGGCGATCGGGCTCGACGTCCGCGGTACGACGTTGTCGGCCCGCGGGTGGACGCAGGACGGCGGCGACCTGTGGGAGGTGCTGGCCCGGCTCGACGCCGAGGGCTGCGCGCGCTACGTGGTGACCGACGTCCGGCGCGACGGCACGCTCACCGGGCCCAACCTGGAGCTGCTGGGCGAGGTCTGCGCCCGTACGTCACGCCCGGTCGTCGCCTCGGGCGGCGTGTCGACCCTGGACGACCTGCGCGCGATCGCCAGGGTCGCCGGGGTGGAGGGCGCGATCGTCGGCAAAGCCCTCTACGCCGGCCAGTTCACCCTGCCGGAGGCGCTCGCCGCCGTCCGCTAGCCCAGGAGCGCAGGGCGGCGAGGGTCGAACAGGGTGATCGGGTGTGCCGTCGTCCCGTCGATCACAAGGTCTGCCAGCACCTCGCCGACGATCGGCACGAACTTGAACCCGTGCCCGGAGAAGCCGCAGGCGACCGTGACCGCGGGGTGCCCGGGATGAGTGGCCAGCACGAAGTTCTCGTCCGGGGTGGTGGAGTAGAGGCAGGTCACGGCGTCCAGAGATCGCCCGGCCAGACCCGGCAGGAACGTCTCGACCCGGCGGCGCATCCGGTCGATCTCGACGTCGGTGACGGTGCGGTCGACGGTGTCCGGTGTGCAGTCGGTGCCGTGCCGGAAGAACGCGACCTTGACGCCGCCGTCAGGCCCGTCGATCGCGGGGAAGCCGTAGGCCTGGAGACCGTCGGTGCTCTCGTGGACGTAGACCGGGTGCCGGTCCGGCAGGTAGCGCTCGACGCCGCCGACCGGCTGGAACCAGTGCATGACCTGACGCTCGATCCGGATCGGCACGCCGAGGTCAGCCAGCAGCTCGGGGGCCCAGGCGCCGGGCGCCACCACGAGCCGACCCGCGGTGTAGGTCTCCCGACCCGTCCGGACCCGTACCCCGTCCGGGGTGCTCTCCCAGGACAGCACCGGCTCGCCGAAGTGCAGCTCGGCGCCGGCCCGTCCCGCCAGCCCCAGGTGCGCCATGACGGTCGCTTCCGGCCTTACGAAACCGGCTGCGGCCTCGTACAGCCCGACCTCGTCGTCCGCGGGCGCGACGGTCGGGAACCGCAGCCGGACCTCGCCCGCGTCGAGCAGCTCGTGCGGCAGGTCCCACTGCTCGGCGGCCAACCGGCTCCCGGCGACGGCCTGGCTGTCCGGCAGACCGAGGAACAGCCCGCCCGTCAGGGTGATCACGTCGGTACCGGCGTCGACGGCCAACCGCTCCCACAGCTCGTACGCGCGGAGCAGCAGCGGCACGTACGCCGGGTCCTCGAAGTAGGACTGCCGGATGATCCTCGACCCGCCGTGGCTGGAGCCCAGGTCGTGCGCGGGCGTGTGTCGCTCCAGGCCGAGCACCCGCTGGCCACGGGCGGCCAGGTGGTAGGCGGCGGCGCTGCCCATCCCGCCGAGCCCGATGACGATCACGTCGTACGACATCGCAGCATGCTCGGGCTCGTCCCGGCGGCTGTCAACCGACCCGATCAGCAGCGTCGCGTCAGTAGCGTGACGGCCGTGCGAGCCGTCCGAGTGATCCCCTGTCTCGACGTCGACGCGGGCCGGGTGGTCAAGGGCGTCAACTTCGTGGACCTCGTGGACGCCGGCGACCCGGTCGAGATGGCGCGGGTCTACGACGCGCAGGGCGCCGACGAGCTGGTCTTCCTCGACATCACGGCGTCGTCGGGCTCGCGCGAGACGACGTACGACGTCGTACGGCGGACGGCCGAGCAGGTCTTCATCCCGCTCACGGTCGGCGGCGGGGTCCGCAGCGTCGAGGACGTCGACCGACTCCTGCGGGCCGGGGCCGACAAGGTCGGGGTCAACACCGCGGCGATCGCCCGGCCGGAGCTGCTGGGGGAGATCGCGTCACGGTTCGGGTCACAGGTGCTGGTGCTGTCGGTCGACGCGCGGCGCTTCCCGGGCGGGAGGGGGTCCCCCAGCTTCGAGGTCACGACCCACGGCGGGCGAACGGGCACCGGGCTCGACGCCGTCGAGTGGGCACGGCGCGGGGCCGAGCTGGGGGTGGGCGAGATCCTGCTCAACTCGATGGACGCCGACGGGACGCGGCGGGGCTTCGACCTCGAGATGCTCTCCGCGGTGCGGGCGGTGGTGGGAGTGCCGGTGGTGGCCTCGGGCGGCGCCGGGGCGGTCGGTGACTTCGCCCCGGCGGTCGAGGCGGGCGCCGACGCGGTGCTGGCGGCCAGCGTCTTTCACTTCGGCCAGCTGACGATCGGGGACGTCAAGGCTGCTCTGGCCGAGGCGGGCCACCCTGTCCGCTGAGTCCGACGCTGGCGTGCCAACGGTCCTGGCGTGCCAACGGTCAGTGCGCTCTGACCGCCCGGCAGCTGGTCAGTGTGCGCTCTGACCGCCCGGCAGCTGGTCAGTGTGCGCTCTGACTGATCCTGGTCCGGTCAGTGTGCGCTCTGACCGCCCGGACAAGGCTCGGCGGGAGGGGGCTCAGAGGCCGATCTGGGCCTGCTGAGCGGCCGCGACCGCGTCGGCGGAGCCGTCGATCTCGACCTGGGCCACGCCACGCCGCCCGAACAGCCACAAGGTCAGCTCGGGGACGGTCCCGCGCAGCACGACGGGCTTGCCGCCCTTGCGTACGGTGCGCTCCCGTCCGTCCGGGGTGGACAGGGTGATCGTCAGCCCGCCGGCCTTGAGCGTGTTGACCCGGCCGAAGATCGCGAGCCGTCCCCAGAGGGCGTTGTCGAGCTCAGGATCGGGGTCCCGCGGGGTCGGGTCGACCGGGCGGCGGGCGTCTTCGTGGTGCACAAACCACTCGGCCAGCTCGCCCGCCTCGGTCCAGCGGGCAGGCGCCCAGAGCGGCGGACCGTCCCGCAGGGTCGCGAGCAGGGCCTCGTACGGGCGGGCGGCGGTGCGCTTCTCGATCCTCTCGGTGAGCCCGTGCAGCGGGGGGAGCAGGATGCCGGGGAGAACGGCGGGCTGACGCTCCCGTGCGACGAGGTGCGCCGCGAGCTGCTGGGTCTGCCAGCCCTCGCAGAGCGTGTCGGAGGTCGGGCCTACCTTCTCCAGCAGGGTCAGCAGGGCGGCGCGTTCTCGGGCGGCAGGGGTCATGGACAGCCCATGCCCGTCTCCGCCGAGGGACCACGGCGCGCGTCGTGGTTGCTGCCCCAGGGTCAGGTCAAGGTGCGCCGAGCGCAGGAGGACAGTGAGCACGAGTCAGTCAGGTGTGTTGCGGCGCGGGTTCGGCGTGCTGGGCGTCGCCGTCCGGGAGCAGCCCCGGATCTTCACGGTCGCGGCGGTCGGGTCGTTCTTCTTCGCGGTGACGACGATCGCCCAGGCGTACGTCTTCGGCGCCATCACCGACCGGGTGATCGTCCCGTCGCTGCGTGACGGGCAGTCGCAGAAGGGCGCCCTGGCGCTCGCGTTCCTGGCCGTGATGGCCGTCGCGACGGTCAAGGTGGCGGGCATCATCGCGCGCCGGCTCGGGGCCGGGATCATGCAGTACCGGCTCCAGGCGACCTACCGTCAGCGGGTCACCCGGCGCTACCTGACGCTCCCGTTCTCCTGGCACCAGCAGCACCCGACCGGAGAGCTGCTGTCCAACGCCGGGTCCGACATCGAGGCCACGTGGGCGCCGATCGCGCCGTTCCCGTTCGCCGTCGGCGTGCTGGTGATGCTCTTCGGCACGCTCGGGCTGCTGTTCGTCACCGACCCCGTGCTCGCCCTGGTCGGCTCGGTGGTCTTCCCGACGATCGCGGTGCTGACCGTCGCCTACAGCCGGCGGATGTCGCCGCTGATGACCCGGGCGCAGCAGCTCCGCGCGGAGGTGTCCGGGATCGCGCACGAGTCCTTCGACGGGGCGCTCGTCGTCAAGACCCTGGGCCGGGAGGGCTCCGAGACCGAGCGGTTCAGGACGCGCGCGCACGAGCTGCGCGACCTGCTCATCCGGGTGGGCCGGCTGCGGGGGCTGTTCGACCCGATCATCGAGGCGCTGCCCAACGTCGGTGTGCTCGTCGTGCTGCTGGTCGGCACCTCACGGGTCGGCAGCGGCGCGATCGACGCCGGCCAGCTGGTCCGGGTCGCCTACCTGTTCACGCTCCTGGCCTTCCCGGTGCGCGCGATCGGCTGGGTGCTCAACGAGCTGCCGCGCTCCGTCGTCGGCTGGGACCGGCTGCAGCGGGTGCTCACGGCCGAGGGCTCCCAGGCGTACGGGACGGCTTCCCTCGACCGTGGCCGACCCGGGGCGGCGGTGTCGCTCGCGGGGGTCTCCTACGCCTACGGTGAGCCGGCCGGTCCGTCGGTGCTCTCCGGGATCGACCTGGAGGTCGCCCCGGGGCGCACCGTCGCGATCGTCGGGCCGACCGGGTCCGGCAAGTCGAGCCTGGTGACCCTGCTCGTGCGCCTGGTCGACCCCACCTCAGGTGTCGTACGGGTCGACGGCACCGACCTGCGCGAGCTCGCGGCGGGTGACCTGGCGGGCTCGGTGGCTCTCGTACCCCAGCAGACCTTCCTGTTCGACGACACGGTCCGCGGCAACGTCACGCTGGGCGCCGACCTGCCCGACGAGGACGTGTGGGCCGCGCTGCGGGTGGCGCAGGGCGACGGCTTCGTCGCCGCTCTCGAGCATGGCCTCGACACCGTCGTCGGCGAACGCGGCACCACCCTGTCCGGTGGGCAGCGCCAGCGTCTGGCGCTGGCCCGCGCCGTCGTGAGGCGGCCGCGGCTGATGGTCCTCGACGACGCCACCAGCGCGGTCGACCCGTCGGTCGAGCAACGCATCCTGGCTGGGCTGCGGGAGGGCGCGGGCGGGACCGTCGTCGTGGTCGCCTACCGCACGGCCACGATCGCGCTCGCCGACGAGGTGGTCTTCCTCGAACGCGGCCGGATCGCCGACCGCGGCACGCACGCCGAGCTGAGCGCCAGGAGCCCGGGCTACCGCGACCTGGTCACCGCCTACGAGCGCATGCACGAGGACGCGTGACCGGGGCCACCGGGTTTGCCGGCGTCGACCGCACCGAGACCGAGCGGGGATCGTTCGCAACCCTGGCCCACGGGCTGCGGATGGCCCCGGAGTTCCGGGAGGGGCTCGGGCTGACGATGCTCCTGGCCCTGCTGTCCACGGGCGGCCGGGTCGTCGTGCCGGTGGCGGTGCAGCAGACGGTCGACAAGGGCCTGTCCGGGCCGGAGGTCGACACGGCGCTGGTCCGTACGACGTGCCTGCTCGCGCTGGCTGCGGTGCTGCTGACCGCCTACGCGAGCTATCGCATGAACGTGCGGCTCTACCGCACCACCGAGACGGGGCTCGCCGCGCTCCGGGTGCGTGGGTTCCGTCGGGTGCACGACCTGTCCGTGCTGCACCAGGCGACCGAGCGGCGCGGCTCGCTGGTCAGCCGGGTCACGAGCGACGTCGACACGATCAGCCAGTTCATGCAGTACGGCGGCATCCTGGTGATCGTCTCGACCGCGCAGATGCTCCTGGCCACCGGGCTGATGCTCTGGTGGTCCTGGCAGCTGACGATCCTGGTGTACGCCTGCTTCCTGCCGCTGTTCTTCGCCGTACGTGCCTTCCAGACGCGGCTCGGCGTCGCCTACCGGACCGTGCGCGAACGCGTCGGCGAGCTGCTCGGGGCCGTCTCGGAGTCCGTTGTCGGCGCTCAGGTGATCCGGGCCCACGCCGTCGGTGACCGCACGGCCGAGCGGGTCGACCTGGCCGTGGAACGCACCCGCAGCGCTCAGGTCAAGGCGCAGACGATCGCCGCCGGCACCTACAGCGCCGGTGAGCTCACCGCGGCCTTCGCGAACGGTGCCGTCGTCGTGGTCGGCGTGCTGCTGGGGGTGGCCGGCGACATCACGACCGGTCGGCTCGTCGGGTTCCTGTTCCTGGTCACCCTGTTCGTCCAGCCGGTCCAGGTCGCGACCGAGCTGCTCAACGAGGCCCAGAACGCGGTAGCCGGGCTGCGACGCGTGCTCGGCGTCCTCGACACCCCGACCGACGTCGGTGACCCCGTCGAGGCCGCGGTGCTGCCGCCCGGCCCGATCGGCGTGCGCTTTGCTGGCGTCGCGTTCGCCTACCCGGGCGGACCGGAGGTGGTCCACGGGATCGACCTGGAGATCGCGGCGCGCACCCGGGTCGCGGTCGTGGGGGAGACCGGCAGCGGCAAGACGACGCTGGCGAAGCTGCTCACCCGGCTGATGGACCCGACCCGCGGGCAGGTGCTGCTGTCCGGAATGCCGCTGGAGCAGGTCGCGTTCGCGTCGTTGCGCAGCCGGGTCGTGATGGTTCCGCAGGACGGGTTCCTGTTCGACGCGTCGGTGGCGGACAACGTCCGCTACGGACGGCCGTCCGCGACCGACGACGAGGTGCACGCGGCCTTTCTCGACCTGGGGCTCGGTGACTGGCTCGCGACCTTGCCGGCGGGGGTGGCCTCTCAGGTCGGCGAGCGCGGCGAGTCGCTCTCGGTCGGGGAGCGGCAGCTCGTAGCGATCGCCCGGGCGTACGTCGCCGACCCCGACCTGCTCGTGCTCGACGAGGCGACGAGCGCGGTCGACCCGGCCACTGAGGTGCGGCTGCAGCGGGCGCTGGACGCGCTCACCCGCGGTCGCACGACGCTGGCCATCGCCCACCGGCTCTCCACCGCCGAGGGAGCGGACGAGGTGCTGGTCGTCGACAGGGGCGAGGTCGTGCAGCGGGGGCCGCACGCGGTGCTCGTTGACCAGCCCGGTGTGTACGCGGCTCTGCACGCCTCCTGGGTGGCGCACCGCACCTGACGCCGTTTCGCACCTGGCGCCATTTCGCGGCTGGTTGTGGTCGCAGGCTCGGTGCCGCCCTGGCGCCGGGCTGACCCGCCCGGTGAACTGTGCACCTGCTGGGCCCGGGGTCGGGCTGTCGTGGTGCACGGTTGCGCGGTCGCCAGGGCGCGGGTGCCGGCCCCGGTGCTGGCCGGGTGAACTGTGCACCTGCCGGGCCCGGGGTCGGGCTGTCGTGGTGCACGGTTGCGCGGTCGCCAGGGCGCGGGTGCCGGCCCCGGTGCTGGCCGGGTGAACTGTGCACCTGCCGGGCCCGGTGTCGGGCTGTCGCGGTGCACGGTTGCCTGGCCGGTCGCGGCGGGCCGGCGCCATGCCCGCGAGCCAGGTGGGAGGGGAGGGGGTCCGAACGCGGTGCGGGCAGGCCCATGATCAACAGGGTCGATGTGGTGCGACACGCCGGCGTGTCTCGCGCTCGTGAGCCTGCTGATCAAGATGACGTGCGCACCGCGCCGCGCCGCACCGCGCCGCGGTGGGCCGCGCCGGGCTGGGCCAGGCCGGGCTGGGCCGGGCTGGGCCGGGACAGCTCAGGCGTCCCGGTTCAGCGCAGGGTGACGGTGAACGGTCCGAAGGTGACCGTGGGCCCGCGGTCCAGCGAGACCCGCGGCAGCAGCGACCACGACAGCGGGCTGAAGGTGACGACCAACGCCGGGCTGGGGGCGTGCGGTGCTGACCTGGACGCACTGGGCGCCAGCGGCAGCACCGACACCGGCCGGGGAGCGACCGACGCACCGGGCGTCGTCTGTCGCGCACGCCGTGTGGTCGCGGCCGTCGGCTCGCGGGAGGTGGGTGCGCCTGCTCTCGCGGCGGCATCTGCACGCGGCGGTCGCACAGTCCGGGCAGTCACCGACCTGCGTCCCGCCGTGGCAACCGGGGCTGCAGGTGCAGGTGCCGCGTCCCGGAGCGCCGGATCTACGGGGGCAGCGGATGTGGTCGCCGGGTCTACGGGGGTAGCGGATGTGGTGGCCGGATCTACGGGGGTAGCGGATGTGGTGGCCGGGTCTACGGGCGCAGCTGATGTGGTCGCCGGAACTGCGGGGGCAGCGGATGTGGTGGCCGGGACTGCGGAGACGGGGACCGCGGGGACGGGGACCGCGAGGACCGGCACGGGGGAGTCGAGGTCGGCCAGCAGCTCGGACCTCAGATCGTCGGCGAGGGAGGTCCGACCGGGCTCCGTCCGGCGCTTCTTGACCCGTGGACGCGACGACGCCGGTGCCGTCGCAGCGACGGCGGGCTCGGACGGACGCTCGGTGCTCATGAAGGATCCTTCTCGTAGGCGGCCAGCAGCTCGTCAGCCAGCGCGACGTAGGCCTGGGCGACCGGGCTGGCCGGGGCGGACAGCACGACCGGTCGCTTGCTGAGCGTCGAGGTCGGGACCCGACGTGAGGCGGGCACGCGGGTCGCGAGCAGGGGGAGCCCGGTGCCCTCGAAGGCGGCGGCGACCTCCCTGGCGGCTCGGCCTCTCGGGTCCCAGAGCGCGCACGCGACCCCGATCAGCCGGGCGTCGGTGTTCTCGAAGCGCCGGTGCTGCTCCAGGAACGCGGCCACCCGGGCGGTCCCGAGGGCCGAGCCGGGATCGCTGGTGAAGACCGTCAGCACGCTGTCGGCGGCGCAGACGGCGGCGAGGGTGAGGTTGCCGAGGTCACCGTGGGTGTCGATGACGACGTGGTCGTAGTCGGAGAGCACGGGTCGCAGGACCCGGCGCAGCGCCGTGGAGATCGCGCCCTGGGCCGCGAGCGACACCCCGACCTGTTCCAGCGACGGGTGCGCGGGCAGCAGGTCGACGCCGGGGACGACGTCGCGTCGCAGCACGTCGGCGACCGTCGCCTCGGGGTCTTCGAGCAGCCCGGCGAGGCTGTCGGCGCGGGAAGCGGCAACCACGCCGTACGCCCGACCCAGGCTGTCCTGAGGGTCGGCGTCGACGGCCAGGACCCGTCCGCGGGCGCCGAGCACGGCAGCGAGGTTGGCCGCGGTCGCGCTCTTGCCGACGCCACCCTTGCTGGAGCACACTGCCAGTCGCATGCGTCACCGTCCCAGGCCGCGGACGGCACGGGCGACAGGCGCGCGGGTCAGGTGCGCGAGTCCTTGGCCGAGACGCCTCGCGGCGGGCTCGTCAGGATGCACGTGACGGTGCGGTCGCGCAGCGCCGTCCAGGTCTTCTGGTCGGGCTTGTAGAAGAAGTAGTCGTAGGCGGACTTCCCGTACGCCAGCCCGACGTAGTCGCTGAACCGCCGCTCGCAGCCCTCCGCCGCCTGCGAGGTCGCGATCGCCTCGCCGGGGAAGCCGACGCCGGGCGGCCCGGGCAGCGCGAAAACGGCGAAGACCTCTGCCTCGTGCAGCTGTGTGCAGGGCAGCACGACGACGGTCACCGACGCCGTCTCGGGCGGCGCGACCGGAAGACAGTCGCCGGGCTTGAGCGAGAACGCCGACTTGCTCGTACGGCCGGGAGCCGCGGTGGGCCTCGGTGTGGCGGCCGGGCTCGGCGTGGCGGTCGGGCTCGGCGACGGGATCACCGCCGAGGGCGCGGGGGCTGCCTGCTGGCGCGGCGCCGGGGACTGCGCGGCCAGCACGCCGACCGGACCGCCGACCGCCAGGAGCAGCGCCAGCGGGGCGAGCAGCGGGGCGGCCCGGCGCGGAGGCCTGTCGGGGGTGCTCTCGGACGGCTCCACGGCACTCGTCCTACCAGAGACTCACGGTCGGCCGTACGCGGCAGGACTGGCAGACTGGGGCGGTGAGCAGCGCCGTACGCCCGACCGAGCTGGACCCGAGCATCGCCGACCGGTTGAAGCGGGACGTCGACGGCCTCGTCGTCGCCGTCGCCCAGCAGGAGGGCACCGGCGAGGTGCTGATGGTCGGCTACATGGACGACGAGGCGCTGCACCGGACGCTCACCACCGGCCGCTGCACCTACTGGAGCCGCAGCCGCCAGGAGTACTGGGTGAAGGGCGACACGTCCGGCCACCAGCAGTGGGTCAAGAAGGTGGCGCTCGACTGCGACGGCGACGCCCTGGTCGTGACGGTCGACCAGGTCGGGGTGGCCTGTCACACGGGTGACCGCACCTGCTTCGACGCAGCCGTGCTTCCCGCTGTCCTGGGCACCGCGCCCGCGTCATGAGGCTGCAGGCATGACGTCGGGCGCCACCGTGCCGTCCCGGGCCGAGTTCGACGCGCTCGACCAGAGCGTCGTCGCGGTGACCCGGCGGCTGCTCGCCGACGGTGAGACCCCCGTCGGGACCTACCGCAAGCTGGCCGGGACCCGTCCCGGCACCTTCCTGCTGGAGTCGGCCGAGCGTGGCCGCTGGTCGCGCTACAGCTTCATCGGCGTGCGCAGCGCCGGCACGCTCACCGAGCACGACGGTCGGGCCGTCTGGCTCGGGGAGCGGCCGCTGTCGGTCGACGCCGACCCGCTCCAGGCCGTACGCACCCTCGCCAGGTCGCTGCGCTCGCCGAGGACGGAGGGGATGCCACCGCTGACCGGCGGCCTGGTCGGCTACCTCGGCTACGACGTCGTACGACGGCTCGAGCGCCTGCCCGAGCTGGCGACGGACGACCTGCACATGCCCGAGATCGGGCTGATGCTCGCCACCGACCTGGCCGTCCTGGACCATCAGGACGGCACGATCCTGCTGATCGCGAACGTCGTCCGGGGACTGACCGACGCCTCGTACGACGCCGCGGTCGCGCGGCTGGACGTGATGGCCGCCGACCTGGCGCAGCCCACCCCGCCGAGCGTGGTCACCGTCGACCTGACCGCCCCGCCGGAGAGCCGCCGCGGGACCTCTGAGCAGGACTACCGGGCCGGCGTCGAGACCGTCCGCGAGCACGTCCGGGCGGGGGACGCCTTCCAGGTCGTGCTGAGCCAGCGGTTCGAGACCGACGCGGACGTCGACGCGCTCGACGTCTACCGGGTGCTGCGGGCAACCAACCCCTCGCCCTACATGTATCTGTTGAGGTTCGCCGGACGCGAGGCGCCGTACGACATCGTCGGTTCCTCGCCCGAAGCCCTGGTGACCGTGGCCGGTAGTCAGGGCGCCCAGAGTGCGATCGTCCACCCGCCGGCGGGCAGCCGGCCGCGGGGGACCGACCCGGAGGACGACGCCCGGATGGCCGCCGAGCTGCAGGCCGACCCGAAGGAGCGCGCCGAGCACGTGATGCTCGTCGACCTGGCCCGCAACGACCTCGGCCGGGTGTGCGTGCCCGGCTCGGTCGACGTCGTCGACTTCCTGCGGGTCGAGCGCTACAGCCACGTCATGCACCTCGTCTCCACCGTCCTCGGCCAGGTCGGCGCGGAGAACGACGCGCTCGACGTCTTCGACGCGACCTTCCCGGCAGGCACGGTGTCCGGTGCCCCGAAGCCGCGTGCGATGGAGATCATCGAGACCCTCGAGCCGACCCGCAGGGCGCTCTACGCCGGGACGGTCGGCTACCTCGACGCGGCCGGCGACATGGACATGGCGATCGCGATCCGGACGGCCGTGCTGCACCAGGGCACTGCGTACGTGCAGGCCGGCGCCGGGATCGTCGCCGACTCAGACCCTGCCAGCGAGGACCTGGAGTGCCGCAACAAGGCGGCCGCCGTGCTCCGGGCCATCGCGGCGGCGCGCACGATGCGCCCCGCATGACCTCGCGGACCGACGCCCCCCCGAGCGCTGCCCGGGAGCTGCGGCTCGCCCTGCTGCTCGTGCTCGCCGGCGCGGGGCTGCTCTTCCTGGCCGGCGGGCAGGACTGGGCGACCGGGACCCTCCTCGCGCCAGCACCGCTGCCCTCGACCAGGCTGACCGCGACCGGTTCCATGGTCGTGAGCGGCCTGTCGGGCCTGGCGGTCCTGGGACTCGCTGGTCTCGCAGCCGTCGCGGCGACGAAGGGTCGCGGTCGGGCGCTCGTCGGCGCACTGCTGGCCGCCGCCGGGGTGGTGACCGTCCTGGTCGTGGTCCGGACACTGATCGGTGGCGCCCCGGACGCGCTCGGTGCCGCGCCGGCGATGAGCTCGTTCACGGTCTGGCCCTGGGTCGGGCTCCTCGCCGGTCTGCTCCTCGCCGCCGGCGGGCTCGTCGTCGCGGTCCGGGGCCAGCGATGGGCGGCCCTGTCCTCCCGGTACGACGCGCCGGCCGCCCGAGCCCAGCGCCCGCCGCCGCGGCCCGAGGTCGCCGCCTGGGACGCGCTCGACCGGGGCCGCGACCCGACGCTCGAGGTCCCGGACCCCGACGCGGCTGCCGACCCGACCCACGACCCCGATCCCACCGCCCCGCCAGCACCCGTGGACGACCCGGTCGAAGCGGGTCCGGACGACCCCGCCTAGGGTGGTCGACATGGCACTGGCACCTGCGGGCTCCTCCTCCGGAAGCCGGTTCGCGACGCGAGCCCCGGCCCCCACCGGGACCGCCCTCGACGGCATCCTGGCCGGCGTCGTCGCGGACCTCGCCGAGCGGCAGGAGCACACATCGCTGGACGCGCTCAAGGCTCGGCAGCAGACCCTGCCGGCCGCGCTGGACGCCGAGGCGCGGCTCCGGCTGCCCGGGGTGTCGGTGATCGCCGAGGTGAAACGTTCGAGCCCCAGCAAGGGACGGCTGGCCGAGATCACCGACCCGGCCGGGCTCGCCGCCGACTACGAGGCCGGCGGCGCGAGCGTGATCAGCGTGCTGACCGAGCAGCGTCGCTTCGGCGGCAGCCTCGCCGACCTGGACGCGGTCCGTGCCCAAGTCGCCCTGCCGGTGTTGCGCAAGGACTTCGTCGTCACCAGCTACCAGGTCCACGAGGCACGAGCGCACGGTGCCGACGTCGTGCTGCTCATCGTCGCCGCCCTCGAGCAGCAGGCGCTGGTGAGCCTGGTCGAGCGCACCCTGACGCTCGGGATGACGCCGCTGGTCGAGGTGCACGACACCGAGGAGCTGGCCCGTGCGCTCGATGCCGGGGCTCGCGTCGTCGGGGCCAACGCCCGCAACCTCAAGACTCTGGAGGTCGACCGCTCCGTGCCCGGCCGCATCTTCGAGCGCTGCCCCGCCGACGTCGTGAAGATCGCCGAGTCGGGCGTACGGGGACCCCACGACCTGCTCGCGTACGCCTCGGTCGGGGCCGACGCCGTCCTGGTCGGGGAGGGCGTCGTCGCCGGCGGCAACCCGCGGCAGGCGGTCGCCGACCTGGTGGCTGCCGGCGAGCACCCCGCGACCGGTCAGACGTGACCGCCTTGTTCCCCGGCGCCGCCCCCGAGCTGCCCGACGAGGCGGGCCACTTCGGGCCGTACGGCGGTCGCTACGTCCCGGAAGCCCTGGTGGCCGCGCTCGACGAGCTGGCCGCCGCCCATGAGTCGAGCAGCCGCGACCCGGAGTTCCTGGCCGAGCTGGACGGGCTGCTCACCTCCTACGCGGGCCGCCCGACGCCGTTGACCGACGCCAAGCGACTCTCCGAGCACGCCGGGGGAGCCCGCATCCTGCTCAAGCGGGAGGACCTGGCACACACCGGCAGCCACAAGATCAACAACGTGCTCGGGCAGGCGCTGCTGACCCGTCGGATGGGCAAGAATCGGGTGATCGCCGAGACCGGCGCGGGCCAGCACGGGGTGGCGACCGCGACGGCGTGCGCGCTGTTCGGACTCGACTGCACGGTCTACATGGGCGCGGAGGACACCCGGCGTCAGGCCTTGAACGTGGCCCGGATGCGGCTGCTCGGCGCGACCGTGATCCCGGTGACCAGCGGTACGCAGACGCTCAAGGACGCCACCAACGAGGCCATGCGTGACTGGGTCACCAACGTCGACGACACGCACTACATCATCGGCTCCGTCGTCGGACCGCACCCGTTCCCCTCGATGGTGCGTGACTTCCAGCGGGTGATCGGGGTCGAGGCCCGGCAGCAGTGCCTGGACCTGGTCGGTCGACTCCCTGACGCGGTGGTCGCCTGTGTGGGTGGCGGCAGCAACGCGATGGGACTGTTCCACCCGTTCCTCGCTGACGCCTCGGTGGCTCTGGTCGGGGCGGAGGCCGGGGGCGACGGTGTCGAGACCGGTCGGCACGCGGCGCCGTTGACCGCGGGGCAGCCGGGCGTGCTGCACGGGGCGCGGTCCTACCTCATGCAGGACGACGACGGGCAGACGTCGCTGACCACCAGCATCAGCGCTGGGCTCGACTACCCGGGCGTCGGGCCGGAGCATGCGTGGCTGCGCGACACCGGGAGGGCGACCTACTCCGGGATCTCCGACGCGTGGGCGATGAAGTGCCTGGACAAGCTGGCTAAGTACGAGGGCATCCTGTGCGCGATCGAGACCGCGCACGCCTTCGCCGGCGCCTGCGACTGGGGCCGCGCCCAGACCGGCGACCCCCGGGACCTGGTGATCATCGTCAACACCTCCGGTCGCGGTGACAAGGATGTCGACACGGCCGCCCGCTGGTTCGGCCTGGTCACCGGAGAACAGGTCGCGGAGTCCGAGCTGGTCCGCGCGCACGAGGGAGAGACGCCCTGACGCGGCTGGCCGAGGTGTTCGAGCGCTGCCGTACGCAGGGGCGGGCCGCCCTCGTCGGCTACCTGCCCGCCGGCTACCCGGACCTTGCGACGTCGCGAGCGGGGCTGATGGCGATGGTCGAGGGTGGCGTCGACATCATCGAGGTCGGCGTCCCCTACTCCGACCCGCTCATCGAGGGGCCGGTCATCCAGCGGGCGCACCAGGTCGCGCTGGAGGGCGGCACCCGGATCACAGACGTGCTCGAGACGGTGCGCTCGGTGTCCGCGCACGTGCCGACGGTCGTCATGGGCTACTGGAACCCGGTCCACCGCTACGGCTTCGACGCCTGGGCCCGTGACCTGGCCGCCGTCGGCGGCGTCGGGGCGATCACGCCGGACCTCATCCCGGAGGAGGCGCCGGAGTGGCTGGTGGCGGCCGAGAAGTACGGGCTGGACCCGATCTTTCTCGTGGCCCCGTCCAGCACCGACGAGCGGATCGCCGTCGTGGGGCGGACCAACCGGGGCTTCGTCTACGCGGCGGCCGTCATGGGCGTGACCGGGGCGCGGGCTGTGGTCGGGCCGATGGCCGAGGACCTCGTCCGTCGGGTGCGCGCCCAGACCGCACTGCCGGTCGCCGTCGGCATCGGCGTCTCGACCGGGGACCAGGCCGCCCAGATCGCTGCGTACGCCGACGGTGTCGTGGTCGGCTCGGCGCTGGTGGCTGCCCTGCGGGACGGCGGCCCGCCGGCCGTACGTGCGCTGACCGAAGAGCTGGCCGCGGGCGTACGCCGCCGCTGACCAGGTCGTCCTGAGGTTGGCCCGCCGTACGATCGACCCGTGCCCCTCGCCTATATCCCGAGCCCACCGTCGGGGGAGCTGCACGTCGGCCCGTTCCCGCTCCGGGCGTACGCCTTCTTCATCATCATCGGCGTGCTGCTCGCCGTCTGGCTCGGCAACAAGCGGTGGGTGGCGCGCGGCGGGACGCACGGGACGATCGCCGACGTCGCGACCGTCGCGGTGCCCTGCGGCATCATCGGCGCACGGATCTACCACGTGATCACCAGCCCGGCCCTCTACGTTCACGACCCGATCCGGGCGCTCTACATCTGGAAGGGCGGCCTCGGGATCTGGGGCGCGGTGGCCGGCGGCGCGCTCGGGGCTTGGCTCTACTGCCGCAAGCGCGGCATCAAGCTCGCCCCGCTCGCGGACGCGATCGCACCCGGCATCGTCATCGCCCAGGCCATCGGTCGGATCGGCAACTACTTCAACCAGGAGCTGTTCGGACGGCCGACCACACTGCCGTGGGGACTCACGATCAGCCCGGACAACCCCAACCGGATCCCGGGCGCCGTGGCCTACCACCCGACGTTCCTGTACGAGCTGATCTGGGACCTCGGGGTCGCCGGGCTGGTGCTCTGGGCCGACCGACGCTTTCAGCTCGGGCGGGGCAGGGCCTTCGCTCTGTACGTCGCCGCGTACTGCTCCGGGCGGCTCTGGATCGAGGCGCTCCGCGTCGACCCGGCCAACCACTTCCTCGGGCTGCGGCTCAACGTGTTCACCTCGATCATCATCGGGGCCCTCGCGCTCGCCTACCTGGTGCTCCGCCGGGGACCGCGGGAGACCGAGGTCGAGCGGCCGGCCGCGACCGCCGGGCCCGAGGATGCCATCGAGCTGTCACAACCGGCAGCCGGTTCCGACGGGACCTGAACCGAGCGGTCCGTGTAACGTCACGGACATCTGACGAGGGCCACCGACGTCCCTCTCGAGCACGATCCAGCCTCCCTGACGTCCCCCGCGGCGAGGCTCCTGCCCGCGACCGACGTCGAGAGGTTTCCGATGAGCACCCACGCGCCCGTGAAGCAAGGTCAGCGCGACGCTGCGCCCCTGAAGCAGGGGCTGTACGACCCCGCGAACGAGCACGACGCCTGCGGGGTCGCTTTCGTCGTCGACATCGCCGGCCGGTCGAGCCACGACATCATCGTCCAGGGCCTGACCGCGCTCGAGAACCTTGAGCACCGCGGCGCCGCGGGCAGCGAGCCGAACAGCGGTGACGGTGCCGGCATCCTCATGCAGATCCCGGACGGCTTCTTCCGCCAGGTCGCGCCGGCCGAGCTGCCCCCGCTCGGGCACTACGTCGTCGGGACCGCGTTCCTGCCGACCGAGCCTCGCAAGGCGGCCGACGCACAGCTGGCCTTGCAGCAGATGGCCAAGCAGGAGGGCCTCACGGTGCTGTGCTGGCGCGACCTCCCGGTCGACCCGGACGGCGCCGGGATCGGGCGTACGGCCCGCGCCGCGATGCCGCTGCTCCGGCAGGTGTTCCTCGGCTGGCGGGACGAGGACGTGGCCAACACCCCGTATGCCCTGGAGCGTCGCGCGTTCGTCGTCAGGAAGCGCGCCGAGCGCGAGCTCGGCGTCTACTTCCCGTCGCTGTCCAGCCGCACCGTGGTCTACAAGGGGATGCTGACGACCGGCCAGCTGGGGCCGTTCTTCCTGGACCTGTCTGACCCGCGCTGCGCGAGCGCGCTGGCGCTGGTGCACA
Source organism: Mycobacteriales bacterium (assembly GCA_038235705.1). Taxonomy (GTDB): domain Bacteria; phylum Actinomycetota; class Actinomycetes; order Mycobacteriales; family SCTD01; genus CANKBT01. Next base: position 31,224 of record JBBSTR010000006.1, read on the forward strand.
GCCGGTTCAGCACCAACACGTTCCCGAGCTGGCCGCTGGCCCACCCCTACCGCTACATCGCGCACAACGGCGAGATCAACACGGTCAAGGGCAACCGCAACTGGATGCGTGCCCGTGAGGCGCTGCTGCAGGGACCGGCCGAGCTGCCGGACGACCTGTCCCGGATCTTTCCGGTGTGCATGCCCGGCGGGTCCGACAGCGCCAGCTTCGACGAGGTGCTCGAGCTGCTGCACATGGCCGGGCGTTCGCTGCCGCACGCCGTGCTCATGATGGTCCCGGAGGCGTGGGAGAACGCCAAGGACATGGACCCCGACGTACGGGCGTTCTACGAGTACCACTCGGCGCTGATGGAGCCGTGGGACGGGCCCGCCTGCGTGACGTTCACCGACGGCACCCAGATCGGTGCGGTGCTCGACCGCAACGGGCTGCGGCCGGCCCGGTGGTGGCAGACCTCCGACGGCATCGTCGTGCTGTCCAGCGAGGTCGGTGTGCTGGACATCGCGCCGGAGCGCGTCGTGCGCAAGGGCCGCCTGCAGCCCGGCCGGATGTTTCTGGTCGACACCGCGCAGGGCCGGATCGTCGAGGACGCCGAGCTCAAGCGTGATCTCGCGGCCGAGCACCCCTACGCGGAGTGGCTGCACACCGGCATCGTCCGGCTCGAGGACCTGCCCGAGCGCGACTTCCTGCACCCGACGCACGAGAGCGTCCTGCGGAGGCAGCAGACCTTCGGCTACACCGAGGAGGAGGTCCGCATCCTGCTGCGGCCGATGGCCGGCACCGGGCTGGAGCCGATCGGGTCGATGGGCACGGACACGCCCGTCGCGGTGCTGTCGGAGCGGCCGCGCCTGCTGTTCGACTACTTCACCCAGCTGTTCGCGCAGGTCACCAACCCGCCGCTGGACGCGATCCGGGAGGAGCTGGTCACCAGCCTCGCCGGCACCATCGGGCCGGAGCAGAACCTGCTCGAGCCGAACGCCTCGTCCTGCCGGCAGATCGTGCTGTCGTTCCCGATCCTGACCAACGACGAGCTGGCCAAGGTCGTGCACGTCAACGCCGACGGCGACCGGGCTGGGCTCGCTGCCGTCACCGTCCGCGGCCTGTACCCGGTGGCCGGCGGGGGAGACGCGCTACGGGACGCCTTGGACCGCGTACGCCGTGAGGTCTCGACCGCGATCGAGCAGGGGGCGCGTGTGGTCGTGCTGTCGGACCGGGAGTCGACCGAGAAGCTGGCCCCGATCCCGTCGCTGCTGCTGGTCTCGGCGGTGCACCACCACCTGATCCGCGAGAAGACCCGCACCCAGGTCGGGCTGGTCGTCGAGTCCGGCGACGCCCGCGAGGTGCATCACGTGGCGCTGCTGATCGGCTACGGCGCTGCGGCGGTCAACCCCTACCTGGCCTTCGAGACCGTCGTCGACCTCATCGAGGAAGGCGGCATCACCTCGATCGGCGTCGACGAGGCGCTGCGCAACTACGTCAAGGCGCTCGGCAAGGGTGTCCTCAAGGTGATGAGCAAGATGGGCATCAGCACGATCGCCTCCTACACCGGCGCCCAGGTCTTCGAGGCGCTCGGGCTGTCCGAGGAGCTGGTCGACGAGTACTTCACCGGCACCACGACCCGGCTCTCCGGGGTTGGCCTGGAGATCGTCGCCGCGGAGACGGCGGCCCGTCACGCCCGCGCCTACCCGACGAACAAGACCGAGCGCGCCCACCGAGGCCTGGAGATCGGCGGGGAGTACCAGTGGCGCCGCGAGGGCGAGGTGCACCTGTTCAACCCGGAGACCGTGTTCGCCCTCCAGCACGCGACCCGGACCGGCCAGTACGACGTGTTCCAGCAGTACACGGCCAAGGTCGACGCGATGGCGGCCAAGGCGGGCACGCTGCGCGGGCTGTTCCACCTGCGCACCGGGCTGCGGCCGGCGATCAGTGTCGAGGAGGTCGAGCCGGTCAGCGAGATCGTCAAGCGCTTCAACACCGGGGCGATGAGCCTCGGCTCGATCAGCCCGGAGGCGCACGAGACCCTCGCGATCGCGATGAACCGGCTCGGCGCGCGCTCCAACACCGGTGAGGGTGGCGAGGCGCCCGAGCGGCTCTACGACCCGGAGCGCCGCAGCGCGATCAAGCAGGTCGCGTCCGGCCGCTTCGGCGTCACGAGTGAATACCTGGTCAACGCCGACGACCTTCAGATCAAGATGGCCCAGGGAGCCAAGCCCGGCGAAGGCGGACAGCTGCCGGGGCCCAAGGTCTACCCGCACATCGCGAGGACCCGGTACAGCACACCCGGGGTGGGCCTGATCAGCCCGCCGCCGCACCACGACATCTACTCGATCGAGGACCTGGCCCAGCTGATCCACGACCTCAAGAACGCCAACGACCGGGCGCGGATCCACGTCAAGCTGGTGGCCGAGGTCGGCGTCGGGACGGTCGCTGCCGGGGTGAGCAAGGCGCACGCCGACGTCGTGCTCATCTCCGGCCACGACGGAGGCACCGGGGCGTCCCCGCTGACGAGCCTGAAGCACTGCGGCTCGCCGTGGGAGCTCGGGCTCGCCGAGACACAGCAGACCCTGCTGCTCAACGGTCTGCGCGACCGGATCACGGTGCAGGTCGACGGCCAGCTGAAGACCGGGCGTGACGTCGTCGTCGCCGCCCTGCTGGGCGCCGAGGAGTACGGCTTCGCGACCGCGCCGCTCGTGGTCAGCGGCTGCATCATGATGCGGGTCTGTCACCTGGACACCTGCCCGGTCGGCATCGCCACCCAGAACCCGGCGCTGCGCGCGAAGTACAGCGGGCAGGCCGACCACGTCGTGACGTTCTTCGAGTACATCGCCGAGGAGGTCCGCGAGCACCTGGCTCGGCTCGGGTTCCGATCGCTGGAGGAGGCGATCGGTCACGCCGAGGTGCTGGACGCCCAGCGGGCGGTCGAGCACTGGAAGGCCAGCGGTCTGGACCTCGCCCCGATCCTGCACGTGCCGGACCTGGAGCCCGGCCAGTCGCTGACCCGGCGGCTGCCGCAGGACCACGGCCTCGCGAAGGCGCTCGACAACACGCTGATCCAGCTGGCCGAGGGCGCCCTGTCGGGCGGTGACCCGATCAGCCTCGAGCTGCCTGTCCGCAACGTCAACCGGACCGTCGGGACGATGCTCGGTGCCGAGCTGACCCGTCGGCACGGCGGCGCAGGCCTTCCGGACAACACGATCACCGTGACCTTTCACGGCTGCGCCGGGCAGTCGTTCGGGGCGTTTCTGCCGAAGGGGATCACGCTGCGGCTGGAGGGCGACGCCAACGACTACGTCGCCAAGGGCCTCTCCGGCGGTCGGGTCGTCGTCCGTCCGTCCCGCCAGGCCTCGACCGTGAACGCCGACGACGTGATCGCCGGCAACGTGCTCGGCTACGGCGCGACCAGCGGGTCGCTGTTCGTGCGCGGCATGGTCGGCGAGCGGTTCTGCGTACGCAACTCAGGTGCGACCGCGGTCGTCGAAGGGGTCGGCGACCACGCGCTGGAATACATGACCGGCGGTCGGGTGGCGATCCTCGGCCCGACCGGCCGCAACGTCGCCGCCGGCATGAGCGGCGGCACCGCTTACGTCCTGGACCTCGACGTCAGCAAGGTCAACGGCGAGATGGTCGCCCTCGAGCCGCTGACCGAGGGCGACGTCGAGACGCTCCGGCAGATGCTCGCCGAGCACGCGGCAGAGACGGACAGCCCGCTGGCGCGGGCGCTGGTCGACAGTGCCGGGCTCACCACGGACTGGGCGGGACGGTTCACCAAGATCATGCCGCGTGACTACAAGCGGGTCCTGCTCGCGATCGAGGCGGCCCAGGCGAGCGGCGAGGACGTCGACGTGGCCGTGATGCGCGCGACCGCGCCTGTCGTGAAAGAGCGTGTCGCCGCCGGGTCCGCGGTCGCCACCCCGATGAAGGGCTGAGAACAGATGGCTGACCCCCGAGGGTTTCTGGAGCACGGCCGCGAGCTGCCGCAACGCCGCCCGGTCGACGTCCGCATCAAGGACTGGAAGGAGGTGTACTCCGAGCTCGACCCCGGGACGCTGACGGACCAGGCCAGCCGGTGCATGGACTGCGGCATCCCGTTCTGCCACAACGGATGCCCGCTCGGCAACCTCATCCCGGAGTGGAACAACCTGGTCTACGCCGGTGACTGGTACGACGCGCTGCAGCGGCTGCACGCCACGAACAACTTCCCGGAGTTCACCGGTCGGCTGTGCCCCGCGCCGTGCGAGGCGGCCTGCGTGCTCGGCATCAACTCCGACGCTGTGACGATCAAGCAGATCGAGGTCGAGATCATCGACCGGGCCTGGCGCGAGGACTGGGTGCTGGCCATGCAGCCCGCGGAGCGCACCGGCAAGCGGGTAGCCGTCGTCGGCTCGGGTCCTGCCGGGATGGCCGCCGCCCAGCAGCTGACCCGGGCCGGGCACGAGGTCACGGTGCTGGAGCGGGCCGACCGCCTCGGCGGGCTGCTGCGTTACGGCATCCCGGAGTTCAAGATGGAGAAGAGCGTCCTGGACCGACGCCTCGCCCAGATGAGCGAGGAGGGCACCGAGTTCCGCACCGGCGTCGATGTCGGGGTGGACGTGACTGTGGAGCAGCTGCGCGAGCAGTACGACGCCGTCGTGCTGGCCGGCGGCTCGACGCTCGGCCGCGACCTGCCGGCACCCGGCCGCGACCTGGCTGGGATCCACCTGGCCATGGAGTATCTGGTGCCGAGCAACCGGGTCCAGGAGGGTGACCTCCAGGCCCCGCCGATCAGTGCCGAGGGCAAGGACGTCGTCATCATCGGCGGCGGGGACACCGGGGCCGACTGCCTCGGGACCGCGATCCGCCAGGGCGCCCGCAGCACCACCCAGCTGGAGATCATGCCGCGCCCGCCGGCCACCCGGGCGGACTCGACCCCGTGGCCGCTGTGGCCGCTGCAGCTGCGCACCTCCAGCGCGCACGAGGAGGGTGGCGAGCGGGTCTTCAGCGTCAACACCCAGCAGTTCGTGGGTGACGCCGACGGTGCCGTCTCGGGGATCGAGCTGGTCGACGTGGTCAGCGCCGAGGGCCGCTTCGTCCCGGTCGACGGGACCGAACGCACCCTGCCCGCGCAGCTGGTGCTGCTCGCCATGGGGTTCACCGGGCCGCAGCGAGAAGGGCTGCTCACCTCGCTGGAGGTCGAGCTGGACGGCCGGGGCAACGTTGTCCGCGACGCCGGCTGGGCCACCTCCGTGCCGGACGTGTTCGTCTGCGGCGACATGGGACGCGGACAGTCCCTGATCGTCTGGGCGATCGCCGAGGGACGGTCCGCGGCTGCCGCGGTCGACACGGCGCTCATGGGCACGAGCTCGCTCCCCTCGCCGGTCACGCCTACCAGCCGGTAACCCCGGTCCGCTCCTAGACTCACCGTGTGAAGCGCCGCGCCAAGATCGTCTGCACGCTCGGACCAGCCACCGCCTCCTACGAGGGGATACGTGCCCTCGTCGACGCCGGGATGGACGTGGCGCGACTGAACTTCAGCCACGGCTCCCATGAAGATCACAAACAGGCCTACATGTGGGTGCGCCAAGCCAGCGACGAGTCGGGCCGTGGGGTCGGGGTGCTCGCCGACCTGCAAGGCCCCAAGATCCGGCTCGGCACCTTCGCCGAGGGTCCGACGGTCTGGGCGACCGGCGACACGGTGACGATCACCACTGACCCCTGCGAAGGCACCCGCGAGCGCGTGTCGACGACCTACGCCGGTCTTTCCGGCGACGTCAGCCCCGGCGACCGGCTCCTGATCGACGACGGCCGACTGGCGCTCCGGGTGCTCGAGGTCGACGGACCGGACGTGCGGCTGCTGGTCACCGAGGGCGGCCCGGTCAGCAACAACAAGGGGCTGTCGCTGCCCGGCGTCGGCGTCTCGGTGCCCGCGATGAGCGACAAGGACGAGGCCGACCTGCGCTTCGCGCTCCGGATGCGCGTCGACATGGTCGCCCTGTCCTTCGTGCGCAGCCCCGAGGACGTCCTTGGGGTTCGTAAGATCATGGACGAGCTCGGGGTGCACGTCCCGGTGCTCGCCAAGATCGAGAAGCCCCAGGCCGTCGACGCGCTCGACGCGATCTGCTCGGCGTTCGACGGGCTGATGGTCGCCCGCGGAGACCTCGGGGTGGAGATGCCGCTGGAGCGGGTCCCGCTGGTCCAGAAGCGTGCCGTCCAGGCGGCCCGTGAGCAGGCCAAGCCGGTGATCGTCGCGACCCAGATGCTTGAGTCGATGATCTCGGCCGCACGACCCACCCGGGCCGAGGCGAGTGACGTCGCGAACGCCGTGCTCGACGGGGCTGACGCCGTGATGCTGTCCGGGGAGACCAGCGTCGGCGCCTACCCGGTCGAGGCCGTCGCGACCATGGCCCGCATCATCAACGCCGCCGAGGACGAGATCGGCCGGGTCCCGCAGGTCCGTAGCCGTCCCACCTCGATCGGCGGGGCGATCGCCGCGGCCGCGCCGGAGGTCGCTGCCCTGGTCGGGGCGAAGGCGCTGGTCGCCTTCACGCAGTCCGGTGACACGGTGCGCCGCCTGGCCGAGCACCGGTCGCCGATCCCGCTGCTCGCGTTCACCCCGATCCCTGAGGTCCGCAGCCAGCTGTCGCTGGTGTGGGGTGTCGAGACCTTCCTCGTGCCGACCGTCACGCACACCGACGAGATGGTGCTGCAGGTCCAGCGTGCGATGCTCGACCTCGGTCGGATGCAGGTCGGTGACCTCGTCACCATCGTCGCCGGCAGCCCGCCGTCGACCACCGGCTCCACGAACGCGATGCGGGTCCACCGGATCGGCGGCTATCTGGCCGGCACGGCACAGGCTGACCCTGCCTGAGCGTGCAGAGGTGCCCCCGGTGGGATTCGAACCCACACTGTCGGTGGTTTGAGCACCGTGCGTCTGCCGGTTGCGCGACGGGGGCGGACGGGTTCAGCGTACGGCTCGCTGCCCGCTAGTTTGGTCCTGCCGTGCACCTTGGAGGAGGCCCCGTGGAACGTCCTGGCGCTCGCGTGGTGGTCGCGGAGGACGAGGCCCTGATCCGGATGGATCTCGTGGAGATGCTCGTGGAGCAGGGCTACGACGTGGTGGGTGAGGCGGGCGACGGTCTCACCGCCGTACGGCTCGCCCATGAGCTGCGACCCGACGTCGTCATCCTGGACGTCAAGATGCCTGGGCTGGACGGGATCGCCGCCGCCGAGCAGATCACCCTGGCGCGGGTCGCCCCGGTTGTGCTGCTCACCGCCTTCAGCCAGCGCGACCTGGTCGAACGGGCCCGGGAGGCGGGCGTGATGGCGTATCTGGTCAAGCCGTTCGGTCCGGTCGACGTGCTCCCGGCGATCGAGATGGCACGGAGCCGGTTCGCGGAGGTGCTCGCCCTCGAGAAAGAGGTGGCCGACCTGCACGGCCGGCTCGAGGTCCGCAAGCTGGTCGATCGCGCGAAGGGCATCCTGCAGGCCGAGCACGGGCTCGACGAGCCGTCCGCGTTCACCTTCGTACAGCGCACCTCGATGGACCAGCGCCGCTCGATGCGGTCGGTGGCCCAGGACGTGGTCGACGGCGTGCTCATACCGTCTTGAACCATCGGGTATCTGGATTTGGGTGCTGTAGTGCAGGTCACGACCTCGCAACAAGGGCCCGTAAGAAACGTGGTGGAGATCGGGCAGCGTTACGTTCCCCAGTGAGTTCGTTGCGAATCCCCGCAGCGTCACCCTCCACAAGGAGACTGGATGCGTCCCACCCGTACCGCGCCTTTCGTCACGTTGGTCGCGGCGAGCGCGCTCGTCCTCGCCGCCTGCGGCAGCAGTTCTTCCACCACCACTCCGTCGACGACGGACAGCGGCTCGACGAGCAGCTCCCCCTCCGCCGAAGCTGCTGGCGGTGCCTGCAAGAAGTTCCTCGACGCCCCGCCGCCCGAGGCAGGCACCCTGATCAAGGCCGACCCGGCCAAGAGCAAGAGCGACGGCGTCCTGACGATCGGCAGCATCCTGCCGCAGACCGGCAACCTGGCCTTCCTCGGCCCGCCCGAGTTCGCCGGTGTCGACCTGGCCATCAAGGAGATCAACGACGGCGGCGGCGCGATCGGCAAGCCGGTCAAGTACATCGAGGGTGACTCCGGCGACGCGCAGCAGGACGTCGCGAACCCCACGCTCGACCGCGAGATCGCTGCCGGCGTGGACGCCACCATCGGTGCCGCGTCGTCCGGTGTCACCAAGACCTACCTCGACAAGGCCGTCAGCTCGGGCGTCATCGTCTTCAGCGGGGCCAACACCAGCCCGGACTTCACCACCATCGCCGACAAGGGTCTCTACTTCCGTACGGCGCCCTCGGACGTGCTCCAGGGTCGCGTGCTCGGTGAGAAGATCGTCGCCGACGGCAAGCAGAACGTCGCGATCCTCGCTCTGCAGGACCCGTACGGCACGGGCCTGGCGCTGAACGCTGGCCGGGCCATCTGCAAGGGTGGCGGCCAGATCGCTGCCGACACGGTCTTCTACGACCCGGCGGCGCCGAACTTCGACGCTCAGGTCGGCCAGATCAAGGCAGCCAAGCCCGACGCCGTGATCCTCATCGGCTTCGACGAGTCCGCCAAGATCATCCAGGCGATGGTCGCGCAGGGCATCGGCCCGAAGGACACCTCGCTCTACCTGGTCGACGGCAACACCGGCAACGCGCTCGGTGCCGACCTGCCGGCCGGCCTGCTCGAAGGGGTCCAGGGCACCATCCCCGGCGCTGCGGCCCCCGGCGACTTCCGTAAGCGGCTCCTCGGGATCAACCCGAGCCTGACCGACTACAGCTACTCGGCCGAGTCCTACGACGCCGTTCTCATCCTGGCCCTCGCAGCGGACGTCGCCAAGAGCGACAACGCGGCGGACATCGCCAATGTCCTGCCGGACGTCACCCGCGGCGGCACCAAGTGCACCACCTACGCCGACTGCAAGAAGCTCGTCGACGCGGGCACCGACATCGACTACGACGGTGTCAGCGGCCCGATCGAGATGTCCGACGTCGGTGACCCGACCGAGGCCAGCATCGGCATCTACACCTACGGTCCCGACAACAAGCTGCTCCCGAAGGTCGACTACGTCGCCGGCTCGCTGAAGTAGCACACCAGCACCTCGTACGACCGAAAGGGCCCGGCGCTGACGCGCCGGGCCCTTTCGGCTGTCCGCACCGTGAGCCAGGGTCCGGGTTCTCCGGAGAGTCGTTTGGTGGCATCCCGGCTCCAGCGGCACCGTCCTTCGCACGACACCGTCGCTGCCACGGCACCTCCGCGCCCGCAGCACCTACGCCCTCACGGCCCCGCGCTCAAGGCAGCCCTGCGCCCACGCAAGGCCGCGGGGACGGTGGGTGGCGGGCCTCAGGATCCGCGAGACCTCCCGTGGCTGCGCGTGCGGGACGTCCCTCGCTGCAGGGGTGCGCGAGTACGTGGGGGCACACCCCACCGTGGGGCACACCTTGCCGTGGTGGGGGAACGCAGAGGAGCCCCGCACCCGGGCGGGGGTGCGGGGCTCCTCGACGTGCGGTGATCTGCTGTGCGGTGATCTGGGTCCGTGCGCTTGCTCAGGCCTTTGCGAGCGTCCCCAGGTAGAGCTCGATCACCTTGGGGTCGTTCATGAGGTTCTTGCCCGACGCGGTGTAGGCGTTGCGCCCTTGGTCGAGAACGTAGCCGCGGTCACAGATCTGCAGGCACCGGCGCGCGTTCTGCTCGACCATGATGATCGAGACTCCGGTCTTGTTGATCTGACGGCAACGGATGAACACCTCGTCCTGGAGGGCGGGGGAGAGGCCGGCGGACGGCTCGTCCAGGAGCAGCACCTGCGGGTCGGCCATGAGCGCCCGGCCCATCGCCACCATCTGCCGCTCGCCGCCGGACAGCGCCCCGGCCTTCTGCTTGCGCCGGGTGTAGAGCGCCGGGAACAGCTCGCTGACGTACTCGAACCGGGCCGGGAACTTCTTCGGCTCGTTGAACAGACCCATCTGCAGGTTCTCTTCGATGGAGAGCCGCGGGAACACGTTGTTGGTCTGCGGGACGAAACCCACGCCTTCGTTGACGAGCTCGTGGGCCTTGCGGCCGGTGATGTCGGCCTCGCGCAGGACGACGTTGCCGCTGCGGATGTTGACCAGCCCGATCATGGACTTGAGCAGGGTCGACTTGCCGGCGCCGTTGGGGCCGATGATCCCGACCAGCTCGCCCTGCTGGCAGTAGAGGTCACAGCCGTTCAAGATGTCCACACCGGGCACGTAGCCGGCAACCAGGTTCGTCACCCGAACCAGCGCCCCCTCGGCCGCGGTGTGCGCGGCGGCCTTGGCGTCGAGGGCTGCCTGGTCCTGATCGGCCTTGGCCTTACCGAGCGGTGTCGTCACTTCTCGTCCCCGCTCTCGAGGTCGGGCTTCACCCGACGGCTGGTAGCACGGGACGGATCGGCCGCCTCGCCCTCGCCCTCACGCCGGAACGCGGCGGTGTCGGTGTCGTCGAGCACCGGCGCAGCCGTCGCCGGCCTGTCGTGATCGTGATCGTGGTCATGGTCGTGATCGTGGCCATGACCGTGATCGTGACCGTCGCCACGCGCCTCGGCCAGCTGTGCCAGCTCGGCCTCGCCGGCGGCGATCTCGGCTGCCTCTTCCTCCGCGTCGAGCGGGGCGTCGTGGTGAGCGCCGAGGTAGGCGTCGATGACGGCCGGGTCGGCCATGACCACTCCCGGTGGACCTTCGGCGACGATCCGGCCCTGGGCCATGACGACGACCCAGTCGCTGATGTCACGGACCATGTCCATGTCGTGCTCGACGAACAGCACCGTCATGCCCTGCTCGCGCAGGTCCTTGACGTGCCCGAGCAGCGACTGCGTCAGGGCCGGGTTGACCCCGGCCATCGGCTCGTCGAGCATCACCAGCGTCGGCTCGACCATCAGGGCCCGGGCCATCTCGAGCAGCTTGCGCTGGCCGCCCGAGAGGCTGCCGGCGAAATCTTGCTCCTTCGCGTCGAGCTTGAAGCGAGCGAGCAGGTCTCTCGCCCGCTCGTCGATCTCCTTCTGCTGCCCGGTCCAGGTGCTCGGCAGCAGGGCTCGGAAGAAGTTTTCCCCGCGCTGGCCCGTCGCGCCGAGGCGCATGTTGTCCAGGACCGTCATGCGCGAGAGCGCCTTGGTGAGCTGGAACGTGCGGACCATGCCCTTGCGGGCCACCCGGTAGGCGGGCACGCTCCCGAGATCTTTGCCCTCGAAGGACCAGGTGCCGTCGTTGGGCTTGTCGAACCCGGTGAGCAGGTTGAAGAAAGTGGTCTTGCCGGCGCCGTTGGGGCCGATCAGCGCCGTGATGACACCGCGCTGCACCTCCAGGTGGTCGACCTCGACGGCGGTGAGGCCGCCGAAGCGACGGGTGACCCCGTCGGCGATGAGGATCGGGTCGGGCTTGGGGACGCCCGGCCGTGGCTCGACGTCCATCAGCGCGGCCGCGCCGGACCGTGGGCCGTGCGTGCTGAGATCAGCGGGCATCGAGAGCCAGCTCCTTCTTGTCGCCGAACAGGCCCTGCGGCCTGAAGATCATGAGAGCCATGAGCGCGAGCCCGACGAACACGAACCGGACCGCCCCGAGCTGCTCCTTGGGCAGGATGCTGTTGCTGATGTAGCCCGCCTGGAGACCCTGCGACAGCACGTTCTGGACGAACTCCAGCAGGGTCTGGAACACGATCGCGCCGACGACCGGTCCGATCACCCGACCGGCGCCGCCAAGGATCATGGCGGTGAAGGCCAGGAACGTGAAGGTCGTCGCGTAGTTGTCCGGCTGGACCGAGGAGTTGGCCAGCGCGAACGTGAAACCGGAGAAGGCGCCGATGACGCCGCCCAGCACGAGCGACTGCATCTTGTAGCCGACGACGTTCTTGCCGAGGCTGCGCACCGCGTCCTCGTCCTCGCGGATCCCGCGGAGCACCCGGCCCCAGGGGCTGCGCATGAGCAGCAGCACCAGCAGCGAGAAGAGGATTACCAGCGACCAGCCGACCACGAGCAGGAAGAAGCGGTTGTTGTTGTAGGTCAGGTAGCCGATGCCGTACGAACGGCCGTGGAACGGGTTGAGGTTGTAGAAGCCGTTCGCGAAGCCGTTGAGGCCCGACGAGCCACCGGTGACGTTGCGGAGCGACGCCGACCGGGCGGTCAGGCGGATCACCTCAGACGCGGCGATCGTGACGATGGCCAGGTAGTCGGCGCGCAGACGCAGCGTGGGCACGCCGAGCAAGAGCGCGAGCACGATGGCCAGGCCGATGCCGAGCAGGATGGACACCCCGAACGGCAGGCCGAGGTAGACCACACCGCTCGCGATGCCGTAGGCACCCATGGCGGCGAAGCCGACCTGACCGAAGTTGAGCAGGCCGGTGTAGCCGAAGTGGATGTTCAGGCCGATCGCGGCGAGCGCGAAGTAACAGGACTCGGCGTTGAACAGCACCGGGACCGTGTTCTGGAAGATCACACCCCAGTCCACGAGGCACCTCCTTCGTTGACGAGCCGGCGGCGGGTCATCCGACCCGTTCCCGGCTGCCGAGGATGCCCTGCGGCCGGACGACCAGCACGACGATGAGCACGATCAGGGCGCCGACCACTTGCAGCTCGGCAGGGATGAACAGGGTCGACAGCTGGGTGAACAGCCCGATCACGACCGCGCCGACCAGGGCCCCGTACGCGGTGCCCAGCCCGCCAAGGGTGACGGCGGCGAACAGTAGGAGCAGGATGTTCTGGCCGAGCTGGTAGCCGACCTGCTGCGAGAGCGCGAGAAACACGCCACCGAGCACGGCGAGCGCGGTCCCGATCGCCCAGACGAGGGAGATCACCCGCTCTACGTTGATGCCGGACGTGGCGGCCAGCGTCGGGTTGTCCGCCACCGCGCGGGTCGCCTTGCCGAACCGGGTGCGCCCCAGGGCGAGGCCGACCAGCAGCAGCACCACCAGCGTGATCACCACGATCACCATGTCGCGCGGGAGGATCCCCACCTTCCAGAAGGTGATCGGACGCTGCGTGGAGTACTGGTCGTAGGAGCGCGAGCTGCCGCCGTAGTAGATGAGGAAGATGTAGCGCAGCACGAACGACAGGCCGATGCTGACCACCAGCCCGGCGATCAGGCCGGTCCCGCGACGTCGCAGCGGCCCCCAGAGGCCCTTGTCGAGCAGGTAGCCGACGACCCCACCGACGATGACTGCGATCATCGTCGCCGGGATCAGGTTGAGCCCCAGCTTCACGTTGAAGACGTAGCCGAGCAGGGCTCCGCCGGTGACCAGCTCGCCGTGGGCGAAGTTGGTCAGCCCCGTGGTGCCGAAGATCAGCGAGAGCCCGATGCTGGCCATCGCCAGCACGAGCCCGAACTGCAGCCCGCCGATGACCAGCTGCGGCGCCCGGTCCAGCCTGCTGGCGGGCCCGCTGCGTCCTTCGCCGAACTTGAACAGTGCCGCCCGAAAGCTGGTGTTGTCCAGCACCTTGACGCTGACGCGGTCGCCCTTGTCGGACCGCAGCTCGACCCCCTTGGGGAGCGTCTTCGGGTCGATCACGGCGTCGTAGTCGCCGGGCGCGGGAACGTCGATGGAGAACCTGCCCGTGGCGTCGCTCTTCGCGCTCCCGATCTCTTTGTCACCCTGCACGATCGTGACCTTCACGTCGACCAGAGGTTCACCGGCGTTGAGCAGCGTGCCGATGATCTTCTTGCCGATCGGGTCGGGCGGTGCGCTCTGCGCGGAGGCGCTGGGGGCGAACCCCAGCAGCAGGAGCAGAGGGAGGGCGAGCGCCACGAGAATACGTGGCGCGAGGCTCCTCAGAGTCCTGGGCGGGCGGGGGTGCAGTCCCACGCGTGCTCCTGTCCGTGCGCTCTGCGAGGGCCCCGTTGACCCGTCGGCGCGTTACCTAACCATGGTCAGCGGCCATTGTGACGTCGATCTCGTACAGAAGATTCTCGGTGTCATGCCGTCGTCACATCCGACGGGGGCCAGGATCTATCGCAGCAAGACGATCAGGGCGACCAGGGCAGGAGCGGCCAGCAGGGCCGGCAAGAGGTCACCGACGGGGACCTGTTTGACCGCCAGGAGCCGCAGCCCGACGCCGAGGAGCAGGACGCCCCCGGTGGCGGTCGTGGCGTCGACGTACGCGGCGGGGAGCAGCCCTCCCAGCAGGACGCCGGCGAGGGTGAGCAGCCCCTGGACGACAGCGACCGACAGGGCAGAGGCGGCCACCCCCCAACCGAACGACGCGGCGAACGCGAGCGACGCGAACCCGTCGAGCGTGCTTTTCAGCGCCAGCTGGTCGATGCCCTGCCCGAGCCCGTCCGAGAGCGAGCCGAGGATCGCCAGCGGACCGATCAGGAACACCAGCGAGGCGGTGACGTACCCCTCGACGAAGCGGTCGCGACCGGCGGCGCCGTGGCGGCGGGTCAGTCGCCGCTGCAGCAGGGCGCCACCGCGGGCGAGCCGGTCCTCGATCTGCACCAGGCTCCCCGCGATGCCGCCGACCAGCAACGCTCCGAGCACGATCAGCACCGTGGCGCTGGCGCCGACCGCTTTCTCGTAGTCCGCCGAGCCGAGCCCGTCGGCCACGTTGAGCCCGCCGAGCACCAGCGTCATCAGGCCGAGGGCGTCGGTCACCGTGCCGCGGGTGCGCTCGGGCAGCCGGTGCCCGACGAGCACCCCGAGGCCGGAGCCGACGAGGATCGTCGCGACGTTGAGGACGGTGCCGCTGCCGGGTGGGAGCACAGCACCTCATGTTCGTCTCGGGGCGGTCTTTCGGGGTTGACCCTGCGGGGACGTCCGGGCCGCAGTAGCGTCGGTCCGCCCGAGAGACTAGGACCGTCGGAGAGGGGTTGGCGTGCGACGGCTGGAGCTGCAGGTTCGGCCAGCAGTGCTCGACGACCTCGACGCACTCATGCAGCTAGGTGACGAGCTGCGGGACCGGTTGCTGCCGGCCTCCACCCGCACCGAGGCGGCTCGTCAGCACCTCGCGGAGCGCTATGCCGCGTGCTTGGACGACGCCACCCGCCGGCTCGTAGTCGTGCAGTGCGACGACGAGATCCTCGGGATGGGACTGATGACGATCGGTCCGACGCACGCGTTGCTGGACACGCCCGCGGTGCATCTTTCGCACGCGGTCGTGGCCGGTCGGGCCCGGCGCAAAGGGGTGGGGCAGGCGCTGGTGGGTGCCGCGGCGTCGTGGGCGGAGGCCTACGGCGTCGAGCAGCTGGTGGTCGTCGTCCAGCCCGGGGCCAGGGAGGCGAGCCGTTTCCTCGCCCGGCTCGGATTCGCCCCGGTCGACGTACGGCGGGCCGCAGACGTTGCGGTCGTGCGCCGGAAGCTGAGGGCCGCGCAGGCTCCCAGCAGGCGTCGCGTCCCGCTGCCGCGACGTCCGCTGGGGGCGGCTACCCCTGACCGGCCGATCACCGAGCTAGAAGACGCGTCTCCACCTGAGGTTTAGCCTTCTGAGGCGATCAGGACCTGACGTCGCGCAGGAAGCAGGTCAGCCGCACGGTGCAGACCCGGCGGCCCTGGTCGTCGGTCACCACGGTCTCGCTGACCACCAGGGTCCGGCCCGCCGACAGCAACGTGGTCGTGCCCGTGACGAGACCGGACAGCGCCGACCGATGGTGCGTCGCGTAGATGTCCACGCCGACCGCCTGCTTGCCCTCCGGGCAGTTCAACGCCGCGAGCGTCGAGCCGAGCGACTCCGCCATCGCGACGGACGCGCCGCCGTGCAGCAGCCCGTACGGCTGACGGTTGCCCTCGACCGGCATGGTGGCGACCACCCGTTCGGTGGACGCCTCGGTGATGACCACCTGGAGCCGCTCGTTGAGCTCGCCCTTGTTGTCGTTGAGCTGGTCGACCTGGCCGGTGTCGGTCACAGGTGCCTCCTAGGGTGTGGGAGTGGCAGCCAAGCAGACCCGCGCACCGTCCGTACCCGCAGCCCCCGTACGCCCACGTCTGCTCCTGCTGGACGGCCACTCGTTGGCCTACCGGGCATTTTTCGCCCTACCGGTCGAGAACTTCTCGACCACCGACGGTCAGGTCACCAACGCGGTCTACGGGTTCACGGCGATGCTCATCAACGTCCTGCGTGACGAGGCGCCGACGCATCTCGCGGTGACGTTCGACGAGAGCGCGCCGACCTTCCGGCACCTGGCCTACACCGACTACAAGGCCGGACGTGCGGCGACCCCGGACGACTTCAAGGGCCAGGTCAGCCTGGTCAAGGAGGTGCTGACCGCGCTGCGGGTCCCGATGGTGAGCAAGCCCGGGTTCGAGGCTGACGACGTGATCGCCACGCTCGCGACCCAGGCCGAGGCGGCCGGCATGGACTGCCTGATCGTGACCGGCGACCGGGACGCCTTCCAGCTGGTGACCGACGCTGTGACGGTGCTCTACAACAGCCGCGGGGTCTCGGACATGCGGCGGATGACACCGGAGGCGGTGGAGGCGAAGTACGGCCTCACCCCCGCGCAGTACCCGGAGTTCGCGGCCCTGCGTGGCGACCCCAGCGACAACCTCCCGAACGTGCCGGGGTTGGGGGAGAAGACCGCGACCAAGCTCATCCAGCAGTACGGCGACGTCGCCTCGCTCTCCGACCACGTCGACGAGGTCAAGGGCAAGGTCGGTGACTCGCTGCGGGCGAACCTGTCCAACGTGCTGCGCAACCGGCAGCTCACCGAGCTGGACCGAGCGGTGCCGCTCGAGGTCGGGCCGGAGGACCTGCGCCTGGGTCAGTGGGACCGCGACGAGGTCCACAAGGTCTTCGACGCCCTGCAGTTCAGGGTCTTGCGCGAGCGTCTGTACGCCACGCTCTCCTCCGTCGAGCCCGAGGCCGAGCACGGCTTCGAGGTCGACGTCGTGGCCGTCGGTCCGGGCGGCGTCGGTGCGTTCCTGGCGAGCCTGCCCCGCGGCGTCCGGGCCGGGCTGCACGTGCGGGGCAGCTTCAGTCGGGGCGCCGGCGACGCGACCGGGCTCGCGATCGCCACCGAGGGCGGCGGGCACGGTGCCGGTTCGAGCCGAGCAGGCTGGCTCGACCTGACCCAGCTGCTCCCTGACGACGAGCGGGCGCTCGCGGCCTGGCTGGCCGACGAGAACCACCCGAAGGCGATGCACGACAGCAAAGGTCAGGTGCTGGCGCTCGGCACCCGCGGCTGGACGGTCGACGGCATCACCTCTGACACTGCGCTGGCTGCCTACCTCGCGCTGCCGGGCCAGGGCAGCTTCGACCTGGCCGACCTGTCGCTGCGCTACCTGCGCACCGAGCTGCGCCCCGACGCCGGCACCGCGGAGGCCGAGACCGGACAGCTGACGCTCGACGGCGGGGAGGCCGAGCAGGACGGCGCGGTCGCCGAGCAGGCCGCGCTGCGGGCCCAGGCGGTCGCGGACCTCGCGGTGGCGCTGGACGAGGACCTCGCGCGGCGCGGGGCGACCGGGCTGCTCCGCGACGTCGAGCTGCCGCTGGTGGCCGTGCTGGCAGGCTGCGAACGGGTCGGTATCGCTGCCGACGTCGAGCACCTCGAGGAGCTGCAGGGCCGGTTGCGAGACCTGGTGACCGGGGCAGCGCTGCTGGCCTACGACGCGGTCGGGCACGAGTTCAACCTCGGTTCGCCCAAGCAGCTGCAGGAGCTGTTGTTCGTCGAGCTGGACCTGCCGAAGACCAAGAAGATCAAGACCGGCTGGACCACCGACGCCGACGCTCTCCAGAACACGCTGCTGGGCGCCCACCCGGTGGTCGAGCGCATCCTGAACCACCGTGAGATGACCCGGCTGCTCATGGTGGTCGAGAAGCAGCTGCTGCCGACGGTCGCCGACGACGGGCGCATCCACACCACGTTCAAGCAGATGGTCGCCGCGACCGGGCGTCTGTCCTCGGACAACCCCAACCTGCAGAACGTGCCCGTCCGCACCGCTCAGGGCCGCGAGATCCGGCAGGGTTTTGTGCCCGGGACGCTGCCGGACGGTCGTCGCTTCGAGGCGCTCATGACCGCCGACTACAGCCAGATCGAGATGCGGATCATGGCGCACCTGTCGCAGGACGCCGGTCTGCTCGAGGCGTTCCGCACCGGAGAGGACCTGCACGCCTTCGTGGCCTCCCGCGCCTTCGACGTGCCGATCGACCAGGTCGACCCGGAGCTGCGGCGGCGGGTCAAAGCGATGTCGTACGGGCTGGCTTACGGGCTCTCGGCCTACGGGCTCGCGACCCAGCTGCGGATCCCCACGGACGAGGCCAAGGAGCAGATGACGGCCTACTTCGAACGGTTCGGCGGCATCCGGGACTACCTGCGGGAGGTGGTGGTGCAGGCCCGCAAGGACGGCTACACGTCCACGATCTTGGACCGCCGTCGCTACCTGCCCGACCTGACCAGCGACAACGGTCAACGGCGGTCGATGGCCGAGCGGATGGCGCTCAACGCCCCGATCCAGGGCTCGGCTGCCGACGTCATCAAGCTGGCGATGCTCGGGGTGGCGCGATCGCTGCGGGTCGAGGGGCTCGACTCCCGGCTGCTGCTGCAGGTGCACGACGAGCTGGTGCTCGAGGTCGCGCCGGGTGAGACGGAGGCTTTGGAGGCTCTCGTACGTCGAGAGATGGGGCAGGCCTACCGTCTCGACGTTGACCTGACGGTGAGTGTTGGCATCGGGGCGAACTGGGACGCAGCCGGGCACTGACCTGGCCGGTCGGGAGCCGTGAGACGGTGAGGCGATGGACCTGCTGCACCTGACCGGACCCGTGCTTGCCGGCCCCGACGACGTGCGAGCGCAGGCCTGGGTCGCCGACGGCCGGATCACCTACGACCGCCCGCCGGGGGAGGTCACCCGGGTCGACGGCTGGGTGCTCCCCGGCCTCGTCGACGCGCACTGCCACGTCGGTCTCGGCCCCGAAGGGGCGGTCGACGACGCGACGAGCGAGCAGCAGGCCCTCACCGACCGGGACGCCGGGGCGCTGCTGCTGCGTGACGCCGGGTCGCCCGTCGACACGCACTGGGTCGACGGCCGGCTCGATCTGCCGGTGATCGTCCGGGCCGGCCGTCACCTGGCCCGACCACGGCGCTACCTCCGAGGCTTCGCCGAGGAGGTCGAGCCCGAGCAGCTGTCGGACGCGGTCGCACGTCAGGCCGCTCGCGGTGACGGCTGGGTCAAGCTGGTCGGCGACTGGATCGACCGTGAGGTCGGGGACCTGGCGCCCTGCTGGCCGGCAGCCACGCTCGTCGACGCGATCGGACGCGCCCACGAGGCAGGCGCCCGCGTCACCGCCCACTGCTTCTCCGAGGACTCGTTGCCAGACCTGATCGCCGCCGGCATCGACGGGATCGAGCACGCCACCGGCCTGCGGGCCCCGCTGCTGGACGAGGTCGCCGCGCGCGGCATCGCGGTCGTCCCGACCCTGGTCAACATCCTGACCTTCCCCGGGATCGCGGCGGCGGCCGACGAGAAGTTCCCGCGGTATGCAGCGCACATGCGTCGGCTGTACGAGGAGCGGCACGCCACCGTGCGCGACGCCCACGACGCGGGCGTCCGACTGTTCGCCGGCACGGACGCGGGCGGCTCGATCGCGCACGGCCTCGTCGCCGAGGAGGTGCTCGAGCTGCACGCGGCAGGCCTGCCGGCGCTCGCCGCGCTGTCGGCGGCTTGCTGGGGGGCTCGTCAGTGGCTCGGACGCCCGGGGCTCGGGGAAGGCGACCCGGCCGACCTCGTCGTCTACCCGCAGGACCCCCGACGTGACCTCACGCTTCTTCGTGCGCCGACGGCCGTGGTCCTCAGAGGGGTCAGGGTCGCCCGAACGGGTGATCCAGCCGGAGTCCCGACCGGTCGATAGGGCCCCCGTGGACCAGCCCGTCGAGAACCACCTGAGACCTACCGTGCTGGTGGGCGTCCCGCCCGTCGCCCGCGCGTGGTTCGTCCTGACGGCCCTGGTGGCGGGGCTGTGCACCGCGCTGGCGTTCGACCAGGCGCCCGGGGCGTTGTCCGTGTGGTGGCTCGCGCCGCTGGCGGTGCCGTTGCTGGCCAGGCTGTCGGCCGTCGTCGTCCGGCAGAGCAACGGGATCGAGATCGCGCTGGACTCCGTCGTCCTGGTCTTCGTGGCCTTCGCCAACCCGCGGGAGGCGGCGGTGCTGTGGGCCGTCGGCTGTGTGCTGGCCGGGCTGAGGACGCGTGCCGGGCTCTGGATCCGCGTCTACAACATGGGCCTGTCCACCCTGGCAGGGCTCCTGGCGCTGACGGTGATCAGCCAGCTGCCCGGGGCGTACGAGCCGGGACCTCTGGGGCTGCTGGCCGCACTGCTCGGCGCTACGAGCTATTTCGTCGCGGACTACGGGTTCTCGGCCCTCGCCGTCCCGATGCTCGGACGCGGGTCGCTGCGTGAGGCCCTGTGGGACGAGACGCTCAACAACGTGGCGCTCTGCTCGGTCGGGGTGGCGGCGCTCGGCTACCTGGGCGCGGTCGTGCTGCGGCACGAGCCGTGGACGTTGCTGTTCGTGCTGGTACCGGTGGCGGCTTTCGTCTACGCCTCCAAGGGTTTCGCGGACGCCCACGACGCTCGACAGCGCGTGGCTGCCCTGTTCCAGGGCGCCTCCGGCCTGCACAACGCCACAAGCCAGGACACGGTCGGCGAGGTGGTCGCCGTGGCGGGTCGGGCCGGGCTGCAGGCGCACGTGAGACTGGTGCCCGCTGCGGAGCCTGCTTCGACCGGGCCGGGAAGCGTGGACGTCCCGCACACCGACCCGCCGATGCGGCTGGTGGCCCGGAAGCGCGCAGGCCAGACGTTCGACGACAGCGACGACCGGGACCTCAGGACCCTTGCGAGCCTGGCTGGAGACAGCCTGCGGCGCCTCCGGCTGCTCGAGTCGCTGGAACGACTGGCGCGGCACGACCCGCTCACCGGGCTGCCGAACCGGGCAGCGCTGCACGAGCAGGTGAGGCCCTACGCGCTGACCCAGCACGCCGTGCTGTTCGTCGACCTCGACGGGTTCAAGCGGGTCAATGACCGGCTCGGGCACGAGGCCGGTGACCTGCTCCTGCAGGTCGTGGCCCGCCGGCTGCAGGCGGCCGTCCGACCCGGTGACACGGTGGCCCGGCTCGGGGGTGACGAGTTCGCGGTGCTGCTGCCCGGCGCAGACACCGACACCGCGCTGGCGATCGGTGAGCGGATCGCCGCCTCGATCCGGGAACCGGTGGACGTCGGCCTCGGGCCGATGCTGGTGGGGGCCAGCATCGGGGTCGCGGCGCCGAGCGGGCCGGCGTCCGGGAGAGAGCTGCTGCACGAAGCCGACGTCGCCATGTACAGCGCGAAAGCGGCCGGGGGTCAGGTGGTGCTCTGCACACCTGAGCTGCGCGAGGAGCACGCGCTGCGTTCCGGCCTCGCCGACCAGCTGCGTGGCGCGGGCGAGCGCGGTGAGCTCGTCGTGCACTACCAACCCGTCCTCGACCTGCGTACGGGCAAGACCGTCGGGGTGGAGTCGCTCGTGCGCTGGGCGCACCCGACCCGGGGGCTGCTGGCGCCGAACTCCTTCATCGCCCTCGCCGAGCAGACCGGGCTCGCCGACGAGATCGGCCGCGAGGTGCTCCGTCAGCTGGTGCGGGACGCTTCGCTGCTGTCTGCCGCCGCGGGGCACCGGCTTGCGGTCGGGCTGAACCTGTCACCCGCCTCCATCGTCCGCGGTGAGGTCCTCGCCGACCTGCCGGCCGGCAGCCACGACGACTTCGGGCTGGTGGTGGAGGTGCTGGAGACGACGCTCGCCGACCCCCGCGCCATACCGGTGATCGCCGACCTCCGTCGACGGGGCGTGCTCGTCGCGGTCGACGACTTCGGTACCGGTCACTCGCTGGCCGCGCTGCGGCAGCTGCCGGTGGACACCGTCAAGCTGGACCGTGCGTTCGTCGTCGACGTGACCAGCGACGTGCGGGCCCGCCACCTGGTGCGCTTCGTGGAGCAGCTGACCACGTCGCTCGGGGTGACCCTGGTCGCCGAGGGCATCGAGACCGCCGAGCAGCAGGACACCCTGGTGTCGCTGGGGGTCACCCTGGGGCAGGGCTACCACCTCGGTCGTCCGGCTCCGCTCGCCGACACGCTCCGGGCGCTGACCGCCCGGCGGCTCGTGCACGGCTGAGGTCGTAGCGTTCCGGCCATGAAACATGCGCTGTTCCTGCCGCTGTTCGACGAGCTGGCCGACCCCCGCACGGTGGCCGGGCTCGCCGCCGAGGCCGAGGAGGCGGGCTGGGACGGGGTCTTCGTCTGGGACCACGTCGCCTACCGCCCGCCGGTCGAGGCGGTCGGGGACCCGTGGATCACCCTCGCCGCCTGTGCCATGACCACCTCGGCCGTGCGCCTGGGCCCGATGGTCACGCCGCTCGCCCGCCGCAGGCCCGTCAAGGTCGCCCGGGAGACGGCGAGCCTGGACGTGCTGTGCCACGGCCGACTGACTCTCGGGGTCGGGCTCGGGGGTGACCGCGCGCAGGAGCTGAGCGGCACGGACGAGCAGACCGACGACCGGGTGCGGGCCGCGATGCTCGACGAGCACCTCGACGTGCTGATCCAGGCGTGGTCGGGAGAGCCGGTGCACCACCGCGGGGAGCATTACGTCCTCGACGGTCTGCGGCTGCTCCCGACCCCGGTGCAGCGGCCGGGCCCGCCGGTCTGGGTCGGCGTGCGCTACGGCAACCAGCGGCCCCTCGCCCGTGCGGCCCGCTGGCAGGGGGTCTTCCCGGTCGATCTCGACCACCCGGACCAGCTGGCCGAGATCGTCTCGGACCTCGCACCTCCTGAGGGCTTCGACGTCGCCATCGGCGGTCCGCCCGGCACCGACCCTGCGCCCTACGAGACGGCAGGAGCCACCTGGTTCCTTACCGCTTTCGCGTGGGACGAGGTCACGACCGCCGGGGTGCGTGCGGCGGTCCAGGCCGGCCCGGGCAACGCCTGAACCGGCCTGAGCCGCCCTGATCCGCCGCACGTCCACCCGACACGCCACGAGGCGGTCCGCGTCGGGTGGACGCAGGCAGGCAGCTCAGATCGCCGGGGCGCCGTTCTCGGCGGCCTTGACCAGCTCCGCCAGCGCATCCCGGAGGTACTGAGCCAGCGCCGGCAGGTCGGGCAGCGCGTCGGCGTCGGCGAGCAGGCCGTACGTCACCTGGCCGTTGTAGGAGATGATCCCGATCGCGAGCAGGTGCTCCGGCGCGAGGAACGCGAGCGGCGCCAGCTCTTCCAGCTGGCAGCCCAGCAGGTAGATCGGCAGCTGCGGTCCCGGCACGTTGGTGACCAGCACGTTGTACATCCGGCTGGAGAAGCCGAGCCGCGACGCGCGGGCGAGCACGACCGGCGGGAGGGCGTTCTCCAGCGAGGTGAGCACCTTCGCGCCCTCGGCCATCCGGGAGCCCTTGAGGTGCTGCATCGACTGCCGGGTGCGCGCGAGCCGCTGCACCGGGTCCTTGATCCCTACGGCCATCGGGGCGGTCATGATCGTGATCTCGTTGCCGGCGTGGCCGGCCTTGGCCTGGGTGCGTACCGAGACCGGGACGCAGGCCCGCAGCGTCATCCCCTCGGTGTCGACGCCCCGGCTCTCCAGGAACGTGCCGAGCGCGCCGGACACCGCGGTGAGCACGACGTCGTTGACCGTCGCGCCGAAGGCGGCCTTGACCGTCTTGTAGTCCGACAGCGGTGTGCGCACCAGCTCGACGAGCCGGTGCGGCCCGGGGGTCCCGTTCAGCGGGGTGGACGGCGGAGCGTCGAGCAGCGGCCGAGCCGCAGCGAACAGCGCCGCGGCGTTGCCCGCCGTCTGCTGCACCGCCTCGCGCGGGTGCAGCGCGAGCCCGGCGCTGCGGGCGCTGAGCGAGGCCAGGTTGCGGACCGCTCCCAGGGCGCCGTGCACGAGCAGGCCGACCGGGCCGGGCACCGAGGTCGGCGCCCAGTCGTCAGCCGGCACCGACCGGGTCTTGGGCGTCAGGTCCAGCAGGGCGGTCAGCAGGTCGACGCCACCGACCCCGTCGAGCATGGCGTGGTGAGTCTTGCTGATGATCGCCCAGCGACCGTCGGACAGACCCTCCACGAGCCACAGCTCCCAGAGCGGCTTCGTACGGTCCAGCCGCTGCGACGCGATCCGGGAGGCCAGCGTGAGCAGCTGTGCCTCGCTCCCCGGTGAGGGCAGCGCGGTGTGGCGCACGTGATAGCTCAGGTTGAAGGTCGGGTCCTCGACCCACAGCGGCCGGCCCGTCCCGAACGGCATCTCCGCGAGCTTCTGGCGGTAGCGCGGGACCAAGGGCAGCCGGGACGCGATGTGGTCGCTGAAGGTCTGGCCGTCCGGCGGCGGCCCGGCAAAGACCCCCAGACCGCCGATGTGCATGTGCGCACCGCCGTCCTCCTGGTGCAGGAAGCCCGCGTCGATGCTCGTCAGCCGGTCGAGGTGTGCCTGTGCCATCGCTGCTCCCCAAGATCCGTCGTCCCCGAGGGGGCGGCTGTGACCCGTCCCACGTCTTCACCAGAGCCTAGGGGTGCGGAGCCGTCGGGACGGTCGGGACGATCATGAGGGTGCGGATCGGCGAGCCGCGACGACAGCGCCCAGCACCACGACCGCGGCCGCAGCGCAGACGGCCGTCAGCAGCACCTGGTCCAAGGTGTCGTGGCGCCAGAGCGTGACGACCGCCAGCTCGACCGCCGCGACCAGGCCGACCGCGAAGGGCAGCGACGAGCGCTGACGCGCGAAGCCGGAGAACACCAGCAGCTGGCCGAGGGCGAGCAGGGCCCCGAGCGCGGTGAACCACCAGGCGCGGCCGGCGAGGTCGGCGTACGAGGAGCCGAAGACCAGCCGCACCACCGGACCGCCGAGCAGGGCCACGGCGCCGACGAGGACCGCGCCGAAGGCGGCGACCCCGGCCGTGGCAGCCAGGAGCACCCGGCCTGCGCCGGCGCGAGACAGCCGCGGGAAGACCAGCACGACGACGGCCTGCGGCGCCCACAGGGCGCCCTTGGTGAAGACCGAGCCCACGGCGTAGACGCCGGCCTGCGTGGCGTCGAGGTAGCGGCGGGCCAGGATGACGTCGAGGTTGGACACCAGCACGAACGCCAGCAGGCCGACGACCACGGTGACCAGCTCGCGAGGCACCCCCTGGCGCGGCGTCCCCGCGCGGTGCCGGGTCCTGACCGGGAGCAGCCGCGTGCCGACGGCCACGGCGAGGGCCGAGCCGACCGCGGTCCCGGCCAGGACGGCCGCCGGACCTCCGCCGACGGCGACGGCGAGCCCGCCGCCGAGCAGCCGCAGCCCGGCCGCCGCGACGAACAGCACCGCGAGGCGCGAGAACAGCTCCTGCCCCTGCAGCGCGCCCTGCTGAGCGCTGACCACGGTGACCGGCACGAGCGACGCCGCGAGCCACAGCACGCCTGCGGGGCCGGTACGCAGGTAGGCGCCGAGCAGCGGTGCCAGTGCGGCGGTGACTGCCCCGGTGGCCACCGCGACGACCACGACGACCGGCAGGAGTCCCGCCACCGTGTCCTGGTGTCCGCCACGACCTGCCACCGCGACCCGTCGGGCGACCACGGCCTGCAGCGCGAGCCCGGGCACCGAGCCGACGAGCACCAGGCCGAGCAGCGCGCCGAGCACGCCGAAGTCGGCCGGGCCCAGGCCGCGTGCTCCCACGACGCTGAACGCGTAGCCGAGGACGTTGGCCAGGAGCGTGGCAGGGGCGACGACGAGACCAGCACGGGCGAGCCGGTCCCGGGACGAGCCGGTCGTCGTGAGCGCTGCGCCGGCCTCGTCGAGGGTGACGACGGTGGGGGCAGGTCCGGGGCGCACGTCGTCCTTGTCGTCGAGGAGCCGGTGGGGAGCAGCCGGGCGTCGGTCGGGCCCCGCGTCGGTCAGGGCCGGCGTCGGTCCGGCGACCTAGTGTGCGCCGATGGTCGTCACGTCGGTGCGCGTACGTGCGCGAACCACCCGGACGTGGCGGCTGCGCGTGCTGTTCTGGCCGCTCCTGCTGACCCTCGGCTCGTTCCTCCAGCAACCCGGGAAGATCACCTTCGACAGCCGGCTGGACCTGGCGGTGGACCCGGTCGCCCTGCTGCACCGGACCCTGTCGTTCTGGGACAGCACGAACACGGTCGGCGAGGTGGGGAACCAGGCCGCCGGATACCTGTTCCCGACCGGGCCGTTCTTCGCGCTCGGGGACCTGCTGGGGCTGCCGGGCTGGGTCACCGAGCGGGCCTGGACCGCGGTGCTGCTCGTGGTGGCGTACGAAGGGCTGCGACGGCTGTGCCTGGTGGTCCTCGGCGGCGAGCACCCCGGGGCGGCGGGGCCCGCCGGGGGGGGCGGGGGGCGGGTCCCGCGCATGATGAACGCGCTCGGGCCCCGGTCGGTGGAGACCCTCCCCGTGGTCCAGGTGCGCGGGGAGCGGCGGC
>JBBSTR010000007.1:0-57345 GCA_038235705.1 Mycobacteriales bacterium
CGACGAGCACTGGCTCGAGCTGCAGCACAGCACCAGCCTGGTCCCGACCTCCTATCTCCCGGCGGCGACCGGCGGGCCGCTGCACCCCGGCTACCGGGTGGTCGCGGCCGTGATCATCGCGATGCTCGTCACGGTCACCGGTCTGGGCGTGTGCCTGACCTACGGTCCGCACGAACTGTTTGATTTCCTGCGCCTGTCCTGAGGAGCACGACGTCCCTGCGGCCGGGCGCCAAGGCCAGGAGAATCAGAGGCATCGGCCGGCGGCCCCATCGTCCACACACGCTGTTGCCACGACCCCGACGTAACGTAAGAATGTCTTGTGACACGTCTCTCGGAACCGCGGTCTGTCCCCGGAGCCCGTTGGGGCGGGACACCGTACGACGAGGTACCCCTGCCGTTGGCCAGGGCGGTCTTCCTGACGCCGGCGACGGGATCGGTGCTGCTGCTGGGTGTCTACCTCGCCTCACGGCCTACGTACTACCTGCTCTTGCGGGAAGACCAGGTGGTCGAGTGGTCGCAGTTCGGGTTGTGCCTGCTCGCCTCCGTGGTTGCGGCCCTCGCGACAGCCCGATGGCTCCACCGTGGTGGACGACTGATGCCGGCTCTCCTCCTGCTCGTAGCGCTCGGATGCCTCGCGCTCTGCCTGGAGGAGATCTCGTGGGGGCAACGGGTGCTGGCCCTGCACACGCCCGATGCCTTCGCTGCCGTCAACGAGCAGCAGGAGCTCAATCTGCACAACGTTGAGCTTGCTGACGGCTTCAACCTTCAGGCCGCCTTCAAGGGTGTCTCTTTCGCGATGGGTCTCGTGGGAGCCGCCTGGGCAGTGTTGGCTCGCCCGCGGCACCCGATCTGGGACGAGCCGCGGTTTCTCACGCTGGCTCCCCCGACTGCAGCCGTTCCCGGCTTCATCGGCATGGTGCTCTATTGGCCCGCCGTGTTGCTCCTGCCGCAGCTCGACAACCCCATCACTGCGTTCCAGGAGTGGGCCGAGGCTGGCTTGTACCTGTCCCTCGCCCTGACGATCGTGTGCATCTATAGGCGGACGCCGCGCGCTGAGGCGGCCCGATCTGCCCCTTCCGCGGCTGCAGCGGGAGACACGTCGGGAGTGGTGGTCTTGCTGGTACTCGCCTTTGCGTTCCTGACAACCGTGGTCTGCGCCGGCCTCACGGCCTATCACGGGATCGTCCCCGGAAACGTGATCAAGTATTAGTTGCCACCGGTGACCGATCGCGAGACGGGTTCTTGCGCCGTTGGCTTGCCCGGCCCTCAGCAGAACGCTGGCCGGGTCTGCCTCACCCTGGGTCGCCGCCGTACGTCATCAGCCCTACGGCCAACTCGCCCAGCAAGCTGGCTCTGGCTACGTTTCGGACCTACACGTTGAAGCGGAACTCCACGACGTCGCCGTCGGTCATCAGGTAGTCCTTGCCCTCGATCCGCGCCTTGCCGGCGGCGCGGGCAGCGGCGACCGAGCCCAGCTCGACCAGGTCGGCGAAGCCGATCACCTCGGCCTTGATGAAGCCCTTCTCGAAGTCGGTGTGGATGACGCCGGCGGCCTGCGGGGCGGTGGCCCCGACCGGGATCGTCCAGGCCCGCGCCTCTTTCGGTCCCGCGGTCAGGTAGGTCTGCAGCCCCAGGGTCTGGAAACCGATCCGGGCCAGCTGGTCCAGGCCGCTCTCGGCCTGACCCATCGACTGCAGCAGCTCCAGCGCCTCGTCGGGCGCCATCTCAATCAGCTCGGACTCGACCTGGGCGTCCAGGAAGACGGCCTGGGCGGGAGCGACGAGCGCCGCCAGCTCGGCCCGCTTCGCGTCGTCGACCAGGCCGGCCTCGTCGAGGTTGAACACGTAGACGAAAGGCTTGGCGGTGAGCAGGTGCAGCTCGCGCAGCGGCTCCCGGTCCAGGCCTGCGGCGGTCACGGTCTGGCCGGTCTGCAGCACCTCGATCGCCTCTCGCACGGCGTCGAGCACGATCTGCATCTCCTTCTTGAGCCTGATCTCCTTCTCGAGCCGGGGCACGGCCTTCTCGAGCGTCTGCAGGTCGGCGAGGATCAGCTCCGCGTTGATGATCTCCAGGTCGTCCTGCGGGTCCACCCGGCCGGAGACGTGCACCACGTCGGGGTCGGCGAACACCCTGATCACCTGGCAGATCGCGTCGCTCTCACGGATGGTGGCCAAAAACTTGTTGCCAAGGCCCTCACCCTCGCTGGCGCCCTTGACGATGCCGGCGATGTCCACGAAACCGACGGTCGCCGGAACGATGCGCGCACTGCCGAACACCTCGGCGAGGGCCGCCAGCCGCGGGTCCGGGACACCGACGACCCCGACGTTCGGCTCGATCGTCGCGAACGGGTAGTTGGCGGCGAGCACGTCGTTCTTGGTGAGCGCGTTGAACAGGGTGCTCTTGCCGACGTTGGGCAGACCGACGATGCCGAGGGTGAGGCTCACGCGTCGCGACGCTACCGGCGTGCCGTGGACGAGGACCGGTGGAAGGCTGCGCTCATGCCGGACAGGGACGTACGCGCGGTCACCTACGACCTGTGGCTGACCCTGCTCGTCGACCAGGACCCCCTGGCCGCGTACGAGCTGCGCGTCCGGGCCGTCGCCGACGCGCTGGACGTCTCGGTCCGCGACAGCGAACGACACCTGCGGACGGCCTACACGGCGCTGCACGCCTGCTCGAGGACGGGCCGTGCGATGACGGTGCCGGACATCGCCGCGCTGCTCGTACGAGAGGCCGACGGTGACCCGGACCGGGTGACAGACCTGGTCGACGCGCTGGAGTCCCCCACCTCCGACGTGGGCGTACGCCTGCTGCCCGGCGCACGGGAAGCCCTGGAGGCCGTGACGGCGGCCGGTCTGCCGCTGGGGCTGATCTGCGACACCGGGATGAGCTCGGGACGCCACCTGCGTCACCTCCTCGACGACCTCGGGGTGCTCGAGGCCTTCGCCGTCACCGTGTTCAGCGACGAGACGGGGGTGCCCAAGCCAGGGCTGCGGCCGTTCACCCTCGCGCTGGCCGAGGTCGGCGTCGAGCCTGGCGACGCGGTGCACATCGGCGACATCCGCCGACGCGACGTCGCTGGCGCGCGCGGCGCGGGGATGGCCGCGATCCGCTACCGCGGCGGACGCGACGACCCGGACACAGCGAGCCCCGACGCCGAGCACGTCGTCGACACGCACGACGAGGCGCTCGCACTGCTGGGGCTCAGGGGCGGCTGACCACCCCGACCTCGCCGTACGCCTGCAGGAGCCGGGTCAGGAACGAGGCCATCTGGTCGCGCCGGACCGGGACCTGCGGGTCGAACCGTCGGACGCCGGTACCGGTCGCGATGCCGTAACGGGCCGCGGCGTCGATCGCGGACTCGTGCACGTCGCCCGTGTCGTCGTCGAAGAAGTCGCTGCGCGAGGTGAGCACCGTGCCCGTCGCGGCCGTGTAGGCGCGCATGAGGAACGTGGCCATCGCGTCGCGGGCCACCGGCACGGACGGGCCGTAGATGTTGGGGGTGCGGCCCAGCACCACGCCCGCGTCGGCGAGGCGGTTGATGTCGTTCTCGTGCACGTCGCCGTCGTCGTCGTAGAACGCGTCCGGGACGTCCTCCGGCAGGTGCAGCCCGGCGGCTTCGAGCTCGCGCACCAGGAACGAGGCCAGCTGTCCGCGGGACACGGTCGCACCCGGGTCGTAGGCCCGATCGGCACGGCCGCGGCTGATCCCGTACCAGGCGAGGCAGTCGATCGCCCGCGCGTGGACGGACGCCGGGTCGACGTCGGCATACCAGCCGAGCGGCACCTGGCCGCTGGGGCAGACCGCGTCCAGGGCGCGGGCGCTGCCGTTCGTCGGGGTGAGCAGCGCCTTGTTCGCTGGCGCCGCCGGGGCCGACACACGGGCCACGGCCAGAGCCACGGCGTCGGCCGCCTGCAGCAGGCCTGCGCCGGACAGCTCGTCCCTGCCGCGCGGCCCGAGGTCCTTCGCGCTCGCCGTCAGCACGCTCCGGACCTGTGCCGCGTCCCGGAGCCCGACGGACTCGACGAGCGCCGCGGCTGCCGCGACCATCGGGGCGGCGAAGGAGGTGCCGTCCTCCATGCAGAAGCAGGTCTTGCTGCGGTCGGCGGGGTCCAGGCTCTCCTGCACGATGCCGTCGGGATAGCCGTCGTGGTCGAGGTCCTGGGTGACGTCCCCGCCGGGCGCGACGAGCGCCAGGCGCGGGCCGTAGCTGCTGTACGAGGTGGCAGCGCCGGTCCGGCCGGTCGAGCCGACCGCCAGCACCCCGTCGAAGCCGGCCGGGTAGCCGACGAACCGGGTCCCCTGGTTGCCGGACGCTGCCACCACCACGACCCCGGCGTCGACGGCGTAGCGCACGGCGTCCTGGAGCACCGAGGACGAGGTCGGACCCCCGAGGCTGAGGTTGATCACGTCGGCGCCGCGGTTGACCGCGTAACGGATCCCCTGCGCCACCTGGAAGTCCGTGCCGTCGCCCCTGCCGTCCAGGACCCGGATCGGCATGATCTTCGCCCCGTACGCCAGGCCCGCCGGACCGCGGTCGTCGCTCGCGCCCGCGGCAATCACCCCGGCCACGAACGTCCCGTGGCCGCTCAGGTCCTGCGGCACGTCGTCGCCGTCGACGAAGTCACGCCCTGGGAGCAGCCGGTCCTGCGGGATGCTCGGCACCACCGGGGTCGGTTGGCCGGGGTAGGCCGCCACCCCGCTGTCCACGACCGCGACCACCGTGCCCTCGCCGGACGTCGTCGTCCACGCCTGCGCGGCCTGGACCGCAGGCAGGCTCCACCGGGGGGCAGCAGCAGGGTCTCCGGACGGGGTGCTCGTTGCCAGCCGCGGAGAGGCGCCGAGCGCCGTCAGCCGTACGGGCGGGGCAACCCCGACCACGTCCGGCACCGCTGCCAGTCGGGCGGCGGCAGACGGGGTCAGCCGGGTCAGGGCGTAGTCGCCTGCGCCGGCGAACCGGCTCGCGGTTCCGCCCGCCTTCTCGACGGTGGCTCGGCGCTCCTGTGGCGTGGACCCGGCGACGAAGTGCACGACCTGCAGCCGCGCGTCCCCGGCGGCCGCGGCGCCGGGGAGCAGACCGAGCACGAGCAGCGCGGCCGGCAGGGCCGTCGCGGCGCGGCGTAGCGGGACCCGGGGCACGCTCCACAGCCTGCCGTCTCAGAGCCCTCCGGTCTGGTTCCCAACGGCCGTGTCGGTCCTGTCGGTGGTCGGTGGCACGGTGCGGGGATGGATCTTCTCGTGCTTCTGATGGCCCTCGGCGTCGGCGTGGCGATCGGTGTCTGGGCGGCCACCGCCCGGGCTACCGGTGCCCGCACCGCGTTGCAGACCGCCGAGCTGGCGCTGGCCCGGGAGCGGGCGGCCTCTGGCGAGCTCGCGCGCCAGCAGGACGGCGTGCACGCCGTGGTCGGCCCGCTCCGGGACCACCTGACCGCGGTCGAGGGTCAGCTGCAGACCCTGGAGCGCGAGCGGGCCCGCCAGCTGGGCGAGCTGAGCGCCCAGGTCGGCCAGGTGCAGGCCGGATCCGAGCGGCTCGGCCGCGAGACGGCCGCCCTCGTCGACGCCCTGCGACGCCCCCAGGCCCGCGGCCGTTGGGGCGAGCTGCAGCTGCGGCGCGTCGTCGAGCACGCCGGGATGCTCGAGCGGTGCGACTTCACCGAGCAGGCCCACCTGGTCGGTGAGGACGGGCCGCTGCGTCCCGACCTGGTGGTGCACCTGCCCGGCGGTCGCTGCGTGGTGGTCGACGCAAAGGTCACGCTGGCCGCTTATCTGGAGGCGGTCGAGGCGCCGGACGCCGCCGTCCGGGAGGAGCGCACGGCGGCTCATGCCCGGCACCTGCGCGCCCACGTGGCTGGGCTTGCCAGCAAGGACTACTGGCGGGCCCTGCCGGCCTCGCCGGAGTTCGTCGTGCTGTTCCTGCCCGGGGAGAGCTTTCTCGGTCCCGCGCTGGAGCACGACCCGGCGCTGCTCGACGACGCGTACGCCGCCGGGGTGCACCTCGCGACCCCGACCACCCTGGTCACCCTGCTGCGGGCGGTCGCGCACGGCTGGCGAGGGGCTGCTCTGGCCGACGACGCACAGGCCGTGCTCACCGCCGGCCGCGCGGTGCACGACCGGTTGTCGACCCTGGCCGGGCACCTGGACAAGCTGGGCCGCAGCTTGACCGGCTCGGTCGCGGCCTACAACGCGACCGTCGGCTCGCTGGAGCGGTCGGTGCTGCCGGCCACCCGCAGGATGGCCGATCTCGGGGTGACGGGCGGCTCGGTCCCCGTGCCGCGCGAGGTGGTGGAGGTCGCGAAGCCGATCACTGCCCCGGCCCTGCTGGACACCGGCTGACTGTCGTCGCTCACCGAGCGCCCTGAGACCTCACGGCGGCGTCACAGCCCCGGCTGTAGCGTGACGCCGTGTCTTCGTACGGCCCTCCCGGTCCTCCCGTGCGACCGGCACCGGTCCCCCGACGCACCATGAGCCCTGCCGGCCGTCACGCAGGCATGAGCCCGATCGTGGCGGTGCTCCTGCTGCTGGGCCTCAGCGCGATCGGCGCGGTCGTCGACCTCTCGCTCGGCCACGGGCTCGACGTCGCCTACGCGATCCTGTTCGTCGCCGGGTGCGGGGTCGCGGCCGTCGGGGTGCAGCGAGGCCACCTGCTCGTGCCGGTGTTCGCGCCCGCCCTGGTGTTCGGCGGCACCGTCCTGACCGCCACGCTCGCGAACACCTCACCGCTGAGCCTCGTCAACGTCGCGGCCGACGGCTTCATCCGGCTGCTCGAAGGGGCCCCCGTGCTGTTCGCCGGGACCCTGCTCGCCTTGGTGGTCGTCCTGTTCCGCCGCCTGCGCGGCTGACCCGTCGTCCGGCGCACGTGCGGCCTTTCGGCGCGCTAGGCCTCCGGGGCCTGCCCGGCCTGCGCTGCCTCGCGCTCGGCCCGCCGCAGCTCCGGGGGCAACGCGAAGATCAGGTGCTCCTGCGCCGACTCCACCTCGACGACGTCGGCGAACCCGCGCTCGGCGAGCCACGACAGGACCCCGGCGACCAGCACCTCCGGGACCGACGCGCCGGAGGTGACCCCGACCGTCGTGACGCCGTCGAGCCACGCCGCCTCGGCATGCTCCGCGCCGTCGATGAGGTGAGCCGCGCGGGCACCGGCCTCCAAGGCCACCTCCACCAGCCGCACGGAGTTGGAGCTGTTGGCCGACCCGACGACCAGCAGGAGGTCGGCGTCCTGCGCGATCTCCTTGACGGCGATCTGACGGTTGGACGTCGCATAGCAGATGTCAGCCGACGGCGGGCCCTGCAGCAACGGGAACCGCTCCCGGAGCGCTCTCACCGTGGTCTCGGTCTCGTCGACCGACAGCGTCGTCTGCGAGAGGTAGGCCACCTTCTCCGGGTCACGGACCTGCACGGTCGCCGCCTGCTCGACGTCCTCGACGAGGTGGATGTTCTCCGGCGCCTGTCCGGTGGTGCCGACGACCTCCTCGTGGCCACCGTGCCCGATCAGCACGATGTCGAGATCCTCGGCGGCGAACCGCCGGGCCTCTACGTGCACCTTGGTGACCAGCGGGCAGGTCGCGTCGATCGTCCGCAGGCTGCGGGCCTTCGCGCTGGCGTGCACGGTCGGGGCGACGCCGTGGGCGCTGAAGACCACCGTCGCGCCCTCCGGCACCTCGTCGTTCTCCTCGACGAAGACCGCTCCGGCCGCCTCCAGCGTGCGGACGACGTGGGCGTTGTGGACGATCTGCTTGCGGACGTAGACCGGTGCGCCGTACAGCGCCAAAGCCCGCTCGACGGTCACGACGGCGCGGTCGACGCCGGCGCAGTAGCCGCGGGGCTTGGCGACCAGGACGCGCTTGGACGGTGCTGGCAGGGTCTGCTCCATGCGTCAAGGGTAGGCCGTGCGTAGCGGGCTTCGGACTGGTGTGACGTCGTCCGCGCCGGGTGTGCGGGTCGGGCACGCGGGCAGGTGAACCACGCCCGCACCGTCTTGGAGGACCCAGTGACAGCCACTTTGCCCACCCCGGTCGCCGCCGTGATCGGCATCGTCCCGACGCTCGCTGACCGCGCCGGTCGGATCCCCGCCAAGCTGGTGCAGCTTCCGCTGCTCGCCGTCTCGCGGGCGCTCACCACCGTCGAGGTCGTGCAGCGCGACTACGACGAGCTGGCCGAACGCGGCGAGTCCCTGGTGCGTCGGCTGCGTGGTCACGCCGAGGATCGCTTCGACGAGACCGAGGACCGGATGGAGCAGGCCGCCGACCGGTTCACCGCGCGCGCGCAGCAGGCCCGGGGCGCGGTCGAGAACCGAGCCGAGCGGATCAGGGGCACGCTGGAGGACCGCGCCGAGGAGGCGGGCGACACGCTTCGCTCCGTGGCCGGAGGTGCCACCCGCTCGCTCGGAGAGCGGGCGGAGAAGGCCGAGAAGGCGGTCGAGCGCGTCGCCGACAAGGTGGCGCCCAGCGAGACCGAGGTCCTGCCCGAGGCGGAGCAGCCCAAGGGCCACGCCACCCCGAAGGCGACCGAGCCGGAGTCGGCGCGGCTCGACACCGCGGTGTCCGCCCAGGTGGAGTCGGTCGTCGAGGCGGCCGTGGCACCACTCCACGGTGACGTGCTCGACCACGACGACCTGCCGCTGCCCGACTACGACCACATGACCCTGGGCTCCCTGCGCGGCCGGCTCCGCAGCCTGTCGCTCACCCAGCTCGGGCAGGTCCGGGCGTACGAGAAGGCGCATGCCGACCGGCTGCCCGTCGTCACCATGCTCGACAACCGGATCGCCAAGCTCGCCGCCGAGCCGTCCACCGCCCGTTGAGCTGACCCGCTGACGGCCGCTGGCTAGGTTGGACGGGTGCCTCCCGCCCCCAGCAGCGCCGAGCAGCCGCTGCCCGTGCGCCAGGTCGCACGTCTCATCTCGGACTGGGTCGCGAGGCTCGGCCGGGTGTGGGTCGAGGGTCAGGTGACCCAGCTCAGCGTCCGCGCCGGCACGTCGTTCCTGACGCTGCGCGACCCGGTGGCTGACGTCAGCGTGTCGGTGACCTGTCGACGCAGCGTGCTCGACGCGGCGGTGCCACCACTGGTCGAGGGTGCGCGGGTGGTCGTGCACGCCAAGCCCGAGCTGTGGCTGGCTCGCGGCTCCCTGAGCCTGGTGGCCACCGAGATCCGGCCGGTCGGGGTAGGCGAGCTGCTGGCTCGGGTGGAACGGCTCAAGGTGCTCATGGCGTCCGAGGGCCTGTTCGACGTCGACCGCAAGCGCGTGCTGCCGTTCCTGCCGGCCGCCGTGGGGCTGATCACCGGCCGGGCCTCGGCCGCCGAGCGCGACGTGCTCGAGAACGCCCGCCGCCGATGGCCCGCGGTGCGCTTCGACGTGCGACCGGTCGCCGTCCAGGGGCACCTGTGCGTGCCTCAAGTCGTCGCCGCGCTGCAGCAGCTCGACACGGCCCGCGACGTCCAGGTGATCGTGCTGGCACGCGGCGGCGGGAGCGTCGAGGACCTGCTGCCGTGGTCAGACGAGGCGCTGTGCCGGGCGGTCTCCGCCTGCCGCACGCCGGTGGTCTCCGCCATCGGGCACGAGCCAGACCATCCGCTCGTGGACCTGGTCGCCGACGTCCGCTGCTCCACGCCGACCGACGCGGGCAAGCGCGTGGTGCCCGACCACGCCGAGGAGCTTGCGCGGGTGCTGACCCTGCGCGACCGCGCACGGCGCGTCGTCGTCGGCCAGCTGCACCGGGAGCGAGCCGGCCTGCTCGCCGCCCGCAGCCGACCCGTGATCGCTGACCCGCACGTGCTGGTGTCCCGCCGCCTGGAGGCGGTGCTGGTGCTGCGGGAGCGCAGCCGCCGGTGCGCCACGACCCGGCACGACACCGCCGCCCGCGAGCTGGAGCAGACCCACGCGCGCCTGCGGGCCCTGTCCCCGCAGGCCACGCTCGACCGCGGTTACGCCGTCGTGCAGGACGCGTCCGGCGCCGTCGTCCGGGACGCCGGGACGGTGCCCGTCGGGAGCGCGCTCCGCGTGCGCGTCGCTTCGGGCGAGCTGGCGGTGACAGCCCGGTGAGCAGCATCCGGACGGGCGAGGAGCCGACCTACGAGCAGGCCCGCGACGAGCTGGTCGAGGTCGTCCGGACGCTCGAGGCCGGTGGCACCAGCCTGGAGGAGTCGCTCACGCTCTGGGAACGCGGCGAGCAGCTCGCCCGGACCTGCCAGCGGCTGCTGGACGGTGCCCAAGAGCGTCTGGACGCAGCGCAGCGCGACCCCGCCAAGGCGGACGACTGACCCAGGGGTCAGGGCTTGACGGTCGCGGCGACGGTCTCGATCTCGGACAGCGTGGTGTCCTCCCGGACCCCGCCGACGGCGATCGTGCGGTTGCCGACCTGGCGCACGAGCGTGGTCGCGTCGCCGTCGTTCTGCCACTGCTGCCACGTGGTCCCGTCGACCTGGATGGTTCCGACCTGCTGGCCGTCACCCGTGATCGTCGGCAGGAAGTCCTTCGCGCCGAACGAGCCCGCGTACTCCAGGTAGTGCCCGGTCGGTGTGTTCCAGCCGATCCTCAACCCGTCCGGACCGGGATCGACCGCGTTGGCGACCCAGCCCTGCGGCAGGGTGCCCGGCACGGGGATGCCCGGAGACTGACGCTGCAGGTCAGCGATGGGTCCGGCGGTGTCCTGCGCCCGGACGGTTGCCGTGTCGCTGCTGGGTGGCTGGGCCAGGAACCACACCGGCACCACGATCAGCATGACCAGCCCGAGCGAACGGATCATGTCTCCGACCGTCTCGCGGCCCCGCTTGCGCTTGGGCGCCTCACGGGGCGGCGTCGCGGTCTCGGTGGCCATGTCCCCAGTGTCGCCGATCAGCGCCGAGCCAGCGCGGCGGGGCCCTGACCTCGCGCCCGCTGCGGTGGTTTCACGACTCTGCCCAGGGAACCCGCCGGTGGCTCGTCACCGTGCCCACCGTGGCCCACTCGTTCGCCCCGAGCCGTGACACCGGCTTCATGCGCTGTATCGACGGGCGGCCGTCCTCCAGCACCTGCTCATCGACGGCGAACCAGGTAACCCGGCCGAACACGACGGTCGCGTCCCCGTGCTCACCCGTGCCGAAGCTGCGGCTGCCGGCATAGACGCACTCGAGGTTGACCGGCGACTCCGCCACCCTCGACGCCGACACCGTCCGGCTCTGCTCCCGGGTCAGCCCGACCGCGTCGAACTCACTGATGTCCGGCGGGTAGTCGGTGCCGGTCGCGTTGACCTTCGGCAGCAGGCTCTCGGTGCAGAGGGCGACGACGAACTCACGGGTCGCCAGCACGTTGCGCAGCGAGTCCTTGGTGCCGACCGAGGTGAACTGCACGATCGGTGGCTGCACGCTAGCGACCGTGAAGAAGGAGTGCGGGGCGAGGTTGTGGACGCCGTCAGCGGACACGGTCGAGACCCAGGCGATCGGTCGGGGGACGACCACGCTGGTCAGCAGGGAGTAGGTGGCGGCCTTCTCGAGAAGGTCGGCGTCGTGTTCGCGGCGAGGCACACCACAGTCTAGGTCGAGACGCAATTGCGGCTCAGAAAGTGGACTATGGTCCGCAGGTGCACCTCTATCGCCTCTCTGCCGCCGCAGAACTGCTTGCGGTCAGCCCCGACACGGTGCGTCGGTGGGCCGACGCAGGACGCCTCGCCACGACCGAGGACGACGAGGGACGTCGCGCTGTCGACGGGGTCGAGCTGGCTGCCTTCGCCGTGCGCACGGCAGGCGAGCCCGACGCGCCGCACCCCAGCTCGGCCCGCAACCGGTTCGCCGGGATCGTCACCCGGGTGGTCCGCGGCGACGTCGTCAGCCAGGTCGAGGTGCAGTCCGGGCCGCACCGGCTCGTGTCGCTGATCAGCACCGAAGCCGTCGACGAGCTGGGGCTGGTCCCCGGCGCTCCTGCCACCGCCACCGTCAAGTCCACCAATGTCGTCATCGAGACGCCGTGAACCCCGCAGCACGCGCCTCTCTCGGCCTGCTGCTGCTCACCACCGCGGCCTGCGGGAGCAGCGCTGCGCCCTCGACCGACCCGGCCGCGGCGCCGCCGACCGATCCGGCCTCCAGCGACCTGACGGTCTTCGCGGCTGCGTCGTTGACCGAGTCCTTCACCGAGCTCGGCAAGGACTACGAGAAAGCGCACCCTGGCGCGAAAGTGACCTTCTCCTTCGCCGGCTCGCAGGCTCTCGTGCAGCAGGTGCAGCAGGGTGCCCCGGCCGACGTCGTCGCGCTCGCGAACGCCAAGACCGGCAAGGAACTCGCCGCTGAGCTCAGCGGCGCGCCGCAGACCTTCGCCAAGAACCGGCTCGCGATCGTCACCGAGCAGGGCAACCCCCTGGGCATCACGACCCTCGCGGAACTTGCCGACCCCTCGTACAAGGTGGTCCTGGCCGCCCCCGCGGTGCCGGTCGGAATGGCCTCCGCCGAGGCGCTGAACAGGGCCGGCGTCGCCGTGAAGCCGGTCTCCCAGGAGCAGGACGTCAAGGCCGTCCTGCAGAAGGTCCGGCTCGGTGAGGCCGACGCCGGGATCGTCTACGTCACCGACGTCAAGGCGGCCGGCGCCGACGTCAGCGGCACCGGTCTGCCCGGAATCACGAACACCTACCCGATCGGTGTCGTGAACAGGTCCGGGCACCCGGAGGCCGCGTCGGCCTTCGTGAACTTCGTGCTGTCGCCGGACGGGCAGGCGGTGCTGGCGCGCTACGGCTTCCTCGGTCCCGACGCGACGTGATCGCGCCCCCGGCGTCACGTCCGCGCACGCCGGTCTCGCTGGCCCTGCCGGGGCTGCTCGCGATCAGCCTGCTCGTCCTTCCGCTGATCGGGCTGCTCTCCCGGACGCCCTGGTCCGACCTCCCGCACCTGCTCTCCCGCGAACCCGTGCGCGAAGCGCTCTGGCTCTCGTTGCGCACCTCGCTGGCTGCGCTCGCGCTGTCGATCGTGCTCGGGGTCCCGCTGGCCTGGCTGCTCGCCCGGACGACGCTGCCGGGCCGGACCGTCGTCCGCGCGCTGGTGACGGTCCCGCTCGTGCTCCCGCCGGTCGTCGGCGGCGTCGCCCTGCTGCTGGCCTTCGGTCGGCGCGGCTTGTTCGGGCCGCTGCTGGAGGCCACCGGCACGACCCCTGCCTTCACGATCTACGGCGTCATCCTCGCGCAGACTTTCGTCGCCCTGCCTTTCCTGGTGCTCACGGTGGAGGGTGCGCTCGCCGGGCTCGACCCCCGTCACGAGCAGACCGCCGCGACCCTCGGGGCCGGCCCGGTGCGGGTCTTCCTCACTGTGACGCTGCCGATGGTCGGGCCGTCGGTAGCCGCCGGCGCGGGACTCGCGTGGGCCCGCGCCCTCGGTGAGTTCGGCGCCACCATCACCTTCGCCGGGAGCCTGCCGGGCACGACGCAGACCCTGCCGCTCGCGGTCTACCAGCTGCTGATCGACGATCCGCCCGCGGCCTACGCGCTGTCGGCCGTGCTGCTCGCTGTCAGCCTCACCCTCGTGCTCGCCCTGCGCGCGCGGTTGCCCCGGTGAGAGCCGACCTGGTGGTGACGGCGGGCTCCTTCAGCGTGACGGCCCGGCTCTCCGGGGTCCCCGGTGAGGTGATCGCGCTCGTCGGTCCGAACGGGGCCGGCAAGTCGACGCTGCTGCGCGGTCTCGCCGGCCTCGCACCCGCCCGGGGCACTATCGAGGTAGACGGACACGAGCTGTCCCGGCAGCCGCCGGAGGCGCGCGGCATCGGCTGGGTGCCCCAGGCCGGGCTGCTGTTCCCGCACCTTTCTGCGCTCGACAACACCGCGTACGGGCTGCGGGCCCGCGGTGCGAGCCGAACGCGCGCCCGGCAGCAGGCACAACAGTGGCTGGACCGGCTCGCGGTCGGCCACCTCGCCGACCGTCGTCCCGCGCAGCTGTCCGGCGGTCAGGCGCAGCGGGTCGCGCTGGCTCGGGCGCTGGTCGGTGACCCCGCGCTCGTGCTGCTCGACGAACCGCTCGGTGCGCTCGACGCCAGCACCCGTGACGACGTACGACGCACGCTGCGCGCCGTCCTCACCGCCAGCCGCGCCACCGCGATCGTCGTCACCCACGACCCGGTCGACGCGGTCGCGCTCGCCGACCGGATGCTCGTGCTCGAGGCCGGTCGGCAGCTGCAGCTCGGCTCCGTCGCCGAGGTCACCGCCGCGCCACGCTCCCCCTGGGTCGCCGAGCTGCTCGGGCAGAACGCCTGGCGGGGCACGACGAGCCCGGACGGGCTGACGGTCACCGACGGCGGCGTCGTCCACGCCGCCGACCCGCTGACCCCGGGCGTCCCGGCCCTTGCGCTCGCCTGGCCCGGTGCGGTGGCCTTGCACCGTGAGCCGCCGACCGGCAGCCCTCGCAACGTGCTCGTCGGCGAGGTCGTCGAGGCCAGCGCGCTGGGCAGCCGGGTCAGGGTGCGGGTGGCCAGCACCCCCGCCGTCACCGCGGAGGTCACCGCCGCGGCCGCGGCTGAGCTACGCCTGGCCGACGGTGGTCCCGTCTGGGCGACGTTCAAAGCGACCGAGGTCCGGCTGGTCGCGCTGTGAGGCACGGACGGACAGTCCCGAGTACGGCCGCTGACGCCCTGCCCCAGGCCGCCGCACGACCCTCACCGACCGATAGTGTCCGTTCATGACTGACCTCTCCGTCCCCCGCGAGGCCCCGGACCGCAACCTCGCGCTCGAGCTGATCCGGGTGACCGAGGCGGCCGCGATGGCGGCCGGCCGCTGGGTCGGCCGTGGCGACAAGCTCGGTGGCGACGGCGCGGCGGTGGACGCGATGCGGGAGCTGATCGGAACGGTCAGCATGAGGGGCGTCGTCGTCATCGGGGAGGGCGAGAAGGACGAGGCCCCGATGCTCTTCAACGGTGAGCAGGTCGGCAACGGAGACGGTCCGGAGTGCGACGTCGCGGTCGACCCGATCGACGGCACGACGCTGATGGCCAAGGGCATGCCGAACGCCATCGCGGTCATGGCCGTGGCCGAGCGCGGCACGATGTATGACCCCAGCGCCGTGTTCTACATGGAGAAGCTCGTGACCGGGCCGGAGGCTGCCGGTGTCGTCGACATCATGGCGCCGGCCGGCGACAACGTCCGCGCCGTCGCCAAGGCCAAGGGCGGCCGGCCGGAGGACGTCACCGTGGTGATCCTGGACCGGCCGCGGCACGAGGACCTGGTGCGCGAGGTGCGCGAGGCAGGTGCCCGGATCCGTTTCATCTCCGACGGCGACGTGGCCGGCGCCGTCATGGCCTGCAGCGAGGGCTCCGGCGTCGACCTGCTGCTCGGCATCGGCGGCACGCCCGAGGGGATCATCACCGCCTGCGCCGTGAAGTGCCTCGGTGGCGTCATCCAGGCGAAGCTGTGGCCGCAGAAGCAGAGCGAGTATCGCAACGCCGCGGCGGCCGGGCTCGACCTGGACGCGGTGCTGTCCACCGACGACCTGGTGCGCAGCGACAACGTGTTCTTCGTCGCCACCGGGATCACCGACGGCGAGCTGGTCCAGGGTGTCCGCTACCGGGCCGGCGGGGCCTCCACCGAGTCTCTGGTGATGCGCAGCAAGTCCGGCACGATCCGTCGGGTGTCCAGCCGGCACAGCCTCGACAAGCTCGCGGCCTACTCGACGATCGACTTCGAGCACCACAACGAGAAGTAGGCGCATGGACGTCGTGGTGGTCGGGGCAGGGCTCGCCGGGCTGTCCTGCGCGTCCCGGCTGGTCGCCGCCGGCCTCGACGTCGTCGTGCTCGAGGGACGGGACCGGGTCGGCGGGCGGGTCGAGGGCGGGCACACCGCAGACGGCGTCCCGGTCGAGCTGGGCGGCCAGTGGATCGGGCCGACCCAGCACCGGGTGCGCGCGCTCGCTGCCGAGCTCGGGCTCGAGCTGTTTCCGACGCACGTGCACGGGGACGCGCTGTACGACCTCCGGGGACGTCTGAAGCGCACCAGGGACGGCGCGAACCCCCCGCTCGGGGCGGCCGGGCTCGTCGACGTCGCGACCGCCGTGGCGGCCCTGCACCGGCTGGCACGACAGGTCGACCCCGCACGCCCGTGGGAGGCCCGGCACGCGGCCCGGACCGATGACCGCACGTTCGCCGACTGGCTCGGGCGACGGCCCACCCCCGTCGGCCGGTTGTTCTGGCAGCTGTTCTCCCGCGCCGTGTTCTCCGCCGAGCCCGGCGATCTCTCGCTGCTGCACGTGCTGTTCTACGTCCGCTCGGCCGGGTCGGTCGAACAGCTCATGGACACCGGGGGCGGGGCGCAGCAGGACCGGGTCGTCGGCGGGTCGGTGCTGCTCGCCGAACGTCTTGCGGAGCGGCTCGGCGACCGGGTGCGGCTGGGTCACGTCGTCGAGCACGTCGACGTCGGCGACGGGGGCACGGGCCAGGTCGACGGGCACGTGACGGTGCGGTGCCAGGACGGGCTCGAGGTGACAGCCGACCGCGCGGTGCTGACGCTGCCGCCCACGCTGGCCGGACGGTTGTCGTACGACCCGCCTCTCCCTGCGCCCCGCGACCAGCTCACCCAGCGGGTGCCGATGGGTGCGGTGCTCAAGCTGCACGTCGTCTACGACCGGCCGTTCTGGCGCGACGCGGGACTGTCCGGGACCGCCCTGTCGGACGGCGAGCTGGTGCAGGTGGTGTTCGACAACAGCCCGCCGGACGCCTCCTTCGGGGTGCTGCTCGCCTTCGTCGAGGGCGCCGACGCGGTGTGCTGGGGACCTCGTCCGGCCGCAGAGCGGCACGCCGCCGTCGTCGCCCGGCTGGTCGAGCTGTTCGGGCCGGAGGCCGCCCGTCCGCGCGAGGTGGTCGAACGGGACTGGACCGCTGAACCGCTCTCCCGAGGCTGCTACGGCGGCTACCTGCCGCCCGGGGTGTGGACGTCGTACGGCAAGCACCTGCGCGCCCCGGTCGGACCGTTGCACTGGGCCGGGGCCGAGCTGGCAACGGTCTGGGCCGGCTACATGGAGGGCGCCGTACGTTCCGGTGAGCAGGTGGCCGGGGAGGTGGTCGTCGCGCTCAGACGCTGACCGGATCACGCGCCGGTGCGGTCGGGATCTCCTCACTGATCCCGATCCGGGCGTGCAGCCGTCGCAGCGGGGCCGGTGACCACCAGTTCCCCGTCCGAGCAGGCCCATCAGTGACGGCACCAGGAACGTCCTGACCACGAACGCGTCCAGCAGCACCCCCGTCGCCGTGGCGACCCCGATCTGCTGGATGAAGGAGATCGAGCTGCTGGTGTAGCCGAGCAGAGATTGGAACCGGCCGTCCTGAAAGACCATCACCAGGACGCCGAGC
Organism: Mycobacteriales bacterium; assembly: GCA_038235705.1. Lineage (GTDB taxonomy): Bacteria > Actinomycetota > Actinomycetes > Mycobacteriales > SCTD01 > CANKBT01. The sequence continues at coordinate 17,280 of JBBSTR010000007.1, forward strand.
GAGGACCCCACCGTGAGTACGTTCATGACGATGGCCTTCGCGGGCAGCACCACCGAGCCGGTCAACAGCCAGAGCACCACGAAGGTGAGCAGCCCCAGCGCGAGCGGCAGCCGGGCGCGGCCTGCTGGTCGAGGAACTCGGCCGCCGCACCCCCGACGAGGGCGTCCGGCCGGTCGGCCCAGACCTCCTGCACGACCTCCCGGGCGACCGAGCCCTCGGCGGGTCCCGAGATGACGAGGTCCATGCGGGAGGTGGTGGCGTCGAGCCGAGGCCCGGCGCCAGGCAGGCACGTCCTGACGTCGACGCTCTAAGGTCGTGCCGGTGCGCCTTGCCACCTGGAACGTCAACTCCCTCGCCGCCCGGCTCCCGCGCGTGCTGCCCTGGCTGGAGGAGGTCGCGCCGGACGTGGTCGCGCTGCAGGAGACCAAGTGCGCGGACAGCGCCTTCCCGTACGCGGACCTCCAAGCGCTCGGCTACGAGGCGGCCCACAACGGTGACGGCCGCTGGAACGGCTCGGCGGTGCTTTCCCGGGTCGGCCTCGAGGACGTGCAGCTGGCCTTCGACGGACAGCCGGCGTTCGCCAACGACGACGCGCTGCTCCCGCCCGCGGTCGAGGCCCGGGCGGTGGGAGCGACCTGCGGCGGCCTACGGTTCTGGTCGCTCTACGTGCCGAACGGCCGGGCCCTCGACGACCCGCACTACACGTACAAGCTGGAGTGGCTCGCGCGGCTGCGGGACGCGCTGTCGACCGAGCCGCACCCGCTCGTGGTGACCGGCGACTTCAACGTCGCGCCGACCGACGCGGACGTCTGGGACCCCTCGCAGTTCGAGTACTCGACGCACGTCACCCCGCCGGAGCGGGACGCGATCACGGCGCTGCTCGAGCTCGGCCTGGTCGACCTTCCCGCACGACCGCTCAAAGGCGAGCGCCCCTACACCTACTGGGACTACCGGGCCGGTCGCTTCCACAAGGGCGAAGGCATGCGGATCGACCTGGTGCTGGCGTCGCCGTCCTTGACGGTGACCGACGCTTACGTGGACCGCGACGCCCGCAAGGGCAAGGGCCCCAGCGACCACGCCCCGGTCGTGGTCGACCTGCAGCTGTAGCCGCTAGTCCGGGTCGGGCACCCCGAGCAGGGGCAGCATCCCGCGCGCCTGATCATGCTCGACCCCGAGCCCGACGAGCAGGTCCACGACAGTCGTCCGCAGCTGGGCCAGCACCACGGTCGAGGACAACGAGCCGTGCCCCAGCACCGGCGTGAGCCTTTGTCCGTAGGCGACGACGGCCGGCACCAGCTGCGCGTCCCCGGGATCGGCGACCACCCGGTCGAGCAGCTCGGCGTAGCCCTCCAACAGCGACGGCAGTCGCTCCGGGAGCAGCTCGCCGGTCTGCAGCGCGGCCAGCACCCGACGGATCAGGACCCTGCTGTTGCCGGTCGCACGATCGATCCCGACCTGCAACCTGCCCAGCTGCTCGTACGTGCGGCTGCCCGGGTCTCGCCGCAGCGGAGACAACCGCGCCACGTCCCGACCCGCGGACAGCTCCGCGGACCAGGAGTCGAGCGCGGCCTGGGTGTCCCTGGACAGCACCAGCGCCTCCCCCGTCCCGGACACGTCGCCGTCACGGAGCGCCTTCGCGGTCGTGCGCAACGCCAGCCCTAGGCCCAGGCAGGCCGCCCGGCCGGACCGACGTGCGGGGCGCCAGGGGTCGGCGGGCAGCAGCGCCGCGACCGCCAGCGCCACCGCGCCACCCATCAGGGCGTCCTGCCACCGGGCCAGCTCCCCGCCGGGGTTCGCTGGGAGCGCGACGACGAACACCGCCTGGACCCCCGACTGGCTCACCAGCAGCGCGCCGCCGTCCAGCGCCACGGCCAGCAGCAGGGCCACCGCCACGACGAACCCGATCTGCCAGGTGCCGCGGCCGATGATCCCGGCCAGCAGGTCCCCGACCAGGACGCCGAGACTGACCCCGACCGCCAGCTCAGCGACCCTGCGCAGCCGTTGGGCCGTGCGGGTGCCGAGGCAGACCACCGCGGCGACCGCCGCGAAGGTCGGGCGGTCGTGACCGAGCAGGGTCTGAGCCAGCAGCCACGCGCTGGCGGCCGCGAGCGCGCACTGCCCCACCGACCACGAGGCCGCCTTCAGACGGGACCGTGCCCTGCGTACGCCCGTCAGGCTCGTGTCCGCCACCGCGCGACGCAACGCGGCCACCCGCATCGCCGTCGCCTGTGCATCCGGCCTGCTCACGGGGCGAGCCTAGGGTTGAACCCCCGACCCGAGGAGCCCCGCGTGCCCGACTTCACCTACACCGACCTGCTGCCGACGGGTGAGGACCAGACGTCCTACCGGCTGCTGACGGCCGACGGGGTGTCGACCGCCTCGGCGCTCGGGCGCACCTTCCTGCAGGTCGAGCCGGAGCCGCTCCGTCTGCTGGCCGAGACCGCGATCCGTGACATCAGCCACCTGTTGCGACCGGCGCACCTGCAGCAGCTGCGACGGATCCTGGACGACGACGAGGCCTCCGCCAACGACAAGTTCGTCGCGCTCGACCTGCTGAAGAACGCGTCGATCGCGGCCGGCGGCGTGCTCCCGATGTGCCAGGACACCGGCACAGCGATCGTCAGCGGCAAGCGCGGGTCCTCCGTGCTCACCGACGACCGCGACGCCGAGCACCTGTCCCGCGGCATCTTCGACGCGTACACGCGCCTCAACCTGCGCTACTCCCAGCTGGCGCCGCTGACGATGTGGGAGGAGAAGAACACCGGCAGCAACCTGCCGGCGCAGATCGAGCTGTACGCGAAAGGCGGCTCGGCGTACGACTTCCTGTTCATGGCGAAGGGAGGTGGCTCGGCCAACAAGAGCTTTCTGTTCCAGGAGACCAAAGCGGTGCTCAACCCGGCCGGGATGATGCGCTTCCTGCGGGAGAAGGTCGGCGCGCTCGGCACTGCCGCCTGCCCGCCGTACCACCTGGCGATCGTGGTCGGCGGCACCTCGGCGGAGTATGCGCTGAAGACCGCAAAGCTTGCCTCGGCGCACGACCTCGACGGCCTGCCGACCGGAGGGTCGGAGAGCGCTCACGGCTTCCGCGACCTCGACCTCGAGGCCGAGGTCTTCACGATGACCCAGCAGCTCGGGATCGGGGCGCAGTTCGGCGGCAAGTATTTCTGCCACGACGTACGGGTGGTGCGCCTGCCCCGGCACGGCGCGTCCTGCCCGGTCGCCATCGCGGTGTCCTGCTCGGCCGACCGGCAGGCCCGCGGCCGGATCGACGCGTCCGGGGTGTGGCTCGAGCAGCTGGAGACCGACCCCGCGCAGTACCTGCCCGAAGAGACCGGTCTGACCGAGGAGGTCGTGCAGATCGACCTCGCGCAGCCGATGGCGCAGATCCGCGCGACGCTGTCCCAGCTGCCGGTCAAGACCCGGGTGTCGCTGTCCGGGCCGCTCGTCGTCGCCCGCGACATCGCGCACGCCAAGATCGCCTCGCTGCTGGACGCGGGCGAGGAGATGCCGTCCTACCTGCGCGACCTGCCGGTCTACTACGCTGGCCCCGCGAAGACGCCCGAGGGCATGGCGTCGGGCTCGTTCGGACCGACCACCGCCGGGCGGATGGACTCCTACGTCGACCGCTTCCAGGCGGCCGGCGGCTCGCTGGTGATGCTGGCCAAGGGCAACCGCTCGCAGCAGGTGACCGACGCGTGCGCCCGGCACGGCGGCTTCTACCTCGGCTCGATCGGCGGGCCCGCGGCTCGCCTCGCGCAGGACTGCATCAAGAGGGTGGAGGTGCTCGACTACCCCGAGCTGGGGATGGAGGCCGTCTGGCGCATCGAGGTGGAGGACTTCCCCGCCTTCGTCGTCGTCGACGACAAGGGCAACGACTTCTTCGCCGGCACCGGGACGCCGCCCGAGGCCGACGCCGGGCCGACCCCCGTCACGATCGGCTCACGTCCTCCGGCTTAGCGCTCGGGACCTGCCGGAGAGTCAGCGCGTGGCCTGAACGGCAGGAAGCACGGACGCCAGCTGCTCCAGGGGGACGGCGCGAGCCCACCACCAGCCCTGGGCCGATCGGCAGCCGAGGGCCGCGAGGGCGCGGGCCTGCTCGGGCGTCTCGACCCCCTCCGCGGTCGTGGACAACCGGTCGCCTCCGCGAGCTTGAGGACCACCTCGGTGAAGGCCGTGCCCTGGCCCGGGCCTGGATCAGACCCACCAAACTCTTGTCGATCGTGAGGATGTCCATCGGCATCCGCGTCGCGCAGCAGCACGACCGGCAGGTCCGGCGTGCGCGCGTGCTCTGCAAGGACGGGGCACGCACCGACGCTCACCTGCACCACGATGTTCTGCCCCACCACCGAGAACGGCTCGGTCACGCATCGTGCGGGCTTTGGGCGTACGAGGCGACAGCCTCCTCACCGTGAGGCAGGCGGGCCGCGCGTCCCTCCTGCTCGCGGAGACCGACCGCCCTGCGACACACTTACGCGGTCCAGCAGCCGGCGACGGTTAACGAGCCCGGTGAGTGCGTCGTGCGTGGCTTGAGGATGCACCAACCGCGTAGGACGCGAAAGGTGCCGTCGCCCCCTCAGGCGACGTTGCGGCGTCCGACGAAAGCACGCCCGAGGGTGACCTCGTCGGCATACTCCAGGTCGCCGCCGACCGGCAGACCCGAGGCGAGCCGGGAGACGACCAGGCCCATCGGCGCGATCAGCCGCGAGAGGTAGGTGGCCGTCGCCTCACCCTCCAGGTTGGGGTCGGTGGCGAGGATGACCTCCTGCACGGTCTGACCCTGCAGACGGACCATCAGCTCACGGACCTTGAGGTCGTCCGGGCCGATGCCCTCGATCGGGCTGATCGCGCCGCCGAGCACGTGGTAGCGGCCACGGAACTCACGAGTCTTCTCGATCGCGACAACGTCTTTGCTCTCCTCGACCACGCAGATCGAGCTCTCGTCGCGCCTCGGGTCGCGGCAGACCCGGCACAGGTCTTGCTCGGACACGTTGAAGCAGATCGTGCAGAACTTGACCTTGTCCTTGACCTCGTTCAGCACGTGCGCGAGCCGACGGACGTCGACCGGGTCGGCGGCCAGCAGGTGGAAAGCGATGCGCTGGGCGCTCTTGGGGCCCACACCCGGCAGTCGGCCGAGCTCGTCGATCAGGTCCTGGACCGCCCCCTCGTACACGACCTCACATTCCTGGCAGGCCCAGGCCGCCGGCCATCGGACCCATCTTCTGGCTGCTCAGCTCGCCCGCCGCGCGGGCCGCGTCGTGCAGGGCTGCGACGACCAGGTCCTCGAGCGTCTCGACGTCGTCCGGGTCGACGACCGAGGCGTCGATCTTCACCGACTTCACCTCGCCGCTGCCGGACGCGGTGACGGTCACGAGGCCGTTGCTGGCGCTCCCGGTCACCTCCGCCTCGGCCAGCTCAGCCTGCGCAGCCATCATCTGCTGCTGCATCTTCTGAGCCTGCTTCATGAGCTGCTGCATGTTGGGCTGACCACCGGGCTTCATGGCGGCAACCTTAGACCGGGGTGCCGACATTCCTGGCAACGTCAGAGCGCAGCCCGCGAGACAGCGCGTCAGCCGCGGTCCAGCACCCGTCCGCCGAGCTGGCTCTGGACCAGGCGCAGCGCAGCGTCCTCGCCCCGCTCCTCGGGCGCGGCGGCGGCCGGGTCCTCGTCGGCCGCCTCGTCGCCGGGCGCGAACCCCTCCCGGTCCGAGGCCGAGGGACGGGGGGTCGACGGGTCGCGGGAGTCGTGCGCCGGCGATCCGCCGCCACTGATGCACACCACGTTCAACGAGACCCCGAGGACCGCGACCAGCGCCTCCTGCAGATAGGCCACGTTGGCGCCCTCGCCGAACTTCTTCGCCAGCGTCGGGGTGGTGAAGGACAGCGTCAGTGCGCCGTTCGCCACCGACACGACCGTCACCTCGCGCAGGAACGCGTGCGCGACGCGTTTACGCGTCTTGACCTGGTCGAGCACGGCGTCCCAGACCCGGCGTACCGAGGCGGCGTCCACGCCACCAGAAGACTGTGTCGGGGCAGCGGGTGCGTCCGGGCCGGACGGTCGCCCACCGGGCACCGCCGACTCAGGCCAGGTCGACGAGGCCGCTGGCGCGGAGGCGGGGTTGCCCACCGGTGGCGCGACCGGCGGTGGTGGCGACGCCGGCCGGTGCTCCTGCCGGGAGCCCCCGTCGTGCCCCCCGGAGGCGTCGTGGAGCTGCCCGGCCCCGGCAGGCCGTGGCGGTCCTTCGCCGGCCCGGTCAGGATGGGGCCGGCCGGTCTCCGGCCGGACAGGACCCCCTCCGACGTAGTCCCGGGAGGCGTCGTCACGCACACCGGGAGCCGTACGCGCTGGTGGGGTCGAGGGGCTCGCGACCGGGTGCGCCGGCTCGGGCGCAGCCGGCGGCGGGCTGATCGGAGCCCCTGCGGCAGGACCGACGGCCGGGTCGGCGATCGCGAACCGGCGCTCGAGCCGCTCCAGCCGGGTCAGGGTGGCTGCGTCGTCGTCGCTGGCCGCCGGGAGCAGCACGCGGGCGCAGAGCAGCTCCAGCTGGAGCCGAGGCGGGGTGGTGCCCCGCTCGTCGAGCGAGGCGGCGAACAGGTCGGCGGCGCGCGACGTGCCGGCCCGACCGAGCGCGGTCAGCTGGCGCCGCATGGCGTCGACCTGTTCCGGCGGACAGTCGAGCACGCCCCGCTCGGCCGCGTCCGGTACGGCCTCCAGGATCACCAGGTCACGCAGGCGCCCCAGCACGTCCAGGGTGAAGCGGCGTGGGTCCAGGCCGCTCTCCAGCACCGTCTCGACCGTGCGGAACACGGCGGCCGCGTCCACGGCGGCGAAGGCGTCGACGACCTCGTCGAGCAGCGTGTCCGGCGTGACACCGAGCAGCCCTGAGGCGTGCTGGCGGGTCACGGTGCCCTCGGCCGCGCTCGCCACCACCTGGTCCAGGATCGAGAGCCCGTCACGGGCCGAGCCCTCTGCCGCACGGACGACCAGCGGCAGTACGCCCGGCTCGACCTCGACCTGCTCCTGGGCCAGGATCCGTTCGAACAGCCCGGTCAGGTCGCGGCGGGTCAGCAGCTTGAACGGGTAGTGGTGCGTGCGGCTGCGCACCGTCTGCAGCACCTTGCCCGGCTCGGTGGTCGCAAAGATGAACGTGACGAAGTCCGGAGGCTCCTCGACCAGCTTGAGCAGCGCGTTGAACGCCTGCGGCGTCACCATGTGCGCCTCGTCGATGATGTAGATCTTCTTGCGGTCTCGGATCGGCGGATAGTGCGCCTTGTCGCGCAGCTCCCGGGCGTCCTCGACCCCGTTGTGGCTGGCCGCGTCGATCTCGATGACATCGATCGACCCGGGACCGTTCGCCTCCAGCTCCCGGCACGAGTCGCAGACCCCGCAGGGATCAGGCGTCGGCCCGTGCGCGCAGTTCAGCGATCGCGCCAGGATCCGGGCGCTGGACGTCTTGCCGCAACCGCGCGGCCCGCTGAACAGGTAGGCGTGGTTGAGCCGCCCGGTCTCCAGCGCCCGCCGTAGCGGCTCCGTCACGTGCTCCTGACCCACCAGCTCGGCCAGGGTCGTCGGCCGGTACTTGCGGTAAAGGGCGAGGGCCACGTCACTCCGTACGACAGAAGATGAGGGACCCCCCGCGCACCCACGCAGAGCCTGCCTGCCCTTGCTGCCTTCCGGCCCTGGGGGGGTTCAGCGAGATGCGCGCCGCACGAGGGGCCGGTGCCGACTCTAGTCCCCTGCCGGGTTCGGTAGGCTCCCGCTGCACCGCCAGGAGGATTCGCCTAGTTGGCCTATGGCGCACGCTTGGAAAGCGTGTTGGGGGCAACCCCTCGAGAGTTCGAATCTCTCATCCTCCGCACCTGTGAGACTGCCCGTCACGATCCTCCGGATCCACCTCACGCCCCGCCAGGTCCGCGACGTCGTCGACCGCACGAGGGATCGTCGGGATGTTCGAGGGCAACGCCGCGCGCCCCGTACGCCGCCCTGCTCCAGGCCCAGCACCGGACCGGACCGCACCGCACCGCACCGCACCGCACCGCACCGCACCGCACCGGACCGGACAGGACCGGACCGCACATGCTGTCCGAACCAGGCCTGGCGTGCGACATAGCCGCCGCCACGTGGATGCTTGGGCACCCACCCGACCGGCGACCGGGGTGCGGATCGCCGGCATCACGGATGAAGCGGACCGAGTTGGGTGCCCAGGCATCCGCTCACGGACGCAGCCATGGAGTATCGAGCGCCTCGCGGATCTCGGCCAGCACCCGAGGCAGCTCGTGCATCACCTCGACCCACGGGTAGCGCAGGACCCGCCAGCCAGCGGCCGCGAGGGCGTTGTCCTTCCTCTGATCGCCCGCGCGGTCCTGATGCCAACGGCTGCCGTCGGTCTCGACGACCAACCCGACCGCCTCGAAGCAGAAGTCCGCACGCAACAGGTAGCGGCTCCGGGAACGGAGGACCTTCTGCGTCACGAAGCCGTCGATGCCGTGGGTGAGCAGGTGGTAGCGCATCGCCGATTCCAGCACCGATCCCGACGCCGGGTCGAGCATCGGCAGCAGGCGGTGCACCCGCCCGACGTCCCTGACCCCGGTCTGTCCCTGGGCTGCCTTCCTCAGGTCGGCGAGCGTCACGTTCTCGAGACGCAACGCGCTGTCAACGGCCGCGATCGCCTCGGCACCGGGCAGCTCGATCAAGCACGCGATCGCCGTGTCGACGGCGCTCGTGACCGGGAGCGCGGCCAGCCCACCTGACGAGGCGAGCCAGGCACCGCTCCTCCGCGATCGGACGACACGGGCCGCAGGCAGGCAGGCGTTGGACCGGGCGTGAGCCACCTCGCAGGTCACCCGCCGGGGCTCGGCGAGCAGGGACCAGCCCTGGACCATGGCCGCGGACGGCCCGCAGAGCCGGGCACCGTCCCCGAGCGACAGCACGGCCACTCGCGCGTGCAGGAGCAGCTCGGCCGAGGGGCGGCCGTCGGTCACCAGCTGGCGGGGCAGCGCCGGGAGCGACTCTCGGGAGTACACGGCGCGAGCCACCCGGACCAGCTCGCCCCGGCTCACGGCTCGCCCGAGACCGGCGACGGACAGCCCGTCGTCGAGAAGCTGCTTCCGTGTGACGAGACCCTGCTGCGCCACCGAGCAGGACGGGAGGGTGATCGCCATGGGGCCACCCTGGCGTGCCGAGCTCGCTGCTGGATCGCGCCTGTGGATGACCGTGACGCACCTGTGGACAACCCCGGCCGCAGGTCGGAGATGGGTTGCCGGATGGATGCTTGGGCACCCGCCCATGCCCCGTTCGTCCCTACCGTCCCGGATGAGCCACGCGGAACACCCGAGGTGGGTGCCCAAGCATCCAGGGGGCCCGGCCTGTGCGGACGCTGGACCCGCCCGGGCAGCACGACGGCCCGCCACCGCGGAGGTGACGGGCCGTCGGGACGGACGGGGGCTAGCTCAGCCCCTTCTCCTTCAGGTATTCGGTAGCCAGCTCGTTCGGCAGCTTCTTGTCGATGCTGTTGCCGGCGTTGAGCTTGATCAGGTCCTCGGTGGTCATCGAGGCGCTGACCTTGTTGAGCGTGTCGATCAGCTTCTGGTCGTCGGCGACGCTCTTGGAGATGACCGGGACGATGTTGTCCACGTTCTGCAGGTTCTTGTCGTCCTCCAGCAGCACGAAGTCGTTGGCCTTCACGCTGCCGTCCGAGGACAGGAACTCACCGAGCTGGACCTTGCCGCTCTTCAGCTTCTCGATCGAGAGGGTGCCACCGAGGTCGGTCTGCTCGAAACCGGTGAAGGTGATCCCGTACGTCTTCTCCAGGCCGGGCTGGCACAGCGAGTAGGTCTTGCACTCCGGCGTCCCGCCCAGCACCAGCGGGCCCTTGTAGTCGGCCAGCTGCGACAGCTTGGTGATGTTGTTCTTCTCGCTGAACTCCTTGGTGACGACGAAGGCGTTCTGGTCGGCGGCCGGCGACGGGGTGAGCACCTTGAGGCCCTTGTCCGCGGCGAACTTCTCGGCCTCCATCGTGGTGGCTTTGAGGTCACCGTTGGCGACCGGCTTGGCGTCCGGGCCGTTCTTCTCCTTGTTGAGGAACTCGGTGAAGCTGCCGACGTAGTCGGGCTCGACCTGCACGTCGTCGCTCTCGAGAGCCTTGAGGATGTTGGGGCGCGTGTCGCGCTGGGTGACCGAGGCGTCGTAGCCGGCCTTCGTCAGCGCCTGCCGGTAGATCTCGGCGAGGATCTGGTTCTCGGGGAAGTTGGCGGCGGCGATGGTGACCTTGCCGCCACCGCTTGCGGCTGGCGCGTCGGTCGACCCGCCCGAGGTGGCGGGCACGGCTGGGCTGGAGGAGCCGCCGCAGGCCGCGAGGCCGAGCGTGAGGGTGAGGGAGGAAGCGATCAGGGCGGAACGGAGCATGGGCATGCGCACGGGGCTAGGGCCCTTTCAGAGCGGGTCCGGCCTCGTGCCGGACTCAAGGAACACCGTGAAATCAACCAGCCGTACGCGCTGATGTCGACTCGACAGGCATCATCGTGACCTCCCCGACACCCTCGGCGGGCTGACGGTTCGCACGGGCGACCGGGTCCACGAGCCGTTGCAGACCACCGAGACCCAGCTCGACGACGAAGGCGAGACCGGCCACCAGCACCGCGCCGGCCTGCAGCTGCGGATAGTCCTGCGAGCCCAGCCCGTCGATGAGATATCGGCCGAAACCACCACCACCGACGGCCGCCGCGAGGACAGCGGTCGCGAGCACCTGAAGCACGGCGCTGCGCACGCCCGCCGCGATGAGCGGGAAGGCCAGCGGCAGCTCGACCTTGCGCAGCACCTGGCCCGGCGTCATGCCCATCCCGCGGGCCGCCTCGACCGCCTCCGGGTCGACCTCGCGCATCCCGACGTAGGTGTTGGTCAGCACCACCGGCAGCGCGAACAGCGCCAGCGCCAGCGAGATCCCGAACACGCCGACCCCGACCGGCGAGATCGCGAACAGCACGACGATGCCGAGGGTGGGGATGGCGCGGCCGATGTTGGACAGGTTGATCGCCAGCCCGCCGCCCTTGCCGTAGTGCCCGAGGACCAGCCCCAGCGGGAGCCCGACGGCGCAGGCCAGGAGCACCCCGACCACCGTGTAGGTCAGGTGCTCCTGCAGACGCACCAGGGTTCCCTGCTGCGGGTCACCGAACGTCAACCACTGCCAGAACGTCATGCGCGCGCCCTCGTCCAGGGGGTCAGGAAGCGTTGGACGAGCACGAGCAGCCCGTCGGCGACCAGCGCGAGCACGACGCAGAACAGGATCGCCGTCGTCAGCTTGGCGTGGTAGTCCTGCTTGAACGCCTGCGTGATCAGCTGTCCGAAACCACCGACCCCGACGTACGCCGCGACGGTGAGCAGCGAGATCGTCGACACCGTGGCGACCCGGACGCCGGCGATGATCGACGGCAGCGCGATCGGCATCTCGACCTGCACGAGAGTCTTCACCGGCCCCAGGCCCATCCCGCGGGCCGACTCGACCACCTCGTCCGGGACCTGGGCCAGGCCGGTGACGATGTTGCGCACCAGGATGACCAAGGTGTAGAGCGCGAGCGCGATCACTGCCGTGGTCTGGGTGAATCCCGTGTAGGGCACGAGAAGTGCGAACAACGCCAGCGACGGGATGGTGTAGATCACCCCGGTCAGGCCAATGATGAATGTCTCGAGCCGGGCGCTGCGACGGGCGATCAACGCGAGCGGGATCGAGGCGAGTATCCCTGCGACGACGGAGTACAGCGTGATCAGCACGTGGCGATCAAGTGCGGGTTTGACCTCGTAGGTCCATGCTGTTGTCAGGTAGCCCGTGGAGAACCAGGGGTTCGTCGCCTGCGCGAGAACGTCTGTCGAGAGGAGCGCCACGTGGTGAACGTTACAGAGGAGCCCATGATCCGGCTGGACGGGGTCAGCAAGCAGTTCCCGGACGGGACCCTTGCCGTGGCCGAGCTGGACCTCGAGGTCCGTGAGGGCGAGCTGCTGTGCCTGGTGGGTCCGTCGGGCTGCGGCAAGACGACGACGATGAAGATGATCAATCGGCTGGTCGAACCGACCGGCGGCCGGATCCTGCTCGAGGGTGAGGACGTCACCGAGGTCGACGTGCGCCAGCTGCGGCGCCGGATCGGCTACGTCATCCAGCAGGTCGGCCTGTTCCCGCACCAGAAGGTCGGCGACAACGTCGCGACGGTCCCCAAGCTGCTGGGCTGGGACAAGGCGCGCACCCAGGCGCGGGTCGAGGAGATGCTCGACCTGGTCGGCCTGGAGCCGGGCACGTACGCGAACCGCTACCCCGCCCAGCTGTCCGGCGGCCAGCGCCAGCGCGTCGGGGTCGCCCGTGCGCTCGCCGGCGACCCGCCTGTGCTGCTCATGGACGAACCGTTCTCGGCCATCGACCCGATCGCCCGCGACCGGCTGCAGCAGGAGTTCCTGAGCGTGCAGGAGACGGTGCGCAAGACCATCGTGTTCGTGACCCACGACATCGACGAGGCCGTCCGGCTCGGCGACCGGATCGCGGTCTTCAAGCAGGGCGGCGTGCTCGAGCAGCTCGCGTCGCCCGCCGACCTGCTCGGCAGCCCCGCGTCACCGTTCGTGGCCGATTTCGTCGGCTCCGACCGTGGCCTGCGACGACTGTCGGTGACCGACATCGACACCCAGGACCTAGAGAAGCCGCCGACCTTGTCGGTCGACGACACGCTCGCCGAGGCCCGGCTGGTCATGCAGGCCAAGTTCGCGATCGTGCTCGGCCCGGGCGGCACGCTGAAGGGTTACATCGACAGCAAGCGCATCCAGGGCGACGGGACCGTAGGGGACCGGATGAGTCGTCTGCCGGCCGCGGTCTACGCCAACGAGACGCTCAAGGACGCGATGGCCGAGATGCTCCAGCACGACGCCGGTTGGATCGCCGTGATGGAGCCGGGCACCGATCGCTACCTGGGCGTGCTGACCCCGCTGTCGTTGCACGCGGCCCTGCGCCGGTCGGTCGAGGCCGACCTGGAAGACACCTGAGCGGGGTCCCTCCGCGCGGCGTCAGACGTTGAGGCCGTACTCCTGGGCGATCCCCTTGAGCCCGGCGCTGTAGCCCTGCCCGACGGCGCGGAACTTCCACTCCGCGCCGTTGCGGTACAGCTCGCCGAACACCATGGCCAGCTCGGTCGAGGAGTCCTCGGAAAGGTCGAACCGGGCAAGCTCGGCACCGTCCTTGTCGTTCACCACCCGGATGTACGCCGAGCGCACCTGTCCGAAGCTCTGGCCGCGCTCGGTCCCCTCGTAGATCGAGACCGAGACGACGACCCGCTCGCAGTCGGCCGGCAGGGCCGGCAGGGCCACCCTGATCTGCTCGTCGTCGCCGGCGCCCTCGCCGGTGAGGTTGTCGCCGCCGTGCGTCACGCTGCCGTCCGAGCTTGCGGTCTGTCCGTAGAACACGAAGGCGCCGTCGGACAGGGCCTTCCCGGTCGACCCGACGAGGATGGCGCTGGCGTCCAGGTCGAAGGCCGCCCCGTCGGTGGTACGGGCGTCCCAACCGAGCCCGACGGTCACCCCGGCGAGGTCGGGAGCGGCCTTGGTCAGCGACAGGTTGCCGCCCTTGGACAGGCTGATGGTCACTTCGGTGCCTCCTTGAGGAGCGAGCTGTAGTCGCCGGCGGTCACCGGCTGACCCTCGGGGGACAGGGCCGAGTTCGAGTTTGCCCTGGGCACCTGGATCTGCTGCTTGTCGCGTACGAAGATCACACCGGTCACGTTGTCGTCAGCGGTGAGAGTGAGCACGATCTGGGCGTACCCGAGGATCTGGTCGGTGGGGAGCTGCTCGCCGTTGGCGTCCGCGGGCGGCAGCTTGACCGTCACAGGACCAGGGGTCGGGGGTCGGCGCTGGTCGGCGGAGGCCTTGGCGAAGGCACCAGAGGCAACTGAGCGGAAGCCCTCCGCCTTCTCCCTCTCGTCAGGGCCGTTGAGCAGCGCGCCGAGCAACGCGTTCGGGCTGGGCGACCTCGTCACCAGACGCAGCACCGGGACGATCTGCTTGTCCTGGACGAAGTAGATCTTCACCTGCTGCTGCGGCCCCCGGACCGGGGACGACGAGGGGGTCGACGGTGAGCCGTTGGGACTCGCCGAATCCGCGGGGATCACCCGGGGCGTGGACTCGGCCGGGATCCCGCAGCCGGCCAGCAGCAGCACAGCCAGCAGGGCGAGCAGTCGGGTCCTCACGGGATCTCCACCCGGAACCGCGCGCCGCCGCCGGGGCGGTCGAGCACCGTCACCGTGCCCCCGTGCGCGGCGGCGTGCTGGGCGACCAGCGACAGCCCGAGCCCGGTCCCGTCGCTGTGTCCGCGCGCGCTGGCCGCCCTGCCGCGGCCGAACCGGTCAAAGATCAGACCGCGTTCCTCCTGCGGCACCCCGGGGCCCGCGTCGTCGATCTCGACCACCAGCCGCGCGTCCTCCACGAAGGCGCCGAGGCGGACGGGACCGCCCCCGTGGCGGACGGCGTTGTCCAGCAGGTTCGCGACGACCCGTTCGAAGCGGCGGCGGTCCAGCGACCAGTGCGCCGGAGCCCGTGCCAGGTCCAGGTCGGCCACCCGGCCGGCGGCCAGGTCGGTCAGCTGCACGGCGACGTCGATGTCCTGCCGGTTGAGCGGCAGCTCGTCGCGGGCCAGCTCCAGGAGGTCCTGGACGAGGTCGGTGAACCGAGCGGCCTCCAGGGCCACCAACGAGGCGGCGGCCCGGCTCCGCGGGTCCAGCTCGTCGGCGCGGTTCATGAGCACCGAGGACGCAGACGTGAGCACCTGCAGCGGCGAGCGCAGCTCGTGGCTCACGTCGGCGGCGAAGCGACGGTCACGCTCCATCCGCACGGCCACCTCGTCCACCATCGTGTTGAAGGACTCGGTGATCGGCATCAGGTCGGGGTCGGGCGAGGGCTCCAGACGCACCGTCATGTCACCCTGGCTGACCCGCTGGGCCGCCGACGCGACCTCGGCGAGCGGCCGCAGCACGCGCTGGCCGGCCCAGAGCCCGGCGACGGCCCCGGCCACCGTCGTGAGGGCACCGACCGCGAACAGCGTCCGGGCGAGCGAGCGAAGCGTGTCCTGCAGGTCGGACAACGCGCCGATCTCGAAGTAGGCGTCGCCCGTGTCCAGCGGCACCCCGACGACCAGGAACGGCTGCCCGTCCACGCCGACACGTTGGACAGACGGCATCCGGCGCTCCTGGACCTGGGCGATCATGCTCGGCTTGATGGCGGAGGTGTTCCCACCGTCGCCCCGCGAGAACGGCTGCTCCGTGCCCACCCTGAACAGCACCGGCTGCCGCGACCCGGCGTTGAGGCTCTGGAGCAACGGCGCGACGTTGACGGAGTTGTCCGCAGCGATCCCGTCCTGCATGACCTTGCCGTCCTGGACCGCGGAGCGGATCGACGCCCGTTCGCGCTCGGCGAGCAGGTTGCTGCGGGTAACCCCGAAAGTGGCGATCGCGAGCGCCAGCGACAGCGCCAGGGCCCCGGCGGCGAACAGGGCGATCACCCGCAGGCGGAGCCCGAACCGCATCACCGGACCCGCCTCAACGCAGCTTGTAGCCGAAGCCGCGGACCGTGATCACGTGCTGCGGGTCGGCCGGGTCGCGCTCGACCTTGCGCCGCAGCCGGCCGATGTGGACGTCGACCACCCGCTCGTCGCCGAAGTCGTAGTCCCAGACACTCTTGAGCAGCTGTGCCCGTGAGAGCACCCGGCCCTGGGCGTTGGCCAGCTCGACCAGCAGCCGGAACTCCGTCCGGGTCAGCGAGACGTCGTTGCCTCCGAACCGGACCTCGCCGTTCTCCGGGGCGACCTCCAGGTCACCGAAGACCATCGCCTGCGGCTCCTTGGGTGCCACGTGCTGGCGCCGGCGCAGGGCACGCAGCCTGGCGGTGAGCTCCTTGACGGCGACCGGCTTGATCACGTAGTCGTCGGCCCCGGCCTCGAGCGCCGCGACGATGTCGTGGGTGTCGTCCCGGGCGCTGACCACGACGATCGCGACGTCGCTGTTCTTGCGCAGCTCGCGGATGCAGTCGAAGCCGTCCATGCCCGGCAGCATCAGGTCCACCAGCACCGTGTCGGCCGGGTTCTGGCGGAAGGCCGACAACGCCTGCTCAGCCGTACCGACCGCCGTCACGGCGTAGGCCTCGTCCTCCAGCGCCATCGTCAGCGACAGTCGGATCCGGTCGTCGTCCTCCACCACCAGCACGCTCGCCATGGCCTCCATCATGCCCGCTGGCGCGCTCCGCCGGTTGTCACGGGAATGTCACGGCGCAGGCGACCAGATCGTCGTGCGGCTCGTGCAGTCTCTGAGGACCGACCCTGGAGGACCGAGATGACCCTGCTGACCGAACGCCCTGCCAGCTCTGACACCACGTCCCCCGACGCGGTGGTGATCGTCGACACCGAGCTCGACATCGCCACCCTCCCGCAGCTGCGGGAGCGGCTCGAGCTGGCCCTGTCCACGTCCCCCGCCCGCCTGGTCGTCGACCTGACCGACTGCGTGTTCCTCGACGCCCAGGCGATGAACGTCCTGCTGGACGCTCACCGTCAGGCGTGGCGCCAGGGCGGACTGCTCACCCTGCGCGGCTGCTCCCCGCAGTGCCTGCGCCTGCTCGCACTGGCCGGCCTGGTCGGAGTGTTCGACCTCGAGCCTGCGGGCGACCTGCCGGCACCACGCTCAGCCGCATGAGCGGCGGGGCGGGACGCGCGGGCGAAGGACGCGGCACCGCCGAGGTCGTCGACCTGGCCACGGTCCGCCAGGCCCGCATGGACGAGCGCCGCCTGACCGACCTTCAGTTGGCGCTGCTGCAGAAGGCCCGCCGACTACGTCGCCGGAGCTCCGTCCGCCCCTGACGGAAGTCCGGGTCAGCTGCGGTTGCGGCGTGCCCGGAACAGCTCGGCGAGCAGGGCGCCGACGGCCGCGGTCACGACCAGCACCACGATCAGCGGCACCTGCTTGTCGCCGCCGAAGACGAAGCTGACCGGCACGTCGCCGGTGTTGAACACGACGAACAGCGTCAGCAGAACCAGCAGCACCGCCCCGACGGCAACCTTGGCGGTCTGGACAGGGCTGCGGTGAGTACGCGTCTCGTCGCTCATCCCCCGTTCTTACCCCGTCGTGCGACCTGAGCCACACCGTGCCGACCAAGGACTCAAGCCCGTGTCGCGCTCAGACGCCCACGAGCTCCTTCCGCGTCCGCTTCCCGGACTCGCGGGGAGTACGCCTGGCTCGACGGCTGCTGGCCCACCGCGCAACCGACCAGGACGGCCCGGGAGCGGCCACCCGGGTGGTGGTCGTGTGGCGGTGGCGGTGGGATTTGAACCCACGGACGTGTTGCCACGTCACACGCTTTCGAGGCGTGCTCCTTCGGCCGCTCGGACACGCCACCGGCCGGGACACTACCGGACGGAGACGGGCTCGGATCAGAGCCGGCGGTGGCCCGCGAAGAAGTCGCGGAGCAGGACGGCAGACTCCTCGGCGAGCACCCCGCCGAGCACCTCGGGCCGCCAGTTGAGGCGCTGGTCGCGGAGCACGTCGTACAGCGATCCGACGGCGCCGGCCTTGGGGTCGGCCGCCCCATACACGACCCGGGAGACCCGGGCGAGCCCGATCGCGCCGGCGCACATCGTGCACGGCTCCAGCGTCACGACCAGGGTGCAGCCGGTGAGCCGCCAGGTCTTGAGACGGCGGGCGCCGGCGCGGAGCGCGACCACCTCGGCGTGGGCGGTCGGGTCGCCGGTCAGCTCACGCTCGTTGCGCTCCTGCGCGATCACCGAACCGTCGGGCCCCACCAGGACGGCGCCGACCGGGACGTCGTCGTGCGAGGGGGCACGGACCGCTTCCTCCAGGGCCAGCCGCATCCAGGCCCGGTCGCTCACGCGCTGGTCGCTAGTCGCGCAGCGCGTCGAGCGCGTCGAGGCAGCCGGCTCGTTCGCACAGCTGCGTCATCACGTCGGCGGGCAGCAGTCCCTCCTCGGCACAGAGCCGCAACAGCTCGTCCTCGGGAGTACCGAGGTCGGTGAGCAGGGCGGCGTCGCCCACCGGTGAGGCGAGCACGGCCCCGGTGGACTCCTCGAGCTCTTCGCCCTCCTCCTCGTCCGGCTCTTCGCCCTCCCAGAGCATCTTCGCGACGCCGCCGGTGAGCACGGCGCGTTCGTCGGACAGGAACACCTGCGGGTCGGTGGTGCTGTCCAGCCCCCCGTCAGCGCGGACGACGACGAGGTGCTCGTCGTCCTCCTCCAGCAGCAGGAGCCCGGGTCCGGGGCCGTCACCGGTCAGCTCACGGAGCGCTTCGACGACCGACTCGAGGTCGCCCTGCTCGTCGAGGTCGAGCTCGAGACCGGTCCAGCCGTCCTCCGTTCGCGCGAGTGCAGCAGCGAAGTAGGTCACAGGGCTCCCAGGATCGAGGCGATCGGCGCGTCAGGCAGGCGCTATTCAGCGTCCTCGGCGCCGACTACCCGCTCGTACGCCTCCCCGAACCCCAGGCGGGCCGCGAGGACCGACAGCATCTCGTCGGCGTAGGCGTCCGGGTCGTCCAGGAGGTCTTCCAGCTCGACGGAGGAGAGTCCCAGGTCGGCAAAGATCTCGAGGTCGCCAGCCGGGACGACCTCGTCCTCGTCCTCGTCAGGCAGGTCCAGGTCGAGCACGTCGAGGACGTCTCCGGCGAGGTCCCAGTCGGCGGCGGCGCTGGCGTCCGACAGGAGCAGCCGCTCCGCGCCGGCGACGAGCCGGACGGCAAGGAAGAACTCGTGGGCGACGTCGACCAGCGCGACGCTGCCCGGCTGACCACGGGTCAGCGACAGCAGCGCGCCCAGGTCGTCGCCGAACGAGTCCGGCATGAGATCAACCTTCCAGGCACCACCGTCGCGGTAGGCCAGCACGACCGACATGACGTCCTCGTCGTCGTCGTCGTGCTGCTGGTCGTCCTGAACCGCCTGCATGACGCTCTCCCTGGCTCGGCCCCGGTCCAGGACTGTCGCACGCCCGGGCCCGGGAGGCCAGGGTTGACGTCCCGGCGCTTGTCTCCGGCCTGCCGGGGTAGTCGACACCAGACGTCCGACCACCTCGAGGAGAGCACCCGATGGCACAGCGCAACACCGTGGCCCACTTTCTGCACGACGCCGGCCTGGCGGTCTGGTTCGGCGGGACCCTGATGGGGGCGGTCGGCGTCAACGGCGCGGCCGCCGACGTCGACGACCCGCGTCAGCGTGCCCGCGTGGCGAACGCCGGCTGGGCGCGCTGGACCCCGGTGAACGCCGTCGCGATCGGCGCCCACCTGTACGGCG
The DNA here is from genome assembly GCA_038235705.1 of Mycobacteriales bacterium. Lineage (GTDB taxonomy): Bacteria > Actinomycetota > Actinomycetes > Mycobacteriales > SCTD01 > CANKBT01. The sequence goes on from JBBSTR010000007.1 coordinate 36,578, forward strand.
GACAGAAACTTCTGCGTGCCAACAAGGGCCGGGTCGCCACCCAGCAGGGAGTGCTCGCCAACACCAACACCAAGCTCGTGCTGACCGGCGCCGCGCTTGCCGCCACCGCGTATGCGCGTGTGCTCGGCAAGAAGGTCCTCGATGCGGGCGACGTCCCGGTCGCGGGCGGCACCGAGCCGCTCTCGAGCACCCCGCCCGAGGTTGCCAAGGCGCAGAAGCAGCTCAAGGCGTTGCAGTGGGCGATCCCGGCCCTGACCGGCGGCATCCTCGCCAGCAGCGCGCTCCACGAGGAGCAGCAGCGCACGACCGAGGTGTTCCGCGGCACGCTCAAGGGGCTCCCGAGCACCGTCAGCCACGCCGCTTCGGTCGCGGGCGCCTCGATCGGCCCGGCGGCGCACGCGGCTCGCGAGGCCCTCGGCCCGAAGGCCGTCGCCGCGAAGGACGCGATCGGCCCCAAGGCCGTCGCGGCCAAGGACGCTTTCGTTCCTTACGCGAAGGATGCCAAGGACGCTCTTGCTCCCTACGCCAAGGACGCCAAGGACGCGCTCACGCCGTACGCAAAAGAAGCCGGCGACCGCGCGCGCCTCGGCTACGACCGGGCTCGCGAGTCGCTCACCAGCTGATCTGTCCCGACCAGGACGGCCTGCTCACCTCAGGGTGAGCAGGCCGTCCTGCGTACGGGAGGATCAGACTTTTTCGGGCCGGGCGAAGCGGTGCGTGTGGCTGACGCTCCCGTCACGGACCCGCTCCTGGTAGACGAAGTCGGCCTTGCGCTCGGCGAAGGCCTTCCCGAAGGCGTCCCAGTCGCCGGGCTCCTGCCCGGGCTCGAAGTCGAAGCGCAGGTTGAGGACTCCACCGATCTTCGCGGGCGTCATCCTCGGCTCGCCGCCGCGGGCCTTGGCCCACGCCGTCATGACCTCGACGCTGCGGGTCCGGTAGTTCGCTGCGACCGACGGCTGCCCGGTCTGACGGGTGACCTCGTCCTGCTTGCCGGTCTGCTCAGCGGCCAGACCCTTCTCGCGCACGGTCAAGTCCTTCTTCGGCAGGCCGCCGGTGCTCGAGGCGGCCGGGGCTGTCTTTGCGGTCGACGGCGGGGCGGGAATCTCCGCGGTCTCCGGGGAGGTGGCCCTCGCGGCGACCGGGGCGATCGCCGCCTCCCTCGTCGCGGGCGCGGGTGCCGTGGCCGGGACGGGCTTGGCCGCCTTGACGGCCGCGGCGGGCCTCGACGGCTTGGCGGCGGCCTTCGCCGGCGCCTTGGCGGCCTTGGCCGGCTTGCTGGCCTTCGCCGGCTCGGCGGCCTTCTCCGGGGCCGACATGGCCTTGGACGCCGCGGCGACCTTGGGCTTGACCGGAGCCGGCGTGGCCTTCGGACTTGTCGCCGGGGCAGCCTTGATCTCGGTCCTCGCCGCGGCCACCGCGGCGGCGGGCGAGCGGGTCTCGACGGTCGCCGACGCCTTCTTGGCCGGCCTGCTCGCGCCGGGGACGACCGAGCGGGCTGCCGCACCGACCCCGGCGGCCAGCTTGCCGGCCTCACCGGCGGCGGTCACGGCGGTGTCGAGCGCGGTCTTGGCGGCGAAGTCGGTGACCTCCTTGGCCATCTTCGCCGGCGCCAGCGCCACGTTGGCGGCTCTGGTCGCCGCCCCGAGCAGGCCCTTGGCCTTCTTCTTGCTGTTCTTGTCAGCCATGTCGATCCTCCTGGTCAGGTCAGAGATCGGCCCGTGTCCCAGGGGCGGTTCCCCCGAGGTGGGGGCTGCCGTGGACGGGGCGTTCGTCGTACCCTCCCAGACATGACCGAGCTTGACACGAGGCCCGCCGATCCACAGCTCGATGTGGACGACGATGAGCCGAAATATTCGCACTACGTCAAGAAGGACGCCATCATGCGGAGCGCCGTGGAGGGGACGGCGGCGACGGCGCTGTGCGGCAAGAAGTGGATGCCGAACCGCGATCCGGAGAAATACCCGATCTGTCCCAAGTGCAAGGAGATGATGGAGATGCTGGAGTCCATGCACTAGTCCGACAGCTACGCCGCGCGCTTTCCGTGATCGGACCTGCCCGGCGATCTTCCGGAGACGGTTGCGTTCTGCACGAACTGTCGCTTCTTTGAGGAAGATCGTCGCGGCCGGGGTCGACAGCTCCTGCCGATCTTCCCCGTACGGCTCGGCGATGACGGGAATGTCCCTGTTCTGCGGAAGATCGCCGCGGGTGGGGCGGGGGATCACCGCGCGTCGGCCGCCGGCCGACGTCCGCGGATGTCTCCCGATGTCTGCCGACGTCCATTGGCGCCAGCAGCATCACGAGCCCCGTCAGAGGGTGCCGGAGGGCGTCAGAGGGCGTCGGCGACCAGCACCGGCTCGTTGACCAGGGTGACGCCGGTGGCTTCCCGTACGCCGTCACGGACCTCGCGCGCCAGCGCCAGCAGCTCACGGCTCGTGCCGCCGCCCCGGTGCACCAGCGCCAGCACGTGCTTGGTCGACAACCCGACCGGGCCGACCCCGTGGCCCTTGGCAAACCCGGACCGTTCGACCAGCCAGGCTGCAGACACCTTCACCCCGTCACCGGACGGATGTCCGGGGACCTCGCCGAGCCGGTCCTGCAGCGCCCTGAACTCAGCCCGGGTCAGCACCGGGTTCGTGAAGAACGAGCCGACGCTGCGGCTGTCCGGGTCCTCGGCGTCCAGCACCATGCCCTTGCCTCGACGCAGCCGGAGCACCGCCTCACGCACCTCAGCCAGCGGCGCGCGCTCCCCGAGCTGCACGCCGAGCGTCCTCGCCAGCTCCGCGTAGCCCACCGGGGCGCCCAGCGGGCCCGGCAACAGGGCAAAAGCCACCTCGAGCACCACCCATCGACCGGGCTCGGCCTTGAAGGCGCTGTGCCGGTAGCCGAACCCGCAGGCCGCGCGGTCCAGCTCGTGCACCTCCCCGGCCAGCCGGTCGAGCGCACGGACCCGTACGACGGTCTGGGAGACCTCCTGGCCGTACGCGCCGATGTTCTGGACCGGGCTCGCTCCGACCGAGCCCGGGATGCCGGACAGCGCCTCCAGACCCGCGAGCCCGCGGGCGACCGTCAGCGCGACGAGCCCGTCCCAGTCCTCCCCCGCCTGCGCGGTCACCGTGCCGCCGTCGATCGTGACGCCGCGCGTCGCGACCTGCAGCACCGTGCCGGCCACGCCGGCGTCCGGGAGCACGAGGTTGCTCCCGCCACCGAGCACCAGGTCCGCGCCGGGCGCCTCCGCGACCACCTGCGCCTCGGTCGTCGCAACGACCAGTCGGCCGGCCCTGCCACCGAGGCCCAGCGTCGTGAGGCCGGCCAGCTCGCTCACACCGGCACCGGGACGACAGCCCGGCGGCGACGGAGCAGATCGACGGAGAGCACCGCGAGCGCGACCCACACCAGGGAGAAGCCGAGCAGCCGCGGCAGAGGCATTGCCTCGTCGAAGAACAGCACGCCGAGCAGCAGGTGCATGGTCGGGGTGACGTACTGCAGCAGGCCCAGGGTGGACATCGGCACCCGCGAGGCGGCGCCGGCGAACAGCAGCAGCGGGATCGCGGTGACCACTCCGGTGCTGACCAGGAGCAGCAGGTGCCCGGTGCCGGCGTTGGCGAACGTGGAGCTGCCGCCGGTCAGCAGGAGGTAGCCGAGCGCGACCGGTGCCAGCACCACCGTCTCGACCGTGAGCCCGACGACGGCGCCGACGCCGACCTGCTTCTTCATGAGCCCGTAGAACCCGAAGGAAAAGGCGAGCCCGAGCGCGAGCCACGGCGGATGGCCGTTCTCGACGGTCAGCACGACGACGGCGAGGCTCGCGAGCACCAGCGCGGCCTTCTGCACCGTCCGGAGCGTCTCACCCAGCACGAGCACGCCCAGCCCGATCGTGACGAGCGGGTTGATGAAGTAGCCGAGCGAGGTCTCGATCACCTGGTCGCTGTTCACGCCGTAGATGAACAGGCCCCAGTTGAACGCCACGAGCACGGCGGCGACGGCGAGCCGGCCGACCGTGCGCGGCGGCAGCGCGAGCACGTCGCGGGCGCGCCCGAGCACCAGCACGAGCGCGACGCAGAACACCGCCGACCAGACGACCCGGTGTGCGAGCACCTCGATCGGGCCGCTGGGCTTCAGCAGCGTCCAGAACAGCGGGAACAGGCCCCAGGTCAGGTAGGCCGAAGCGCCGAGCAGGGTGCCTTCGCGCGTACGGTCCACGCGCTGGATCCTACGGCCGGGCTGCTGCCCGCACGGCCTCGTCGGTGTCGGTGCGTGCGAGCAGCAGGCCGCCGGCCACGAAGAGCACGAGCAGGCTGAGCAGAGCCGCCTTGTAGTCGCCGGTGAGGTCGTACGTCACACCGAAGATCAACGGACCGAGGAAGGCGGTGCCGCGCTCGGCCAGCTCGAAGAACGCGAAGAAGCTGGCCTGCCGGTCGTGCGGCACCATCGCGCTGAACAGCGACCGGGCGAGCGCCTGCGAACCGCCGAGCACGAGCGCGATCGCCACCCCGAGCCCGTACGCCTGGGCCTGACTGTTCAGCACGGTCACCGCGTACAGCAGGATCGCCGCCCAGACCACGAGCGTGCCGAGCAGCACGTTCTTCGGACCGTAGCGCCGGGCCAGACGCGCGCAGCCCAGCGCCCCGAACACCGCGACCACCTGGATCAGCAGCACCAGGGTCAGCAGGAAACCGGTGGCGTCGTCGGGGTCGCGACCCTTGGCCTCGTACAGCTGGAAGCTGAGGTAGACCGCCGACAGCCCGATCACCGCCTGGATCGCGTCGTTGAAGAGCAGGAAGCTCACCAGGTAGCGCGCGGTCTGCGGGAGTTTTCGTAAGAGTGCGAGAGAGGTCTTGAGGTGCGCGAGCGGCGCCTCGATCACCGGTGCGGGGCGGCCCGGCAGCTCGGCCGCCGCGTCCAGCCGGCGTACGGCGACCACGCCCAGCGCGAGCCACCACACAGCGGCCAGCGCGATCGAGACCCGACCCGCGCCCGAGGTCGTCAGGCCGAACGTGTCCTTGAGCCCGATCAGCGCGAGCGCGACCAGGAGCACCGCCGCCCCGCCCGCGTAGCCGACCGCATAGCCGCGGGCCGACACCGCGTCCCGGTCGGCGAGCGTCGAGACGTCCGCGAGGTAGGCGTTGTAGGACATGATCGCGACCCCGTAGACCGCGTTCGCCGCGACCAGCAGGACGAAGGCGAGCAGCACCTGACCGCGCGGCACGAACGACAGCGCGATCGTCGCCAGCGACCCGGTGGCCGTGGCCCCGAGCAGCACCGCGCGCTTGCTCCCGGCGCGGTCGGCCACTGCCCCGAGCACCGGCATGGCGAGCACCTGGAACACGATCGAGAACGACAGGGCGTACGCGTAGACGCTGTCTGCCCGCGGGGAGAGACCGAGCAGCGACACCCGCCCGGACGCGTCCTCGGCGGCCCTCGCCAGCGAGGTGACGAACGGGCCACCGAGCGCCGTGATGACGACCGTGACGAACGCGGAGTTCGCCGCGTCGTAGAGGCTGAACCCGGAGACGGCGCGGCGTCGGGCGGCTGCCTCGTTCACGCGTGCCCGCCCACGGCCTCGAGCGCGTCGTTCCGGATCGTCGCCAGCGCGAGCAGCCCGCCCGCGAGGAGCAGGCCGGCGGCGATCCGCAGCGCCGTGCGGAACCCGCCGTCGAAGGCCGCCGGGTCGGTGTAGTCGTCGCCGGAGATGCCGGCCACCAGGGGCAGCACGGCGACGGCGAGCAGGCCAGCGGTGCGGGCGACCGCGTTGTTGACCCCGGAGGCGGCCCCGGACCGGCGTCGGGACGCAGCCGCCAGCACGGTGGCCGTGAGCGGCGCGACGGTGAGCGCCAGCCCGAGGCCGAACACGACGGCGCCGGGAAGCACGTCGGCGACGTAGGAGGCTTGGGCGTCGATGCGACTGAGCAGCAGGACGCCCGCCGCGGCGACCACCGGGCCGAGACTCATCGGCAGCCGCGGACCGATCCGCTGCGCCAGCGCGCCGGCCCGGGCCGACAGCAGCAGCAGCGCCGCGGTGACCGGCAGCAGCGCGGTCCCGGCGAGCAGCGGCGCGAACCCGGCGACGACCTGCAGCTGCAGCACGAGCAGGAAGAACACCGACCCGAGGGCTGCGTACACGGTGAAAGTCACGAGGTTGGCTGCCGTGAACTGCCGGTTCGCGAATAGGTCCGGCGGCAGCATCGGGTGCTCGCTGCGGCGCTCGATCTGCACGAACGCGGCGAGCAGCCCGACGCCCGTCACCAGGCTGACGAGCTCGACCGGCGAGAGCCCGCCCTCTCCCGCACCGATCAGCGCGTACGTCAGTCCCGCGAGCCCCAACGCCCCGAGGGCGGCGCCGAGCAGGTCGAGCCGGGGGTCCAGGTCGTCGTCCCTCGACTCCGGGACGTGCCTGAGCGTCAGCACGACGACCAGCGCCGCGACCGGCAGGTTGACCAGGAACACCAGCCGCCAGCTGAGCTCGACGAGCAGCCCGCCGACGAACGGTCCGATCGCGCTGGCGATGCCGCCGAGCCCGGACCACGCGCCGACCGCCTTCGCCCGGTCGTCGCTGTCGAACGTGGCCGCGATCATGGCCAGGCTGCCGGGTGTGAGCAGCGCCCCGCCGACGCCCTGCAGGAGCCGGGACGCGACGAGCATCTCGATGTTCACCGCCAGCCCGCAGAGCGCGGAGGCCACCGCGAACCAGACCACCCCGACGAGGAAGACCTTGCGTCGCCCGAACCGGTCGCCGAGCGAGCCGCCGAGCAGGATCAACGCGGCGAGGGTGAGCGTGTAGCCGTTGACCGTCCACTGCAGGCCGCCGAAACCGGCGCCGAGGGCGTCGCCGAGGGTCGGCAGCGCAATGTTGACCACGGTGCCGTCGAGCATCGCCATGCCGCTGCCGAGCACCGCCGCCGCGAGCACCCACCGGCCCTGCGGGCTGCCGTACGCGATCTCCTCGGGCGCCGTCACGCCGCCATCATGGCTGGCGAAGGTCTCCGGGACGGGATGGCACCGTGACCCGTGCGTGTTGGAGGGCCTGACCGCGGTCGGACGCACAGGAGGACCCCATGACCCGTTCCCCCGTCGTGATCCTGGCTGCTGCGAACAGCACCCCTGGCTACCTGACCCCGGTCGCGGCCCTGCTCGTGACGGCGGCGGTGATCGGTTACGTCTGCGTACGGCTCAAGATCGTGCCGATCGTCGGGTTCCTGCTCGCCGGCGTGCTGGCCGGCCCGAACGCCCTCGGGCTGATCCGTGAGCGGGAGGTGCTCCAGGCCGCGGCCGACGTCGGCGTGATCCTGCTGCTGTTCACGATCGGCATCGAGTTCTCGATCGACCGGCTCAACCGGATCCGACGCCTCGTGCTGCTCGGCGGCTCGGTGCAGGTGCTGTCGGCGATCGGGCTCACGACCGGGGTGCTGGCCGCGTTCGGCGTCGCCTGGCGGCCGGCGGTGTTCACCGGTTTCCTCGTCGCGCTCTCGTCCACGGCGATCGTGCTCAAGCTGCTCGGCGACCGCGGCGAGACGTCGTCCGCGACCGGTCAGGCCGGCGTAGGCCTGCTGGTGTTCCAGGACCTCGCCGTCGTGCTCATGGTCCTGCTGGTTCCGGTGCTGGGGAACTCCGACGGCGGCTCCGGCACCGGCGCGCTGCTCGGCGCACTCGGCACGGCAGCGCTGGTCATCCTGGTGACCCTGGTGGCCGCCCGCCGGCTCGTGCCGCCAGCGCTGGAGGCGGTCGCACGGGCCTGCTCGCCGGAGGTGTTCCTGCTGTCGGTCATCGCACTGTGCCTCGGCACGGCCTACCTCACCTCGCTCGCCGGAGTCTCGGTCTCGCTCGGCGCGTTCCTCGCCGGCCTGGTGGTCAGCGAGTCGCGGCACAGCGCGCACGCGCTCGGCGAGATCCTGCCGCTGCAGATCCTGTTCTCGGCGGTCTTCTTCGTCTCCATCGGCACCCTGCTGGACACCGGCTTCCTCGTCCGGGAGCCGCTGCTCGTCCTGGGCGCCGTCGGGCTCGTGCTCGGCGTCAAGCTGGTCACGACGCTGCTGGCGACCCGGGTGGTCGGGCTGCCCTTGGCCACCGGGGTGACCCTGACGCTGCTGCTCGCTCAGGTCGGCGAGTTCGCTTTCGTGCTCAACGCGGCGGGGGCCGACGCGGGCCTGTCTCCGGCCGGGCTCGGCGAGAACGGCGCGCAGGCGTTCATCGCCGCCACCGTCGTGCTTCTGGTGGCAACCCCTGCGCTGGCCGCGCTGGGCCGCACGCTGGCCGCACGGGTCGACCGTCGGCGGATGACGATCGCTGCCCGCAGGCCGCAGCCGTCCCCGCCGGCCGACGGGCACGTGCTCATCAGTGGCTGGGGAAGCACGGCCCGCCACCTCGCGGGCGAGCTGCAGGCGGCCCACGTGCCGCTGGTCGTCGTGACGCTCAACCCGGACGGGGCACAGCAGGCCGAGGCGGCCGGGCACACCGTGGTCCGCGGTGACTCACGACGGCGGCACGTGCTGTCCGAGGCAGGGCTCGACACCGCCCGCATGGTCGTCATCGGAGACGACGACACCGAGCAGACCGTCCAGATCGCCGGCGTCGTCTCTACCGCCGCCCCAGGGGTGCCGATCGTTGCCCACGCGACCGACTCCGGGGACATCGCGGCGCTCTCGGCCGCGGGGGTGACACGCGTCGTGCTCGCCGACCGGGCGACGAACCGCTCGGTCGCCCAGGCCGTGCGGGCCGCACTGGGCAAGCCCCCGATGACCTTGCCAAATGTCGGCGAGGCGACCCGGGCCGACATCACCGCCGTCGTCCACTGGCGGGCGGACCCTGACGGAGCCTGTGCCCACGCCGCCGAGGCCGTACCGGTGGTGCCCCGCGCGATGGGCTGCGAGACGTGCCTCAAGACGGGTGCCACCTGGGTGCACCTGCGGCTGTGCGTGGTCTGCGGTCACGTCGGGTGCTGCGAGTCCTCCCCCGGCAAGCACGCGCAGGCGCACGCGCGGAGTCACGACGGGCACGACGTCATCACCTCGCTCGAACCTGGCGAGGACTGGGGCTGGTGCTACCTCGACAGCCGCCAGATGCGTCGCGCCGACACGCCTGCACCCGCCCCTACCTGACCGGCGGGTCAGGCGGTCAGGGCGGCCAGGTGGGTCGGCCACGTCCGAGCGAAGCCGGGGTGCAGCTCGCGGTCGTCCACCTCCGCGAGCGGCACCCACTCGAGCGCGATGGACTCCCCGTCCAGCGGCTGCACGGCCAGCAGGCCCGGTGCACGACCGACCACTGTCGTGTAGGACCAACCGCCGTGGTCGTCGACCGCCTCGCGACGCACCTTGACCAGCGACGGGTCCAGGCCGGTCTCCTCCTGGGCCTCACGAAGGGCCGCCTGCACCGCGGTCTCTCCCGAGTCCCGCGCTCCCCCCGGGATCCCCCAGGTGTCGCCGTGGTGGCTCCACGCGGCGCGGTGCTGCAGCAGCACACGGCCCTTCGAGACGAGCAGGAGCCCGGACGCGCCGAACCGGCCCCAGTGCCGGTGACCGTGCTCGCAGCGCACCCAGCCGTTGCCGTCCCCTGAGCTCACTCGCGCCGTCCCACGGGTTCACTCTCGCGCACGCCGCCACCCCCGTCGCGGTGAGAGGAGGGGCGGCGGGTTCAGCCGGGCACCCGGTCTCGCGGCTCGGTCGCGCCGGGCAACCGCGACCCGGTCGGGCCGAGCTGCTCCGCCGGTGTCGCCGGATCGGTTCTCAGGAACGGGTTCTTGACCGCCGACAGGGCCCGACGACGGTCGGGCAGCACCCGGACGAACCGGGACCGGGCCCGCACGGACGCCTCGGCCGCCCGCACCACGGCTGTCGGAGCGGGCTCCCATCCGAAGGCGGCGAGCAGCGGAGGGTCGCACAGCGCATGCACCGCCAGGCGGGTGATCCGTGCCGGCACCGGGGAGAACCAGCCGACGAACAGCTCACGGGTCGCGGTGCCGACGGCCTCGGTGCCCCGTGTACGCCCGAAGTGCTCGGCCTCGTAGGCCGCAGAGAACGCGAGCATCTGCGCAAAGTCGTCCGGGATGGCCTTGACCCCCATCCGGCGGCCCAGCTCGGCGTAGTAGTGGTAGCTGATCGCCTGCTCGTTCGCGCTCATCGGCCGCCAGCCGAAACGCGCGATCCAACGTGCGGGGACGGCGACGAACGTCGACAGCACGTACGACATGTCCAGGTCGTCGATGTCGAACATCGCGTGGATCCGGTTGATCCGCGAGATCGCTGCGCGCCCCGCTCGGCTGTCGAAGCCGTGGTCCGCCGGTGCGGCCAGCAGGAGCACCGTGTCGTCGTAGCGCTTCTGGGTGTGCTGCTCGAACTGTTGCGTGGCGTGCAGCAGGTCGCCGATACTGGGCACCGCGTAGGTGCGCAGCAGCGCGAGCTCCAGCGCCCGCACGACGTCGAACGGGAACGCCCACTGCGCGTGCAGCCGGTAGCCCTCGGCGTAGTCGGTGGCCGGGTCCAGCGCGTCGATCCGTTCCAGCACGCTCATGTCACGACTGTCTCTCATCCTCGGACGTACGTCGAACGGCCCCCAGTGACCGTCGCGAGAACCGGGAGGTGCCGCACGTCGGCGCTGTCCATCGGGTGCTCGGCGAGCAGCACCAGGTCGGCGATGTCGCCCACCTGCAACGGCCCCCGACCGCCGCAGGCAGCCTGGAGCGCGACGTCCAGCGGCAGGGCCTGCTCGGGGTGCCAGGGGGCGCGTTCGTCGTCGGTCCGGAGCACCGCGGCGGCCACCGCGCCGAGCGGCTCAGGCTCGCTCACCGGCGCGTCGGACCCGAGCCGGAGCGAGGCGCCGGCCCTGTGCAGGGAGCCGTACGGGAAGGCCAACGCCTGGTGCCCGGTCCAGTGCACGTCGGCGACGTCCCGGTCGTCGAGGGCGTGCTGCGGCTGCACCGACGCCACTACGCCGAGGGCCGGGAACCGGGCGAGGTCCACGGGCCGCACCTGCTGCGCGTGCTCGACCCGGCCGCTCGCGCCGGTTGCGGTGAACGCGTCCAGCACGACCTGCACGGCGCGGTCGCCGATCGCGTGCGCGGCAGTGGTGAGGCCCCGACGCTGGGCCCGCCGCATCGCCGCCTCGACGTCGCCGGGCTCGATGAGGAGCAGCCCGTGCGAGCCGTCGGGGTAGGGGTCGTGGCAGGACGCCGTACGCGTGTTGAGCGACCCGTCGACCATGAGCTTCAGCGGACCCGCGTGCACCAGCTCTGCAAGCTGCTCGCCCGTCGCCTCCCGGGTCTGCTCCAGCCACGGCAGCCAGGTCCCGACCGCCACCCGGACGTCCGGCCGCCCGCGACGAAGCCAGGCGGTGCGGCCGTCGCCGTACTCGAGGTCGACGACCCCGGTCACACCCCGCGACGCGAGCAGCACGGTGGCCGCGAGGACCGCGGCGTCGTCCCGCTCCACCGCCGTCTCGGCGTCGAGCCCGGCCAGGACCGCGATGCCCTCCTGATCGCGCAGCACGCCGGTCGGGTGGTCGAGGCCGAGCCGGTCCAGCAGCGCCGGGCTGAGCCAGAGCGTGTGCACGTCGCCACTGACCAGGGCCAGCTCCACGCCAGGGTGCACGGCCTCCAGCAGCCGCTTGTGCGGCACGTCCGGCCACAGCGCGTCGCGGAAGCCGTACGCCCGGTCCACGCCCCTCGGCACCAGCGCTGCGGCCTCGACCGCCGACCGCGCGCCGGACAGGTCGACCCGTCCGAGCGTCCGGGACCACAGCCCGAGGTGCACGTGCGCGTCGACGAACCCCGGCAGCAGGGATCCCGGCGCGTCGAGCACCTCTTCACCTGGCGCCGGCCTCAGCTCACCGATCTCGGTGACCCGGTCGCCGACGACACGTACACCCACCAGAGGTGCACCGGGCCGCAGCGTGACGCGAGGGAAGAGCACGCGACCTCCTCAGTTTGATCGTTGCACCGACAAGACAACGCCCAGCGACTGACCGCGGCGCAAGCTCTGGTCGGCGCGTCGTCGCGTGCACCCGACGCGGGCTCGGGGTGAGCGTCCCGCTCGGGGTCACCGTCTGAGACCCGCCTTGACATCCTGGCCTACGCCTCAGGAAGCGCCGACCCGGCGTTCCTGCTGACGGGCGACCCGCTGGCGGGCCGCCTCCTGCTTGCGCTGCTGCGTGCTAACCGTCTTCTGCCGTGGGATCTTCGTCGGCCCGGGGCCGGGAGGGCGCCGGGTGTGCTCCTGCGAGACAGCGGCGGCGGCCTCGACGGGTGCGGGCTCGAGCAGCGCGGGCTCGAAGGGCGACGCGACGGGGACCTCGACCGCCAGCTCGGGGGGCAGCGCCAGCGGGACGGGGCCGAGAGGCTCGGAGCCCACCCGGACGGGGTGCGACGCCACGGTCCCGGCGAGCGGGTCGCCGGCACCGCCCGGCAGCTCGTCGTACGCCGCCTGCTCCTCGACCGTCTCGATCAGCAGCAGGTCGGCCTCCGGGTCGTCGGCCTGGTCCCAGGTAACAGGCTCGACACGGCCGCAGAGCCCACAGGTCAGGTGCAGGTCACGGTCGTACCAGCCGACCCCGTTCCACCACGACTTCACGCCGCCGGGACCGGTCATCGTCAGGACCAGGGGACGGTCCACGCGGCAGGCCAGGCAGAACCCGTCCCATCGGGACAGCACACGCACCGACACCGTTCCTCCTCGACGAGGTGAGGCCAGGGTTGTCGCCAGCCGTGCCCGGGGCCTCGGCAGAGGGCACCCGCGCGCTTGAGGGCGTTCACCCGATCGGGGGTCCGCGCTCGTCCGTACCGTCAACCGGGTAGGCAGGACGTCACCGACCCACCGAGGAGAGCCATGACCCAGGACGCCGTCATCGTCGAAGCAGTACGCACCCCGACCGGCAAGCGCAACGGAGGGCTCGCCGGGGTTCATCCGGCCGATCTTTCCGCACACGTGCTGAAAGCCCTCGTCGAGCGGACCGGGCTCGACCCGTCGCTGATCGACGACGTCGTCTGGGGCTGCGTCAGCCAGGTCGGCGAGCAGGCGGCCGACGTGGCGCGCACGGCTGTGCTGTCAGCCGGCTGGCCGTTGTCGGTCGCCGGCGTGACCGTCGACCGGCAGTGCGGGAGCAGCCAGCAGGCCCTGTCCTTCGCGGTCGCCAGCGTCGTGGCCGGGCACGCGGACGCGGTCGTCGCCGGTGGCGTCGAGGCGATGAGCCGGGTCCCGATGGGCAGCAACGTCGCGGTCGGCGGCAACCCGTTCAACGGCGAGGGCTGGGTCGAGCGGTTCGGCGCGGTGATGCCCAACCAGGGGATCGGCGCGGAGATGATCGCCGCGCAGTGGGGCTTCTCGCGCACACAGCTCGACGAGTTCTCCCTCGCCAGCCACGAGAAGGCTGCGGCGGCGCAGTCGGCCGGGGCGTTCGACGCCCAGATCACGACGGTTGCCGGGATCAGCAAGGACGAGGGCATCCGGACGGGCGGCACCGTCGAGGGTCTCGCCAAGCTGAAGACCGTCTTCAAAGAGGACGGCGTCATCCACGCGGGCAACGCGAGCCAGATCAGCGACGGCTCGGCCGCGCTGCTCGTGATGACCGCCGACATGGCCCGCGAGCAGGGGCTCACCCCGATCGCGCGGGTGCACACCTCCGTCGTCGTCGGCTCCGACCCGATCATGATGCTCTCCGGCCCGATCCCGGCGACCCAGAAGGCGCTGAAGCGCTCGGGCCTGTCGGTGAACGACATCGGGGCCTTCGAGGTCAACGAGGCGTTCGCGCCGGTGCCGCTCGCGTGGCTCGCCGAGATCGGCGCGGACGAGAAGGCCCTGAACCCGCTCGGCGGCGCCATCGCGCTCGGTCACCCGCTCGGCGCGTCCGGCGCCCGGCTGGCCACGACGCTGCTCCACCACATGCGGGACAACAGCATCCGCTACGGGCTGCAGACCATGTGCGAGGGCGGCGGTCAGGCGAACGCCACCATCTTCGAGCTGCTCTAGCCTCTGCGCACACTGGTGTGTGACCCGTAGGAGCGTTCGCGACGCCCTGACGCTCGGCGCCGGCACCCTGCTGCTGACCTACCTGCTGCAGCGGCTCTCGGCCCCCAGCCCGGCCCTGTTCGCCGGCGTGGCCGTCGGACTCACCCTCGCCCTGACCGGCCGGGGACCCGTCGTCCTTCCCCGCGGCAGCGCCCGCGGGGGCCAGGCGGTGCTGGGCGTCAGCATCGGGGCGTTGGTGACCACCGCAACCCTTCGCGAGCTGGGCCGGGATCTTCTGCCCGTCCTCGTCGTCTCGCTCGTGACCCTCGCGCTGTCGGTCGCCGCCGGCTCCGTCCTGACCCGACGGACCGGTGTCGACCGGGCCACCGGAGCGTTCGGGATGATCGCCGGTGGTGCGTCCGGGGTGGTGGCGATCGCCCGCGAGCTGGGAGCCGACGAGCGGCTCGTCGCCGTCATGCAATACCTGCGGGTGCTCCTCGTGGTCCTCACCGCACCGGTCGTCGCGGCCGCTCTGCCCGCACCGGCCGGGACCCAGGCCCCGGGCACCACCGCGGAGCCCGGGCTGCTCGCCGTCCTGCTCTTCGTGCTCGCCACCGCCCTGCTGGGGCTGGCTCTGGCCCGGGCGACCCGCCTGCCCGCCGGCGGCCTGCTCGGCCCCCTCGTCGTCTCCGGGGTCGTCGCGGCGGTCGGTCTCGACGCGGCGGCGCGGGGCGTCCCGTCCTGGCTGCAGTCGGTCGCGGTCGGCGTGATCGGCCTCCAGGTCGGGCTCAGCTTCACCCGCGGGGCCCTGAGCCAGGCCCGCCGCCTCGTGCTTCCGTCGCTCGGTGCGATCGCCGCGCTGATCCTGGCCTGCGCCGGGCTCGGAGCGCTGCTCTCGCTGGCTACCGGAGCGTCTGCGGTCGACGGTTACCTGGCCACGACGCCGGGCGGGCTCTACGCGGTGCTCGCCGCCTCGGTCGACACCGGCGGGGACGTGACGTTCGTGCTCGCCGTACAGGTCGTCCGGGTCCTGCTCATGCTCGGCGCGGCGCCCCTGCTCGCCCGCCGCCTCCGCTCCCGATGACCGGCCGCCGGATGCCCGACACTGGGCCCATGCTGCAGAGTCGCACCGTCGGGCAGGGCCCGCCGCTCGTGATGCTGCACGGGCTGCTCGGGCAGGGCAAGAACCTCGCCACCGCAGCCGCCGGGCTCGCGGCCAAGGGTCGGGCGGTCACGACGTACGACCTGCCGAACCACGGTCGCTCCGGCTGGACGTCTCGCCTGTCGTACGAGGACATGGCGGTGTCGGTCGCGGACGAGCTGGACGGGCCGGTCGACCTGCTCGGGCACTCGATGGGCGGCAAGGTCGCGATGGTGCTTGCGCTGACGCGACCCGAGCTGGTGCGGTCGCTGGTCGTCGTCGACATCGCCCCGGCCTCCGCGTTGGGCGCCCTCACCGAGGGTGAGTCCGAGCACGCGCGGCACCTGCGCGTGATGCGGGCGCTCGACCACGCGGCCCTCACGTCGCGCGCCGACGCCGACGCCGCCCTGGCGGTCGAGATCCACAGCGAGCGGGTACGCGGGTTCCTGCTGCAGAACCTCACGCGCAGCGCCGACGGGTGGACCTGGCGCGCCAACCTCGACGTCCTGGCCCGCGACCTCGAGGCGATCGCCGGGTTCCCGGACGTCGGGCTCCCGTACGACGGACCGACGCTTTTCCTGGCGGGCGGCGACTCGGACTACGTCACCGACGACTCGCGCGAGGAGCGGACCCGGCTGTTCCCGCACGCCCGGCTCGTGCGGTTGAAGGGGGTCGGGCACTGGGTTCACTCCGAGGCCCCGGAGCTGTTCGTCGAGGCCGTCGACCGCTTTCTCGTGACCGCGCATGACTGACCCGACCTGGCGGGTGCGCGGCACCCCTCTGGTGCGCGGCGGCGCGGGCCCGCTCGATGGCGAGACCGTCGCGGTCAAGGACTTCTACGCGGTCGCAGGTCAGCGCATCGGCGCCGGCAACCCGACCTGGCTCGAGAACGCCCTGGTCGAGGACCGGCACGCCGACGCGGTGCAGCGGCTGCTGGACGCAGGCGCGGACGTGACCGGGATCGTGCACGGCGACGAGCTGGCGTGGTCGCTCGCCGGCGCCAACCCGCACTACGGCACCCCGCCCAACCCGGCCGCTCCCGGACGGCTGCCCGGCGGGTCCTCCTCCGGCTCGGCGACGGCCGTCGCCCTGGGCGAGGTCTCGATCGGGCTCGGCACCGACACCGGCGGCTCGGTGCGTCTGCCGGCTGCCTACCAGGGGCTGTACGGGATCCGTACGAGTCACGGCGCCGTCTCCAAGGTCGGCGTCGTACCGCTCGCCCCGTCCCTGGACGTGGTCGGCTGGCTGACCCGCGACGCCGCGCTGCTCGCTGCCGTCGGCGACGTGCTGCTCCCGCCGTCGTCGCGGTCCCCCCTGCAGCTGGTCTCGCTGACCGCGCTGACCGCGCTGGCCGACCCGGACGTGGCTGCCGTGGTGCAGGAGCACGCCCGGCGCTGGGGGGCGGCCCGCGAGGAGAGCCGCCCCGACCCGGGATGGGTGGACGCCTACCGCAACCTGCTGTCCGCGGAGGCCTGGCAGGAGCACGGCACCTGGCTGACCGGCCGGATGGCCGCGCTCGGGCCGGACGTCCGAGGCCGGTTCGAGGCCGCCTCACTGATGACCCCTGACGAGAGGGCGCAGGCGCACGTCAACGCCGAGACGTCCCGGACGCAGGTGCGCTCCCTGGTCGGTGATCGGGTGCTCGTCTTCCCCGCCACCGGTTCGGTCCCGCCGCTGATCGGCAGCGACCTCACCGCCTCACGGCACACCACTCTGAGCCTGACGTGCCTCGCGGGGCTGGGCGGGCTGCCGGCGGTCACCGTCCCGGCCCGTACGCCCGAGGGCTTGCCCTGCGGCGTCTGCCTGCTGGGTCCGCCGGGCAGCGACCGGGACCTGCTGGCCCTGGCGTGCTCGCTCGCCTGACCGCCTCTGCCGCCCCCCGCTCAGATCATCGGTGATCTTGACAGGCGTTTCGCGCTCAGGATCACCACCGTTATGAGCCGAGCCATGTGTTGACTCCATACGTTCGTACAGTACGATCGTACACATGACGGAGACCCGAGGCGCGCACCTGCTCGACGCAGCCCTGTCCGTCGTGGCCGAGGAGGGGCTCGGCGCCGTCAGCATGCGCTCGGTAGCAGCGCGAGCAGCCGTGTCGACGGCCCAGGTCCAGTACTACTTCCGGTCGAAAGCCGAGCTGGTCTCGGGCGCGTACGACCGGGCGCACGAGCAGTTCCTCGCCACGCTCCTCGGGACGCCGCCCGGCCCCCCGACGTCGGAGCGGCTGAGCCGGGTCGTCCGGCTCTGGCTGCCCCTGGACCCGGAGCGGGACCGGCGGGCCCGGGTGTGGCTCGCGTTCACCGCCGCCGCCGTCGTCGAGCCCGAGCTGGCCGGGCGCGCCGCCACCCTCGACGCGGAGCTGCGCCGCTGGTTCACCCGCGAGCTGCGGGTGCTGTCGCAGGACGGCAGTCTGCGACCTGACGAGGACCCGCGCGCCCTTGCGACCGAGCTGTTCGTGCTCGTCGACGGGCTGACGACCCAACTGCTCGTGCTGGACCCGGCTGACCGCGACGCGCTCGCCGACCGGGTGCTGCACGGCTGGTTCACCCTTCACCTGCCGACGACGAACGCCCCCCTCGTGACTCAGGAGACCCACGCATGAGCACCGACGACCTGACCCACCGAGCGAGCGACCGGGATCGCGAGGCCGTGCTGAGCAGGCTCGGCGCCGGACTGGCCGAAGGGCGCTTGACGATGCCCGAGTACGAGGAGCGGGTCACCGCCACCCTGGCTACCCGGACGACCTCCGAGCTGGCCCCGATCGTGGCCGACCTGCCGGCGCACCGGCCGAACCGTCGCGATCAAGAAACCCGAGCCTGGCTGGACGAGTGGCGCTACTGGCTGGGCGGAGCCGTGATCATGATCGGCGTCTGGGGTGCCCAGAGCGTCAAGGACGGCGCGCTGCACGAGTTCTGGCCCGTCGTACCGCTGGCGATCTGGGCAGCCGTGCTCGTCGCGATCGCGGTGTGGCCCAGCAGCGACGAGCCACCATCCTGACCGACGTGCTGCTGCCCCCAGGCCTAGGGTGAGCAGATGCGCATCGTCATCGCTGGTGGTCATGGTCAGGTCGCTCTTCGACTCGCGAGGATGCTCACCGCGAGGGGCGACACCCCGATCGGCCTGATCCGCAAGCAGGCGCAGGAGGCCGACCTGCGGGACGCCGGCGCGGAGCCGCTGGTGCTCGACCTGGAGGACACGACCGTCCAGGCGCTGTCCGAGGCGATGGCAGGCGCCGACGCCGTCGTCTTCGCGGCCGGGGCCGGCGGCGGCAACCCGGAGCGCACCGACACCGTCGACCGGCAGGGCGCCGTGACGTTGGCCGAGGCTGCGGCACACGCCGGGATCCGTCGCTACCTGCTGCTGTCCTCCTTCGGCGCAAGCGCGGACGCCAGCGACGAGGACTTCGGAAGCATGGGCCCCTACCTGCGCGCCAAGGGCAAGGCCGAGGAGCAGGTGCAGGCGATCGACGGGATCGACGTGACCGTGCTGCGGCCCGGCGGGCTCACTGACGACGCCGGCAGCGGCACGGTCCGGCTCGAGGCCTCCGTCGATCGGGGCAAGGTGACCCGCGACGACGTCGCCGCGGTCCTGGTTGCGCTGCTCGACGCCCCCGGCACGGTCGGCCGCACCCTGGAGCTCATCTCCGGCGACACGCCGATCGCGGAGGCCGTTCGCGCCGTCGGCTGAGTCGTCCACAGGCTGCACGCGGTCTCGTACGAAGAGATGACACGCTCCACCGCATGACCTCGCCGAGGCGGCGCCTGATCGGCCTCGAACGGTCCGTCGTCCGCACGGCGGCAGGGAGCACGCATGCACCGTCAGGCAGGGCTCGCGAGAACAAGTGTGGCCGGAGCACGGCGACGGTGAGCACCTGCTCGGCCACGTGCCAAGGTGAGGTATGGCCTCCCGCACCGCGAACTTCTGCCTCGATGCCCGCGACCCTCGGGCACAGGCAGCGTGGTGGGCTCAGGTTCTCGACGACTTCGTGCCTGACGGCGAGGACGACGCGGACGAGGCGGGGCTGCACGGACCGGCCGGCCGCGACCTCATCTTCCTCCGGGTCCCGGAGGAGAAGACGATCAAGAATCGCATGCACATGTGCCTGCGTCCCGTGGACCGGAATCGAGACGAAGAGGTGGAGCGCCTGCTCCACCTTGGGGCGACCGTCGTCGACGACCTGCGCACCGAGGACAGCGGCTGGGCGGTGCTCGCCGATCCCGAAGGCAACGAGTTCTGCGTGCTCACGACGCCGGCGGACGAGGCTGGCGTCTCCCGGCAGTAGGAGTCGTCACCGCAGCAGCACGACCCGTCTCCGTGCCGTCGCGGCCTCAGGGCAGCCTTGCTGTGACGCGCGCCGGGACTGTCGTACCTCGGTCCTAGCGTCCGGGGATGGAGACACTTTCGGCGTTGACGGTCAGGCAGCTGGAGGACGGGATCTGCCTGCGCGCCGGGCGGATCGCGGCGGCGCAGGCGGAGTTGTTGGCCTGGATCGCGGAGTTCGACCGGCGGCAGGGTTGGAGCGGTCCGGGGATGCTGTCGTGCGCCCACTGGCTGTCTTGGCGGGTGGGGCTGTCCGGGGGTGCCGCGCGCGAGCAGGTCCGGGTGGCCCGTCGGCTCGAGGAGCTGCGGGTGCTGCGTGAGGCGTTCGCCGACGGCCGCGTCTCCTACTCCAAGGTCCGGGCGATCAGCCGCGTGGCGGAGCCGGAGGACGGCATCGACTGGGTGTCGTTGGCCCGGCACTCGTCCGCGGCGCAGCTGGAGAAGCTGGCCGCGGGGGTTGCGCGGGCCCGCTCCTACGAGGAGGACCGCGCCGATCCGGAGTGGGCGGCGTGGCGGCTGCGGACCCGGGTGCGCTACGACGACCGCGGCGGGTTCACGATGACGATCAGCGGGCCGGCGCACCTGCTGCCGGTCGTGCGGGAGGGGCTGGACGCGCGCAAGGCCGAGCTGGCACGGGAGCAGGAGCGGTCGCAGGTCGCGCCGGCCGTTGACAAGGCACCCGCCCGAGCACAGACGCAACCGTCGGTGACGTCCGCCGACGACGGCGGCAAGGGCGGCGTCGCCGCGGAGACGCCGACGGCGGCGCCCGAACCCACTGACGCCGACGCGCTGGTGTCGCTGGCGCAGGACGCGCTGACCGCCGAGCAGGCCGCGCATCCCACCGCGGCCCGGCGCCGTCGGCCGCAGCTGAGCCCGCAGGTCGACCCGCTGTCGGGCTGGGCCCGGCAGGCCGACGGTGAGCTGCTCCCCCCGAGCAGCGTGCGGGCGGTTCTCCGGTCGCTGCCCGGTCGAGGGAAGCGGCCGGTCCTGCGTCCAGTGACGAGCAGGGACTGTCGACGCCACGACCTGGGCCGCACCCGCCGTGAGGCGAGCCTGGCGCTGCGTGAGCTGCTCGGCACGATCGACGGTGAGCGCTGCCGCTTCCCCGGGTGCACCCGACGCCGCAACCTGCACGCCCACCACCTGGCGTTCTGGTCCGACGGCGGCGGCACCGACCTGGACAACCTGGTTGTGGTCTGCGCCCGCCACCACACGCTCGTCCACGCCACCGGCTTCGCCCTCGTTCTGCACCCTGACCGCCGCCTGGAGGTCCGCACCGCCGACGGGGTGCCCGTGCTGCACCACCCCGCTCAGCCCTGGGGCGACGCCGCCGACCTCGCTCTCGGCCCCGGCCAGCACGTCACCGCGCAGACGCTCCC
>JBBSTR010000008.1:0-55040 GCA_038235705.1 Mycobacteriales bacterium
CGGCTTGACCCGCTCCGGTCGAGCAGCTGGCCCGCGGCGTCGTCCTGGGTCCAGCTGCAGCCGTCGGACGGCTGATAGCGGGCCAGCGCCACGTCTCGGCCGACGAGGTAGCTGCCGGCTCCGAAGGTGGTCAGGAGGGTCGCCTGCGGGACGGGGACGACGTGGACCGAGGACGAGGCGGGACCGCCCGACCCGCCAGCGGGTCCGGTGCACCCGGCGAGCAGGGCGAGGGTCGCCGCCGCCACCGAGGCGACCACGAGCCGGAGATCTGGGGTGGGACGGGTCTCGAGCACGGTCGCGATCCTGCCGTCGCCCGGGCCAGGATCCGGGGGTGGCGCATCGTATCCCGGTCCGCGGCGCCTCGTAGGCTGTGACGACCGTCACCCAGGAGGTCGCACCCGTGAAAGAGCTCGTCTGGCACCGCCAGATCCTGCCCGCCGTCGACAGGTTCGCCGACCGGTCGCTGATCACCGACGCCCACACCGGGGTGACCACCACCTACGCCCAGCACGGCGAACGGATCGTCCGCCTGGCCAACGCGCTCACGACCGAGCTGGGTCTGCAGCCCGGCGACCGTTGCGCTGTGCTTGCCTGCAACAGCGCGGCGTACGAGGAGCTCTATCACGCCTGCTGGCTCGCGGGCGTCGTCATCAACCCGCTCAACCTGCGCTTCGCGGCCCGCGAGCTGACCCACGTCCTCAGCGACAGCACGACGACGGTCGTCTTCACCGACCCGATCTTCGCCGGCGTGATCGACACGGTGCGTGAGGCGGCCGGCGTCAAGACGGTCGTCATGATCGGCGACGGTGCCGCAGCACCTCACGACGTCATGTACGACGCCCTGATCGCGGCAGGCAAGGACAGTGTGCCGACCGAGCCGGAGGAGAGCGACCCGGCCATCCTGATGTACACCGGCGGCACCACCGGGCTGCCCAAGGGGGTCGTGCTCGACCACCGGGCCCTCTGCCTGACGACCTACCACATCTTGATCGCCTCACGGATCGACGAGGACGACGACTACCTCGTCCAGGTGCCGATGTTCCACGCCGCGTCGCTGGGCGCGATCGTCGGCATGCCGCTCACCGGCGGGCAGCTGACGACGATCCCGTTCTTCGACCCGGGGGCCGTGCTGAACGTGGTCGAGACCCGCGGCTGCAGCAACACGATCATGGTCCCGACGATGATCGCGATGATGTTCGCGCACCCTGACTACGCCCCCGAGCGCTTCACGAGGATGAGGCGCCTGACGTACGGCGCGAGCCCGATGCCCCGTCCGGTGCTGGAGCGGCTGCGGCGAGAGCAGCCGCAGCTGGAGATCAGCCAGGGCTACGGGATGACCGAGAGCGCCGCGCTGGTCAGCATCCTCACCGCGGAGGACCACCTGCGCGAGGACAAGCTGGCCTCGGCCGGCCGACCGGTCGCCGGCACGACCGTCGAGATCCAGGACCCTGAGGGTCAGCGCGTACCAGCCGGGACCGTCGGCGAGGTCTGCATCCGTGGCGGGCAGTTCATGACCGAGTACTGGCGGCGGCCCGAGCAGACCGAGGAGGCTTTCGCCGGCGGCTGGTATCACTCCGGCGACGCCGGCTACCTCGACGACGAGGGCTACCTGTTCCTCGTCGACCGTACGAAGGACATGATCGTCACCGGCGGCGAGAACGTCTACAGCACCGAGGTCGAGCAGGCGCTGGCGAGCCACCCGGCGGTCGCTCAGGTCGCGGTCATCGGCATCCCCGACGACGTCTGGGTCGAGGCGGTGCACGCCGTCGTCGTCCTGCACCCGGACCACACGGTCACCGAGACCGAGCTGATCGAGCACGCTCGAGGGCAGATCGCCGCGTACAAGACCCCGAAGTCGGTGGCCTTCCGCGAGGAGCCGCTGCCGTTGTCAGGGGCGATGAAGGTGCTCAAGCGCGAGCTGCGGGCCCCCTTCTGGGAAGGGCGCTGAGCCCCGGCCGGGCGGTGCGCGGCTACGCTCTCGGCACGTGACGGCCCCCGTGGACGCAAACGTCAAGGACTTCGACGCGACGGATGCGGACGAGCCCCCGATCGGCGAGGAGTGCGGCGTGTTCGGGGTCTGGGCCCCTGACGAGGACGTCGCCAAGCTCACCTACTACGGGCTCTACGCGCTGCAGCACCGCGGCCAGGAGGCAGCTGGTATGGCTGTGTCTGACGGCACCGCCATGCTCGTCTACAAGGAGCTCGGTCTGGTCAGCCAGGTCTTCGACGAGGCGATCCTGTCCGGGCTCAAGGGCCACCTGGCGATCGGGCACACCCGCTACAGCACGACTGGCGCCGGCACCTGGGAAAACGCGCAGCCCTCTTTCCGTACGCTCGGTCCGGGCATCTCCCTGGCGCTCGGCCACAACGGCAACCTGACCAACACCGCCGAGCTGTCGGCGAAGGTCGAACGGCTGGGTCTCCAGCGTCGGGGCATCACGGCCACCACCGACTCCGACCTCATCACCGCGTTGCTCGCCTCGGACCCCACGCGCTCCCCGGACGCGGTCGCGCTCGAGGTGCTGCCTCAGCTGCAGGGCGCGTTCTGCCTGACGTTCATGAACGAGCGCACCCTGTACGCGGCCCGCGACCGGCACGGCGTACGTCCGCTCGTGCTCGGCCGCCTCGAACGCGGCTGGGTGGTCGCGAGCGAGACGGCGGCCCTCGACATCGTGGGCGCGTCCTTCGTCCGCGAGGTCGAGCCGGGCGAGCTGCTCGCCATCGACGCCACCGGGGTGCGCTCGCAACGGTTCGCCGCGCCCTCCCCGAAGGGGTGCCTGTTCGAATACGTCTACCTCGCCCGGCCCGACACCACCATCGCTGGTCAGAGCGTGTATACGACCCGGGTGCAGGTCGGCCGCACGCTCGCCTTCGAGGCCCCGGTCGACGCCGACCTGGTGATCGGGGTCCCCGAGTCGGGCATCCCCGCAGCGATCGGGTTCGCCGAGCAGAGCGGCATCCCGTACGGGATGGGCCTGGTCAAGAACTCCTACGTCGGGCGCACGTTCATCCAGCCGTCCCAGACGATCCGTCAGCTCGGGATCCGGCTCAAGCTCAACCCGCTGCGTGACGTGGTGCGAGGCAAGCGGCTCGTCGTCGTCGACGACTCGATCGTGCGAGGCAACACCCAGCGCGCGCTGGTGCGGATGCTGCGCGAGGCCGGGGCGTACGAGGTGCACGTGCGCATCTCCTCCCCGCCGGTGATGTGGCCGTGCTTCTACGGCATCGACTTCGCGAGCCGCGCAGAGCTGATCGCCTCCGGCATGGAGGTCGACCAGATCCAGGCCTCGATCGGCGCGGACTCGCTGTCGTTCGTGTCCCTGGAGGGGCTCACCGGGGCCTCCAACCAGCGAGCCGACCGGCTATGCCGGGCCTGCTTCACCGGTGACTACCCGATCCCGGTGCCCGTGTCGGCGGCCGGGCCGGAGCACGAGCAGCTGCCGATGTCGGTGGTGCACAACGGCCTGTCCCCGGCCGAGACCACTGATGCACTGGTGACCACGTGACGGCTTTCGACGGCGCAGACGGACCGGGGCAGAGCTCGTCGTACGCCGCGGCAGGCGTCGACATCGACGCGGGCGAGCGCGCGGTGGAGCTCATGCGCTCCTCGGTCTCACGCGCCACCCGGCCGGAGGTGGTCGGCGGGCTGGGCGGCTTCGCCGGGCTGTTCCGCCTCGACACCTCGAAGTATCGCGAGCCGCTGTTGGCGTCCTCGACCGACGGGGTCGGCACCAAGCTGGCGATCGCGCAGGCGCTCGACAAGCACGACACCGTCGGCATCGACCTGGTCGGCATGGTGGTCGACGACCTCGTCGTCTGCGGCGCCGAGCCGCTGTTCCTGCAGGACTACGTCGCCGTCGGGCGGGTCGTGCCGGAGCGGGTGGCGGAGATCGTGTCGGGCATCGCGACCGGCTGCGCCCTGGCCGGCTGCGCCTTGATCGGCGGGGAGACCGCCGAGCACCCGGGCCTCATGCCGGACGACCACTACGACATCGCCGGCACCGGTGTCGGGGTGGTCGAGGCCGCCGACGTGCTCGGCGCCCACCTGGTCAAGCCCGGTGACGTCGTGATCGCCATGGGCTCCTCCGGCGTGCACTCCAACGGGTTCTCGCTGGTGCGGCACGTGCTGCTCGCTGGGGCCCGGATGCCGCTCGGGGCCGTCGTCGACGAGCTGGGCGGACCGCTCGGCGAGGAGTTGCTCGTCCCGACCCGGGTCTACGCGCTCGACTGCCTGTCGCTGATCGCCGAGGTGGAGGTGCACACCTTCGCCCACGTGACCGGCGGGGGGCTGGCGGCCAACCTGGGGCGCGTGCTGCCGGACGGGGTGACGGTCGAGCTCGACCGCGGCACGTGGACCCCGCAGCCGATCTTCTCGCTCGTGGAGGCCCGCGGGCGGGTCGAGCAGGCCGAGATGGAACGCACCTTCAACATGGGGGTCGGCATGGTGGCCGTCGTCGCGGCGGCCGAGGTCGACCGGGCCCTCGCGGTCCTGACCGCCCGCCACGTCCCGGCCTGGGTGCTGGGTGAGGTGCGCTCGGGAGCGGTGCACGACCGCGAGCCGGGTCCCGCCGCGGTGACGATGGTCGGCAACCACCCCACCTGACCTGTCCCGACAAGCGTCTCAGGGAGCCGTGATCTTCCGCGGCTCTCGATCAGCGTGGTCGTGTCGCGCCACAAAATCTAGCTCGTTGCCGTGCGGGGGCGGATCAGCGGAGAGAGTCAGCGGCGCACGGGCTGGCCGTACTCGTCCTCGTCGTCTCTGCGCACGGAGGCGCGAGCGAACGGGTCAGCATCAAGCTCGGCCTTCAGACGATCTGGGTCGAGCGTCCCCGAGCTGTATTTGAGCTCGCGTGCGACCTTCGTCTGCTTGGCTTTGGCACGGCCGCGCCCCATGGCTCGACCCCCTCATGACGGCGGGGCTCGCGGCCCCTGGTGGCGTAAGTCTCAAGTCGCTGACGTCAGGGCCCGAGGGCCCGAGGTCAGGCTGCCCACGATACAGGCCCGTGGCCGTGACGCTCGCTCAACGTGCAGCGGCGGGAGCCGATCGCCCGCAACACCGGCGACGCGGTCGTGTGCGCGGCCTCAGACCGCCATGGCTCGCTCCGCGATCCGGTCGGCCGCCACCGACGGCGGGACCGCCTCGGACGCCGCCACGGACAGCACCTGAAGGGTGGTGTCGAAGATGCCGCCGGCTCGGGCTCGGGCGCGGGCAAAGTCGAACCCGTGGCGCTCGTCGGCCACCTGCACGAGCCCGCCGGCGTTCGCGACGTAGTCCGGCACGTAAAGCACGTCCCGGTCGGCCAGCGCCTCGGCGAGCCCGGCAGCGGACAGCTGGTTGTTGGCCGCCCCGCAGACCACCTGTGCCTGAAGCCCGGCGACCGCGGCGGTCGTCAGCGACCCGCCGAGGGCGCAGGGCGCATACACGTCCAGCGCCGCGCCGGGCAGCTCGTCCACCGGGAGCACGTCGACGCCGTCGACCTCGAACGGGCGTACGTCCGAGGCCACCACCGACGCACCGTCCTCCAGCAGGAGTCCGACCAGGTGGCGCCCGACCTTGCCCACCCCTTCAACGCCGACCCGACGCCCGGCCAGGGACGGCACGCCCCAGACGTGCTGCGCTGCCGCCCGCATCGCCTGGTGCACCCCGTACGCCGTGAGAACCGCGCTGTCGCCGGCGCCGCCCTGATCCGGCGACCGTCCGGTCACGAACTCACAGGTCTCGGCGATCGTGTCCATGTCCTGCACGGAGGTGCCGACGTCGGCTGCGGTCCAGTAGCGGCCGTCGAGCCGCTGCAGGGCCCTCCCGTACGCGTGGAGCAGCTCGGGCGTCTTGTCGCGCTCCGGGTCGCCGAGGATGACCGCCTTGCCACCGCCCAGGTCGAGCCCGGTCACGGCAGCCTTGTAGGCCATCGCCTTCGACAGCCTGAGGACGTCCTGCAGGGCGTCGTCCTCGGAGGGGTACGCACGAAAACGGGTCCCGCCGAGCGCCGGCCCGCGGGCCGTGCTGTAGATCGCCACGATGGCCTGCAGCCCGGTGGCGGCGTCGAAGACGAAGTGCACCTCCTCGTGCCCCTGGTCGAAGATTCCCCGGGGTGCGGTCATCGCAAGGCGTTCTTGGCCTGCTCGACGTAGCTCGCGACGTCGGTGGGGATGAACCAGATCTTGTTGGCGTCACCCTCGGCGATCCTGGGGAGCAGCTGAAGCTGCTGCCAGGCGAGCACCCGGTCGGTCACCTCAGCGTCCTTGATCGCTCCTACCAGCCGGGCGACGGCGAGCGCCTCGCCCTCGGCCTCGAGGCGACGCGACTCCTTGTAACCCTCGGCCGCCAGGATGGTCGCGGCCTTGGACGCCTCGGCCCGGAGCACCGCGGCTTGCTTCTCGCCCTGCGCCGACAGGACGGCGGACTGCTGCTGGCCCTCGGCGGTGAGGATCGCGGCGCGCTTGCCCCGGTCCGCGCGCATCGCCTGCTCCATCGCGTCACGGATCGTGGCAGGCGGCTCGATGCCCCGGATCTCGACCCGGTTGACCTTGATCCCCCACTTGCCGGTCGCCTCGTCGAGCACCAGCGCCAGCGCGGCGTTGATGTGGTCTCGGCCGGTCAGCGCCTCTTCGAGCTGCAGGCCACCGACCACGTTGCGCAACGTGGTCACGACCAGCTGCTCGATCGCGGCGACGTAGTCCTCGATCTGGTAGGTCGCGGCGGCCACGTCGGTCGGGGAGTAGTAGATGACCGAGTCGATCCCGACGACCAGGTTGTCGCGGGTGATGACTGCTTGCGGCGGGAAGGAGACGACCTGCTCGCGCATGTCCATCTTGGCCCGGACCCGGTCAATGCCCGGAAGGAGCAGGTGGATCCCGGGCTCGAGGCTGCGGGAGAAGCGGCCGAGGCGCTCGATGACGTACGTGTTGGCCTGCGGCACGACCCGCACAGCCCGGGACAGCAGAAAGACCACGAGCACGGCGAGCACGGCGGCAATGATCAGAGCGGTCATATGAGCTCCTGGGGATAGACGTACAGGGTGACACCAGACACCGACGCCACCGAGACGGCGGTGCCGGCAGGGATGTCGGGCAGGCCGGCATAGGGGCGGGCTCGCCACAGCTCACCGTCCAGGCGCACCTGACCGGTGGCGTCGGTGACCTGCTCCACCACCGTCGCAGCATGCCCGACGAGGCGGTCGCTGCCCTGGGCGAGGTCGGGACCCTGGGCAAGGTGGCGCTTGACCGGCGGGCGCACCCCGAGCAGCCCCACCGCGCTGCCTGCGGCGAGCACGAGCAGCTGGACCGTGAGCCCGGCCCCGAGCGCTGCCGAGCCGGCGGCGAGCAGGGCAGCGGTGCCGACCATCACCAGGACCAGGTCCAGGGTGAGCATCTCGGCGGCGATCAGGGCGACACCCAGGACCAGCCAGACGAGCGTCATGCCCTTGATCCTCGCACCGATCTGCGCCGAGAGCATGACCCGCCACGTGGGCCCGACCGGGTGAACGTCTGACAGGGTGGTGCCATGACGGGTACGAGCCATGCGGCGTACCTCCGGGTCTATGAGCCCCTCGCCGCGTTCGAGGAGGACGAGCGCCGGTTCTGGCAGGAGCAGCTCGCAGCCGGGGCCGGTCTGACGCGCGAGCAGGCCGAGGCGTACGAGCACCGGGTCGGGCTCGAGGCACTCTGCGGCGTCGCCCCCGCGGGCCTGCCCCCCGCCGAGGAGAAGGCGCTCGTCACCGATCTCGACGGGGTGACCCTGATCTGCCCGCTGCGTACCCGGGTGAGGGCCGCCGAGGGGCTGCTCGACTTCGTCGACGACGTCCACGACGACCTGCTCCCCTGGTTCGTGCCGGGGACGAGCCTGGTCACCGCGGAGAAGGAGCTCGACGTCTGGCGCAGCGACCACCCGGACGGACGGCTCCACGTGCAGAGCTGCCCGTGGCAGGTCCCGGTGCGATGGTTCCTGCTGGTCGAGCCCGACGAGCGCCTGCTGCTCCCGGGGTCGGCAGCCGGCCCGCTCGGGATCCGTACGGGTAGGTCGCTGGTCTACCGCACGGCGATGTCCCGGGCGCGTCGCCGGGCCGCTCGTGGCCTGGCGGTGCTGCGTCGTACCGTCGACGACGGGGCAGTGACCCAGGGGGTCGAGGACCTCGCCCGGTGGCTGGAGGACTTCCACCCGCGCTCGCTCGTCGAGCTCGACTACGGCGGGCTGGTGCACCTGACCGACGACGAGACGCTGTCCGACGACGAGTCGGCCGGGGACGTCGCCGAGGCGTTGGCCGCGCTCGGGACCGGTGACCCGGAGAAGGCCGCGGCCGCCTACGGTCGCGTCCTCAGCAGGATGAAGGCCCTGCAGGGGGTCGAGTCGGCCAACTGAGGTGACCGGCCGGGCCGGACGTCTCCGGCCTGCCTCGGAGGAGGTGAGGTTCACCTCTTGTGCGTCTCAGGTCCCGCCGGGGGAGACGACGGTCCGGTGTGGTGAGGTTACCTGACAACCACCTGACCGGGGGACCCGATGCGCCGACCCTTCCGTCCTTCCATCCTCGTCGGGCTCAGCGCAGGTGCGCTCACCGCCCCTCTGCTCCTGCTGATGCCGACCGCGCCTGCCGCAGCGCAGGCGGTCCCCGCGCCGAGCGCGTTCACTCTGACGCTGCTGCACAACAACGACGGCGAGTCCGCGCTGCTGCCAGCCGCGCCGCGCGGTGGGGTGGCCCGCTACGCCACCATCGTCAAGGGTCTGCAAGGGCAGGCCAAGGCGGAGGGGAGCAGCAGCCTGCTGGTCTCCTCCGGCGACAACTACCTGGCCGGGCCGCAGCTGCAGGCCTCGCTCGACAACTTCCGCTCACCGGCCGGGGACACCGACTACTCGGGCGACGGGCCGTTCTACGACGCTCGGGCGCTCGACAGCCTGGGTTACGACGCGTCCGCGATCGGCAACCACGAGTTCGACTTCGGGCCTGAGGTCGCCGGCTATTTCATCAGCCAGTTCGAGAAAAGCAACATCCGCTTCGTGTCGGCCAACCTCGACGTCACCGGGGAGGCAGCGCTGAACCATTTTGTGAAGCCCTCCCCGGGAGAGAAGGGGTCGCTGGTCGGGTGGACCCGCTCGGTCAAGGACGGCCACAAGATCGCCATCGTCGGGGCCACCACGACGCGGCTGCACTCGATCAGCTCTCCGGGCGACAACATCCTCACCGGCGGCGCGAACCTGAGCGAGACGGTCCAGGAGGCGATCGACGCGGCCACCGCCGACGGTACGAACGTCGTCGTGCTCCTCTCCCACCTGCAGAACATCGCCGAGGACGAGGCGCTCATCAAGCAGTTGAAGAACCTCGACGTCGCGGTGGCCGGCGGCGGCGACGAGCTGCTCGCCAACCCTTCCGACGCCCTGCTCGCGGGCACCGAGGCGACGGACGTCTTCGGGCCCTACCCGGTGCTCGCCAAGGACGCCGACGGGGTGGACGTCCCGGTCGTGACGACCGAGGGTTCCTACGGTTACGTCGGTCGTCTGATCGTGTCCGTGGACTCCGCCGGCGCCGTGACCGCCGTCGACCCCCGGTCGGGGCCGGTTCGCAACGCCTACGATGCGACGACACCGCCGGCCGACCAGGCGACCCCCGACCCGACCCTGCTCGACACGGTCGAGAAGCCGGTAGCGGCCTTCGTGGCCGGGCTCAAGGCCAAGACTGTCGCGACGACCGCGGTCACGCTCGACGGGCTGACCACCAGCGTGCGCACCAGGGAGACCAACCTCGGGTCGTTGTTCGCCGATGCGCTGCGGCGCACGGCCGAGAAGGGCGCGCCGGGCGTCTTCGGGGCGAACAACCCGACGGTCGCGATCCAGAACAGCGGCGGCATCCGCAACAGTCTGGAGCTCGGGCCGAGCGTGAACGGCGGCAGGATCGCCGAGTTCGACACCGTCCAGATCGCGCCGTTCTCCAACTTCGTCGGCTACACGATCGGTCTGGAGCCGGCAAAGCTCAAGTCGCTTCTCGAGCGCTCGGTCTCGGCGGACCTGAAGGACGGCAGCCTGCAGTCCGAGGGCCGCTTCGGGCAGTGGTCCGGGCTGCGCTTCGCCTACGACCCGGGCCAGCGCGCCCAGGTGGTCTCGCGGGGGGACGACGGCACGGTGGTCGTCACCACGTCGGGACAGCGCGTGCGGCAGGTCTTCCTGACCAGGAACACCCCGGACCCCGCCGACGACGTCCAGGTGGTGCGCAACGGCGTAGTCGTGTCGACGCAGGTCGTCGATCTGGCGGCGAACAGCTTCACGGTCGGCCAGAACGGCGACAACTACCCGTTCAACTTGTTGGACTACCAGTTCGCGAACCTGCCGACGAGCTATCAGCAGTCGTTGGCCGACCGGCTCGCGGAGCTCGGGACGGTCACGGCCGCGGCCTACCCCGAGGGCGGCCTGGGCCGCATCACGGTGGGCGGCGACGCCGGGGCGACGTTCACCGACGTGCCGGAGGGCGACCCCTTTGCGAGCGCCGTGGACGCGATCACGCAGGCCGGGATCACGGTGGGCTACGGGGACGGGACCTTCCGTCCGGCGCAGCCGGTGAGCCGCAGCGAGATGGTGCGGTTCCTCTTCCGGCAGGCTGACCCGGACTTCGCCGCGCCGACCACCGCGACCTTCATCGACGTGCCTGTCGGGGGCTTGGAGTTCCGCGAGCTCGAGTGGGCGGCGTCCCGCGGCATCGCACGCGGCTACATCTTCACCGCCGGACGGCAGTTCGTCCCGTCCTCGGGGGTCAGCCGCGGACAGATGGCGGCGTTCCTCTACCGGGCTGCCGGAGCCAGCGCCCCGGCGCCGGCAACGGCGAGCTTCAGCGACGTGCCCGTCGGGGCTCCGTTCTTCAAAGAGATCGAGTGGGCCGCGGCCAACAAGATCACCTCAGGGCTGTCTGGCGGCACGACGTACGGACCCAGCCGTGTCGTGACCCGCGGACAGATGGCGGCGTTCCTGGTGCGCTCCGGCGACCTGTAGACGGTTTGGGCGAATCTGTAACAGGCTGTAGTTCTCCGGTCACAGTTTCTCCCCTTGTACGCGCATTGTGACCACTAAAGATGACCCGTTGGGCCCTACCGGACAGAGCGGGCACCGCGCATAATGATGGTTGGCCTAACCGGGCTGCCCCAAGGAGAGAGGACTCACCCGATGACTGCGCGCACCCCCGAGGCCGAGGCATTGCTGACCCCTGCTGAGGTGGCGGCCATGTTCCGGGTCGACCCCAAGACGGTCACCCGCTGGGCCAAGGCCGGCAAGCTGACCTCGATCCGCACCCTGGGCGGTCACCGCCGTTACCGCGAGAACGAGGTGAAGTCCTTGCTCGCCGGCATCCCGATGCCGCGCAACCAGGACTGACCCGACGGGAGGCTCTTTGAGAGCTGCCCGTCCTGACGGCCTTCCGGTCGTCGTGTGTCACGACGCTGTTCCCGATGGTCGGGGGCGGCGTCGTCGCCGTTGCGGGCCACGCCCACCCCCGGCTGCTGCGACGTGAGCGGGACCCTGCTCTAGGGTGAGCGCGCCGCAACCGTGCGCGACGAAGGGACAACATGGTCAAGTTCTTCGGGCCTGCGGCCGTCCTGACGGTGATCGCCGTCGTGGTAGCCCTCATCTTCGGCGGGCCTCAGACCGCCGCGATCGTGCTGCTGCTCGGGGTCCTCGAGATCTCGCTCAGCTTCGACAACGCGGTGGTCAACGCCAAGGTGCTCAATCGCATGCACCCGATCTGGCAGCAGCTGTTCCTGACGGTCGGCATCCTCATCGCCGTGTTCGGCATGCGGCTGGTGCTGCCGATCGTGATCGTCTCGCTGACCGCGTCACTGTCGATCCCCGACGTGATCCACCTGGCCCTCAACGACGCCAACGCCTACGGCAAGCAGCTGGCCTCGTCCGAGGCCCTCATCTACGCCTTCGGTGGCACGTTCCTTTTCATGATCTTCCTGGACTACATGTTCGACGACGAGCGCGAGGTCCGCTGGATCACGCCGGTCGAGGCCGTCCTGCAGAGGGCCGCGAAGTTCGACAACCTCTCGATCCTGGTCGCGCTCGGCGGCATCTTCTTTATGTTCAGCATCGCCGAGGCAGGCAAGAAGGAGGACGTCCTCATCGCCGGGATGCTCGGGCTGATCGTCTATCTCGCGGTCAACGGCCTCGACGGGCTCTTCGAGGCGTCGATGGAGGCGCGCGAGGAGGCCGAGGGCGAGCTGGTTCCCGACGAAGCCGTGTCGACGGGCGGCAAGAAGGGCGGGATGACCGGTGCCGTCTTCAAGGCTGGTGTGTTCTCCTTCCTCTACCTCGAGGTGCTCGACGCCAGCTTCTCCTTCGACGGCGTGATCGGCGCGTTCGCCATCAGCAACGAGATCCTGGTGATCGCGCTGGGGCTCGGGATCGGCGCGTTCTGGATCCGCTCGCTCACGATCTACCTCGTCCGGGCCGGCACGCTCGCCGAATACATCTACCTCGAGCACGGCGCCCACTGGGCGATCGGTGTGCTCGCCGGGATCATGCTGCTGTCGGTCCACTTCCACATCCCGGAGGTCGTCACCGGTCTCACCGGGGTCGCCTTCATCGCCGCGGCGCTGGTCAGCTCGCTCAAGCACCGCCGGGTGCAGATCGACATCGACGACACCGAGGACGTGCTCGGCGCCCGACCCCGCTGACAGGAGCCCCTCAGATGCTCGACCACCAGGTCGTCGGCAACGCGATGCAGATGATCGTGTGCACGCTCACCCCCGGTCAGGTGCTGTTCTGCGAGGCCGGCAAGTTTCTGTTCCGCTCGGGCGACGTCGTGATGGAGACCAAGCTCAGCCAGCCGACGTCCGGGCAGCAGGGCCCCGCACCCGCGGGCTTCGGTGGACTGCTGCGAGGGGCGGTGGACGCCGGCAAACGGATGGCGGCCGGAGAGTCGTTCGCCTTCCAGCACTTCAGCACCCGCGGCGGAGACGGGCTCGTCGCACTCGCCGGGGTGCTGCCGGGGGAGATGCGCGCGATCGAGGTGCGCCCCGGCCAGACCTGGATGGCGGAGAAGGACGCGTTCGTCGGCGCCGAGGGCACCGTACGGTTCGACGTCGCGTTCTCCGGTCTGCGTACGGGCCTCTCGGGTGGTGAGGGGTTCGTGCTCGAGAAGTTCACCTCCGAGACCGGCGGCACGCTCTTCCTCGGCGGCGCGGGCAACTTCATCGACATCAACCCTGCGGAGTACGGCGGCAAGCTGTACGTCGACACCGGCTGCATCGTCGCCTTCGAGAGCACGATCCGCTACGGCGTCGAACGGGTCGGCGGTCTCAACCGCGCCGGGCTGATGAACGCGGTGTTCGGCGGCGAGGGGCTCTCGCAGGCGACCCTGGAGGGCGACGGACAGGTGATCCTGCAGTCGATGACGATCGACGCGCTCGCCAAGGCGCTGGCCAAGAACGCCGGTCTCGGCGACAAGAAGACCGGCTCCGGCCTCGGTGGCCTCTTCAGCGGCAGCGCTGACTGATCCCCCCGCCGCGACGATCTTCCTGTGATGGTCGCTGAACGTCCCTCATGTCCCTTTTCTGGGGAAGATCACGCACGGAGGGAGTGCTCGCTGCCAGCCCGGCGTCGGCGCGCGCGGTCAGCCACAGCAGCAGCTCCTCGCCGGCCCGGGCGCCGTCGGCCTGCGTCACGTGCACCTGGGTGAGGTGGGCTCCCGTCCAGCCCAGGTCGTGCAGCTCGCCGTGGGCGGGACGGATCGCTCCGCCGGATCGCGCCGCCAGCTCCAGCAGGGGCTGGTCCAGCAGGCTGTCCCCGGCCGCCAGCAGGACGTCATCGCCCAGCTGCTCCTGCAGCCGCGCGACGGCCGCGGCCTTCGAGAGCGCGTGCGGCACCGCGTACACCTTGCGCCCCTGCACCGAGACGCCCCAGCCCTGCCCGCCCAGCTCGTCGCGCAGATCGGTGAGCCAGTCGTCGGGGATGCCCTCGCGGGCGTCGGCGACCAGGTAGACGAACAGCTCCTCTGCGGTGCGTACGAGCCGCACCCAGTCCTGGTCCTCGACCGCCCGGAGCCGCGTCTCGACCTCGGGCAGCGGAGCACTCTCGCCGCAGATCTCGGCGACCCAGCGGGCCCAACCGAGGTCCGGCTCCCCGTGGTGGAGCAGGATCCCGCCGTTGGCGCAGACGGCATGCTCGGCCGGGGCGGGGAGTGTGATGCGGCCCAGCTGCTCCCGGGTGCGCGTGGTCACCGGGACCAGGCGATGCCGAGCGGTGAGGACGGCGTACGCCCGGTGCGCGCCGGTGGTCATCGAGCTGAGCCGGCGGCCGTCGAGCTGCTCCACGGTGATCGACGGGCCCGCCAGCCCAGCGGCCCGCTCGCTGTACACGACGGTCTGATCGAGGTCGACGGCCACGAGCGCGCGGGTCACAGCGGCTTGACCAGCCCGACGCAGGAGTAGGGCAGGTCGACGCGCTCGACCACCGGGACACCACGGGCGGCGGCGAGCATGCGTACGTGCTCCAGCTCGGCGTCCCGGTCCGGGCGCACCAGCACCTGCCACGGCACGCGTCGCAGCAGCACCCGGGTGGTCTCGCCCACCCCCGGCTTGACGAGGTTGACCGTCGTGCCGTGCTCGGCCGCCAGCGCCTCCACCGCCGCCCAGCCGGCCCAGGTCGGCGTGCGGTCCTCCTGCGGCACGACGACCTGCCCGGCGTCGGCGAGGTGCGTGGTCACGGCGTCGAGGAACACCGCGGAGACGTCGACCGGAGCCAGCGCCGCGTAGAACTTTGCGCCGTGGAACATCTGCGGCTCGATCAGCTCGTTCAGGACCGTGCGCGACACCAGTCCGCTCACCGTGGAGTTCAGGCACGCCGACGGGATGAGAAAGTCGTCGCGGGTGCCGTGGAGGTCGGTGCACGAGCCCGGGTCCGCCAGCACCGCGAGCCGCGGGTCGAGGCCGGGGAAGGCGCGCACCGCCTCGGCCAGCTCGCGGGCGATCGCCCCCTTGCCGGTCCAGCCGTCGACGAAGCGGACGTCGCGTGCGGGGTGACGGTCCAGGACGTGGCGCACGGCGACCTCGTCGATCCCTCGCCCTCGCACGATGCTGACGGCGTAGTGCGGGGTGTCGAGGCCTTGCAAGGCGTACCAGCGCTTCAGCAGGATGCCGATCGGGGTGCCGGCGCGGGCGAGGCTGACCAGCACCGGAGCCTTTCCGTGCTCGGCGCGCAGCAACGAGCCGACCACCCCGACCGCTTCGGCGATGCGCGGCGCGGTCTGGGCCAGCGCGCGGTGGAACAGCGCCGTGTAGGCCTCGTCCGGCTGATACTCGACGGGCAGCATCTCGGCGTAGTGGCGCCCGCCCTGCACCAGCTCCTCCCGGTCCTCGGTCGGCACCTCGAGCGCGACGCCGGACAGGTCGGTGAGCAGCCAGGTCACCTCGTCGGGGGCGTACGACCCGAACCCCGGGCCGGCGGGCCGCAGCCCGGTGCGCAGGGGGCGCGCGGGGGGCTGGGTCACACGCCCACCACGTGCACGCGCTCGTACGCCCAGGGGCGCAGCTCCTCGGCCAGCGGCGCGGCGGCCGTTGCCGCGGTGTCGGTCATGACGACGATGTCGGCGTACGGCTCGTCGGGGAGCCCGTGCAGCCGGCTGAGCCGGTCGGCGGAATCAGGAGCGGGGAAGGTCACCGCACGTCGTACGGCGTATCCGTCGACCCGGGCCGGGAGCACCGGGCTGCGGGTCGTGCTGTGGAACACCGCCCCGGGCAGCAGCGCGGCGAGCTGCAACGGTGCCCACATGAGCTCCTCGGTGCCGAGCACCAGGACCGGCCCGCCGGACAGGTCCAGCGCTGAGGCGGTGTCGGCGAGGCACCGCCGCTGGGCCGGCAGGTCGGCGGGCGTGGTGCCCGTACGTCCGCCCAGCGGTGCGTCCCAGGGCTGGTCGAGCAGGGTCACCGCGCCCCTGCCCGTGGGCACCGGCGCGGGCGGGCAGGCGGCCAGCGTCGAGCGCAGGTCTCGCGCGCGGTCCATCACGTCCTCGGGCACGACCAGCGAGCCACCGGCCAACGCCACGACGTCAAGACCGTCCGGGCGTCTGGCTGTGCGGGGGCGAAGGTCCAGCAGCGTCGCCACCACGAAACGGGTGTCGGGCAGCAGGGGCGCCAGCGCGGCGATCGTGTTCTGGGCGGTCCGGCCGGTGCTCAGCTCGTCGTCGACCAGGACGACCGTCCCGCCCGGCTCGAACACACCCGGCCCGGGCTGCAGCCAGTGCTGAGCCGCGTGCGAGTGCTCCTCCTGAAAGCCGACGAGCACCGGGACGGCGGGGTCGGGACGGCGGGTCGTGTGCGCGTACGGCGCGTCGAGCACGGTCGCGACCAGATGTCCGAGCGAGGTGGCGGTCTCGCAGAAGCCGAGCACGGCGAACGGCCCGTCACCGGTGACCAGCGCAGCCAGCCGCTCGGCCGCGTCGATGGCCACCGACGGCGCGACGGGCAGGTGCTTGCCCAGCACGGTCGACACCACCAGCTGGGCCCTCAGGGGGTTGTCCCGCAGCGCCAGGGCGACCAGGGGCGCGAAGCCGTGCCCGTACGGGTCCTCGTGCAGGTCCCACCGCAGCCCCAGCCCCTGCTCGACGACCGTGCAGTCCCCGCCCAGGCGCCCCGGCGGCGTCTGGTCCGCCGCTCGGCGGCCGACGTCGGGGTCCCTGCTCACGCGGTCGTCGGGGACGCAGATGGCACTGCCCCGTACGCCGCCTGCGCCGACCGCCACCCGGCGTCCAGCAGCTGCACCACCCCGTCGGCCTCGGCGAGCACCCCGTAGACCGCGGCACGCGCGGACACCAGCTCGGCCCACAGCTCGTGCGGCCCCAGCTCGTTCATCTTGCCGCCGGACGGCGAGCGGACCAGCCCGCCGGCGCCGCGACCGGCGAGGACGGCGAGCGCGTCGTCGTACTCGTCGCGGACCACGGCGGACAGCGCGTTGACCAGGTTGACGTGGGTCGGGTGGATGACGGTCTTGCCGGCGAAGCCGTTGGCCCGGTCGAGGGTGACCTCGCGAAGCAGCTCGTCGGTGTCGCCGGCGACCAGCCGCTGGCGCAGGCGCTGGCTGCGGTGGGTCGCGAACGGCGTCTCGCGCAGCTGGCTCTTGAACAGCCGGTCTCCGGAGAAGTGCTCCCAGACCGGTCCGCTGACCGTGTAGTCGCCGCGCCGTGCGAAGACGTTGAGCACGTCGCCCAGCATGTCCCGCACGACGGCGACGTCCCAGATCGTGGTGTTGGCGTCGCGTCGGAGCCCGAACAGCCCGGACAGGTCGGTGGCGCCGACCCGGACCGCCAGCACCTGCTCGCGGTGGGCGTCGAGCAGCGACCGGATCCCGGCGAGGTGCTCGACCCTGGTCTCGGCCCACGCCAGGTCCTGGTGCTCGAGCACAGGCATGCCGTAGAGCCCTGGGCCAGCCTGTTCCAGCGCCTGCAGCCAGGCGACGCCGGGGTCGCCTGGCACGAACTTGGGCAGCACGAACCCGGTCAGGTGCCGGATGGCTTCGCCGGCCCCCTGGACCACCTCGAGCAGCTGCTCCGGGGTGCGTACGCGGACGAACAGCAGCGGGAGGCGTTCGCCGTCCGTGAGGGTCCGCAGCGACCGTACGACGTTGGCCTGGGCCTGCGGCACCGCGTCGTGCGGGACCGAGTCCTCCAGGCACCAGACGTGGCTCGTCGTGCCGATCGAGGCGGCCCGCCGTGCATCGCGGGGAAGGTCAGGTCGGGTGCCGGGGCTGTAGAAGGTGGCGCCGAGCGCCAGCGCGAGCGCCTGCCGGGGCGCCGCGCGGCCGACCGGCAGCGGCGGGACCGCAAACAGGGCCTCGCGCTCTGAGCCGCTCAGGAAGTCGAAGTGCCGCACCGGTCAAGCATGCACGAGCCTGATCGGCTCCCGAGGGTGAGGACCTCCACCGGTGCTCCGTCGAGCATCTCGCTGTGCGCGGTCCTGTCCACCCGGCGGGCGCTGGCCGACCGGGTGGACAGCGACGACGACTACTTGCGGCCGGGCGTCCAGTCCATGCCCCAGCCGTACGCGCGGTCGAGGGCGTCCTGAGCGCCGTTGATGTATTGCACCTCGCGGCGGATGTCCAGCGCTCCGCCGGCGTTCTCCAGCAGTGCGATCGCGCACATCCGCGTGCCCGAGGACTCGTCGAGCTTCACCTCGATCGGTGCCGCTCCGACCGGGAAGAGCGTCACGACCCCGTCGGCCTTGTCCCAGGCCGGGACGCCCTCGTAGATGAAGGCGAAGACAAGGATGCGTCGGATGTTCTGCAGCTGGTCGAGGTTGATCATCAGGTCCTCGCCGCCACCGCCGGTCCGGTCGTCGCCCGACAGCTTGATGTAGGGCGGCTGGTCGAGCGACCCGAACTGGTTCCCGAGCGCCTGGATGACGCCCTTGCGCCCGTCGGACATCTCGAACAGTGCCCCGAGGTCGAGGTCGATGCCCTTGTTGCCGCCGGCCAGCTTCTTGAGGAACCCGCCCCCGCCGCCGCCCTCGGGCTTGGCGTTCCAGGACAGATTGACCTTCATCTGTCCGCTGGCGCCGCCACCCTTGGTCAGCGAGATGGTCGGCGAGGCCTTCGTGAGCGTGACCTTGGACAGGCTCACTCCGCCTGACCCGCCTGCAGCAGGCGTGGAGGGGCGCTTGGTGTAGTCGACCATGACGTGGCTCCTATCCGACGTTGACGCCGTAGTCCTGCGCGATGCCCTTCAGGCCGGACGCATAGCCCTGACCCACAGCGCGGAACTTCCAGTCGGCCCCGTTGCGGTAGAGCTCGCCGAAGACCAGCGCGGTCTCGGTCGAGTAGTCCTCGGACAGGTCGTAGCGGGTGATCTCGGCCTGGCCGGCCTGGTTCACGACCCGGATGAAGGCGTTGCGCACCTGACCGAAGGACTGGCTCCGGGCCTCAGCGTCGTAGATCGAGACCGGGAAGACGATCTTGTCGACCTCGGCCGGCACGGCTGCGAGGTTGACCTTGATCGCCTCGTCGTCGCCCTCGCCCTCACCGGTCAGGTTGTCGCCGGTGTGCTCGACCGAGCCGTCCGGGCTCTTGAGGTTGTTGAAGAAGACGAAGTGCCCGTCGGAGAGGACCTTGCCGCTGCTGTCGGTGAGGATCGCTGAGGCGTCCAGGTCGAAGTCGGCGCCGGTGGTGCTGCGCGCGTCCCAGCCGAGACCGATCAGGACCGCGGTCAGCCCCGGGGCCTCCTTGGTCAGCGAGACGTTGCCACCCTTGCTGAGCGAGACACCCATGCTGCTCTTCCTCTCATCTGCGGGCACCCGGTCGGCGACCCGCTCCTGGTCCTCCTGCCCACTCCGAGCAGATCTAGGGGCTGGCGGCGAGATCTGACGGGTGACCTCATACCGTGACCGAGGTGGCGCTGGTCGGACCATCCTTGACGTACCCCGGTGATCGTGGCCTTTTCGCACCCTGGATCCGACCTGCGCACGGGTCACCGAGCCGTGTCAGGACGCTTGGCCCATCACGTCAACTGAGTCGGCGCTCAGCGGCCAGGTCGTCGTCGTTGTAGGCGGCCATGTGCTCGACGACCTCGTCAGACGACTGACCGTTCACTGAGCGATCGAGCCCAGCGGACTCCTGGTGGAGCCCGCCAGTCGCACCGGTCCGTGCCCGTGACGTCTGTGGCGCCTCGTCGCCGGCCAGCCGGGACGACGGCCAACCGCTCGCGCGCCCTACCAGCGTCAGTAGGGAGGGCACCAGCAGCGACCGTACGACGAACACGTCGAGCAGGATGCCCACCGACATCGCGAAGGCTAGCTCCCGGAACGGCCGCAGCGGGACCAACGCCAACAGTCCGAAGCTCGCGGCGAGCGCCGTGCCGGCGGCGGTGATTGCGGCAGTCGACTGGGGCAGCGCCAGGACCAGCGCCCGGCGCAAAGGCCGCCGCTCGGCGAGGTGCCAGACCTGCCCCACCGCGAAGACGTTGTAGTCCGACCCCAGCGACACCAGCAGCACCGCCGCCGACAGCGGCACGTAAAAGGTCAGGCCGTCGTGGTGGAGCAGCCCCTGAAACACCGCGACGGTCAGGCCCAGGGTCGCGCCGACGACCAGCACCGAGCTGGCCAGCAGATAGAGCGGTGCGACCAGCGCACGCAGGAACAGCACGAGCAGCAACAGGTTGACGGCCAGGGCGGCGACGGTGATAGCCAGCAGGTCGTCCGTCGTGTCCCGGACGACCGTCGCCGACAGGGCCGTATCACCGGCGAGCGCCGCCGTGGCGCCCGCAACGCCGGCCTGCTCGAGCAGGGCGGGGAGCCGCTGCTGAAGCCGCCGGACGTGATCGATCGCCTCCGCACCGAGCGGCGAGGAATCGAGCACGACCAGGTAGCGCGCGGCCCGGTTGTCGGCCGTCGTGAGCACGTTCACCCCGCGGGGCAGGTGCAGATCACCAGGGCCGAGGACGCCCGCGACCCCCGGTTCGTGCGCGAGCGCGTCGTCGAGCCGGGCAAGAGCCAGCCGCTGCGTTCCGACGTCGCCCCCTTCCAGCAGCAGCTCGGTCGGAGACAGGATTCCGGCGGCGAAGCCTTTCTGGGCCGCTGCCGCCGCGACCGCCACCGGCTCGTCATCAGGCAAGGACTGCACGAACCCGAGGCCCAGCCGCAGGCCGGTGAGGGGCAGGGTCGCAATGGCCAGCACGGCGACGCACACGACGGTGACCACGCCCGCCGTGCGTCGCTGTGTGACCACACGTACGAGCCGGGTCGGTGTTGCCACCGCCGGGGCCGGCCGGTCGGCCGGGTGCGACGGCCAGAACGCCCATCTGCCGAAAATGCCCATCAGCGCCGGCGTGAGCGTCAGAGCGACCAGCAGCCCGATGAGCACGGTGAGCGCGAGGGCGGGGCCGGCTCCGCGAAAAAGCGCTGAGCGGGCGACGACCAGCGCGCCTGTTCCGGCGGCGACGGTGACGCCTGCGACGGCCACGATCGGCGCGAGCTCGTGGGCGGCGCGCCGGGCACCCGGGAGCCGGTCGTCGCCAGCCGCGACGCGTGTGCGCAGCCCGGACAAGAACAGGATGGAGTAGTCGGTGACGACCCCGAGCAGCAGTGCCACGATGAGCGGTTCGAGGTCTGCGGGCACCACGACGCCGAGCAGCCGGCCGACGTAGCCGCCGACGCCGAGGGTGACCGTCACGGCGACAGCGACCGTGCCCATCGTCAGCAGGGGCGCCACAACCGACCGGAAGGTCAGCCCGACGATGAGCGCGATCGCCAGCACGCTAACCACCTCGACGAGCTGCAGGTGGGACGCGATGATCTGCGCCTGCGCGTCCCGGGCCGGCACCGAGCCGGTCACCCCCACGTAGGCGTCGTCCGGGTCCGTCAGCTGCTGCTGCGCAAACTGCTCCCCTGCGCGTCGCTGGGCAGAGAAGCTGCTGCGAGGATCGTTGAACAGGAACGTGACGACGGTCGTGCCGCTCTCCGCTGACCCGGGGAACGCCGCGAGCGTGTTCGGCACCGGGAGCGCGCCGAGCAACGGCGTGTCGTACGCCCCCTGGTCCAGCGCTACGGCCCGGAGCACCGCCTCGGCCTGGGCGTAGAT
This sequence comes from Mycobacteriales bacterium, assembly GCA_038235705.1. Lineage (GTDB taxonomy): Bacteria > Actinomycetota > Actinomycetes > Mycobacteriales > SCTD01 > CANKBT01. The sequence continues at coordinate 21,539 of JBBSTR010000008.1, forward strand.
CGACAACCCGTCAGGGTTGCGCTGCACGATCGCGGTGCGGCCGGTCAGCGGAAAGCCGAACAGATCGAAGGACCGCAGTTCGGTCTTGACCGCAGGGTTTCCCGACGCGAAACCCTTGAGGTCGCTGTCACCGCCCGTCAGCGGCGGGAGCCAGAGGACGACGGCGACCGCCACGGCGACCCAGGTGAACACGACCGGCCAGCGCAGTCGTACGAGCGCAGAGGTCCACACCCGGTGGGCACCTTCCGGAGTGGAGTGCGCGCGCACGTTACGGCCCGGCGACGCGCACACGTCTGCGGAGCGTGACGACGAGGACGACGACGGGGACCGAGGGGACAAGGGCGATGGTCAGGCCGAGGAGCAGGGCGAGTCGACGTACCGAGGACCCCGCATCCTGCGCACCTACCACGACATCGGCGGCGTTGGCGCGTACCTCTGTCCCTAGCGCGGCGGTCTTGTCACCTACGAGCGGCACGGCGCGGAGGCTCTCCAGGGCTGTGCCGGCGGAGTCCAGCGCCCGCCCGCTGTCTGCGACGGTGGCCCCAAGGTCGGCCAACCTCCACAGCTCGTGACCCGTCCACCCCCCGACGACCAACCAGAGGACGCACCACGTAGCCAGGAGCCCACGGACGAGCTGTTCATGGACGGTTTGCGGGGCGGTCACGGCGTGGTGGTCGGGCTGGGTACGGCCTCCCCGGCTGGCGCAGGTGACGAGGACGCCAACGTGCCATCCTTCAACCGCGTCCCGGCGGACGCCCGGCAGGTGTCGGCGAGAGCTTGCACCTGCGGCTGCAGCGACTGGATGCGGTCGACAATCTCCTGAAGACGCCGCGCGTCAAGGTTCCGCACGGCTTCGACCGCTGCACGGACTTCCTGCGAGACCCGGGCGACGCCGTCGGCGGCGTCAAGGCAGGACGATGGCACGGTCACGACGAGGTCGGCCGACGGCGAGGGCGTCGGAGAGGCGGGCGCTGCGCGAGCAGGCGACTCCGCCACCACCCCACCACCGCTCCCGCTGTTCGAACTATTGTTCGTGACTGCGAAGACGGCAGCAGCCAGCGCCACTCCAGCTAAGAACGTGAACGCAGGGAGCAACCACAACCAGCGGTTGCTTGTCGTGGCCGACGGAGATGGCTGTGGTGAGGTGCCGTACGTGTTGGCCATGAGCCGCCCCTGTCGTCAGGCCCGATGTAGTCCGTCGACAGCAGAGTGCCCCGTCGTGCCTCGCAACAGACGCGCTCCCGCAAGGCAATTCTGTGTCGGAGCAGCCGCCAGCCGGGAGCCGGTGCGCCACTGTGACTGCTGCGGTCAGGCCAGCAGCCAGGCGATGTCTGCCTTCAAGTCACCGGTGCTTCGGGTCACCGTTGCCAGAGTGGCCTCTGTTAGCCCACGCGGGTCAACAGCAGCGCCAGGACGAGCCCGGTCGCGACGGCCGGCCCGACAGCATAACTGTCCTGCTTGAAGGCTTTCGGAAATACCTCGATCGCCAGCGACCCGACCACGGCGCCGCCGGCGAACGCTCGGGCGAGTGCAAGTGCTGCGTCCGGGATGCCAGAGAGCGCGAGGTTGCCCAGGACCGCGGCGGCGGACAGCAGGGCGGCGGTCGCCGTCCACAGCAGCAGGATCTCGCGGCGGGACCGCCCGTCACCGGTCATCGCCTTGGCCCCACCGGCGGCCTCCGGCAGGTTCGACAGCAGGATCGAACCCGACAGCGCGGCGGCTCCCAGCGGGCCGGCACTGATGAGGGCGACTCCGAGCGCCAGGTTCTCGGGAATCCCGTCGAGCGTGATGGCGACGAGCAGTCCGCCACTGCCGCCGCTCGACCGAGACTTGACAAGCTTGTCCAAGCCGGTGAACAGCCCCGTTCCGGCGAGCACGGCGAGGCTCACAGCCCAGACGGATGTCTGCTCGGTGGCCGGATCGATGAGCTCGAGGACCGCGGAGATGATCAGCGCGCCTCCGGCGAGCGCGATCAGGAACCCCTCGACGCGGTCCGACAGCGTGCCGTAGATGCCCCACACGGCGCCGGCGACGAGCGCTGCAGAGACGACGAGGATGACCAGGAAGGTGAGCACGAGACGCGGTACCCGGCCACGGCCGAGGGACGCCCGCCGCTCGTTCCTGAGGCCAGCCGCCCGCCCCACAGGCGATCCTCTAGCGGTCACGGGCTGCGCTCAAGGTGGAAAGCGCGAAAGTCAAGCCTTACCACCGGACACCTGGTCATGATGCGGCCGTCGTCGCCGACCACCCGCAGATCTTTACGGGCGGACGGCGAGGGTCACCTTGCCGGTCGCCCGGCGCTCGTCCAGCTCGGCCAGCGCTTCGGCGGCCCGGTCGAGCGGGAACGAGGCCCCGAGCACGGGGGTGAGACGACCGGCCTCCAGGTGCGGCAGCAGGTCGGCCCACTGCTCCTGGAGGAACGGCACGCCGGCAACCGTCCAGAAGGCGCCCCAGCCGACCCCGACGACGGAGACGTTGTTGAGCAGCAGACGGTTGACGCGCACCGTCGGGATCTCACCGCCGGTGAAACCGATCACCAGCAGCCGGCCTTCGGGAGCGAGGCTGCGCAGCGAGTCGGTGAAGCGATCGCCGCCGACCGGGTCCACGACGACGTTCACGCCTCGGCCGCCGGTCAGCTCCTTCACCGCGGCGAGGAAACCCTCCGCGAGCACGACCTCGTCCGCGCCGGCCTCGAGCGCCGCGGCCTTCTTGTCCTCGGTCGAGACGACGGCGATCACGGTCGCGCCGAGCGCCTTCGCGAGCTGGGTGGCGGCCGTGCCGACCCCGCCGGCCGCGCCGTGCACGAGCACGGTCTCGCCGGGCTGCAGCTGCGCCCTGCGTACGAGGGCGAAGTGGACCGTCAGGTAGTTCATCGGCAGCGCCGCACCGTGCGCGAACGAGAGGGCGTCCGGCAGCGGGAAGACCATCACCGGGTCGCAGGCCACCGCCTCGGCGAAGCCGCCGGTGCCGGGGAAGGCGACGACCCGGTCGCCGGGCGAGAACCCGGAACCCTCGGGGGCGGACCGCACGACGCCAGCCACCTCGGAACCCGGCGTGAACGGCAGCGCAGGCTTGAGCTGGTAGAGCCCACGGGACTGCAGCACCTCGGGGAAGCTGACACCGGCGGCGTGCACGTCGACGACGACCGCGCCCTCCGGGTCGGGGACCTCGCGGACCTCGACCGCAGCGGGGCCGTCGAGAGTGGTGATCTGTACGGCGCGCAATTCAGACTCCGATCGGGACAGGCTCGAAGAGCCGGCGGGGGACGTCGACGAGCATGGTGTCGATCTGCTCGTCGGTGACGCCGTGCTCCCGCAGGTAGGGGAGCACCTTCTCCTCCAGGTGGAGGTAGTGCCAGTCCGGCAGGAACGCCATCACGTCCGGGTCGATCCAGTCGATGTAGCAGGAGGCGTCCTGGGACAGCGACATCGACGAGGCGTAGCCGCGGGCGCACAGCTCGACGACGGTGTCCGCCCGCTGCTCCATCGTCGTGTCCAGGTAGATGCCGAAGCGGTCCATCCCGAGCACGAAACCGGCGTCGGCCAGCGCGGTCAGGTGGTCCAGGGACTCCGGGTCGGGCCCGATGTCGCCGCTGTGACCGAGCACGACCCGCCGCGGGTCGACGCCCTCCTCGTCGCAGAGGACCCGCTTGACGTCGAGCCCCGTACGCGTGGCCGGGTGGGTGTGGACGGTGACCGGCACCCCGGTCTGCAGCTGCGCCTTGCCGACCGCACGCAGGATGCGCTCGACCCCCGGGGTCAGCCCCGGCGCGTCGATCGCGCACTTGAGGAAGCCGGCCCGGACGCCGGTCCCGGCGACGCCGCGGTCGAGGTCGCCCACGAACATGTCCACCATCGGGTCCGGCACGTCGGTCCCCAGCACGGGGTTGAGCGCCGGCCCGCGGTACTGGAAGAACATCGGCACCGAGTCGTAGGTGTAGACGCCGGTGGCCACGACGATCTGCAGCTCCGGCACCTGCTCGGCGATCCTCGCCACCCGAGGTACGTCGCGCCCGAGCCCGATCACCGTGGGGTCCAGGATCGTGCGTACGCCCGAGGCGGCGAGCGCCTTGAGCCGGGTCACCGCGTCGGCGACCCGTGCGTCCTCGTCGCCCCACTGCTCGGGGTGGTTCTGCTGCACGTCGGGGGTCAGCACGAAGACGTGCTCGTGGACGAGCGTGCGGCCGAGGTCCGCGGCCTCGACGGGCCCGCGGACGGTCTGCACCTGGCTCAAGAAGACCTCCGGACGACATGGGTGATGCGGCTCACGCCACCGTACGCGGGGCCCGCTCGCGGCCCGGGGCGGGGCCTGGGAGGCTGTGGACATGTCACGTGCGTCGCTCGAGAAGGACCCGTCCGAGGTTGCCGCGATGTTCGACCAGGTCGCGGCGCGCTACGACCTGACCAACGACGTGCTGTCGTTCGGGCAGACCCGGGGCTGGCGACGGGCGGTCAACGACGCGCTCGCCCTGAAGCCCGGCGAGCGGGTGCTCGACCTCGCCGCTGGGACCGCGACCTCCTCGGCCGCGATCGCCCGGACCGGCGCCGACGTGGTCGGCTGCGACTTCTCGCTCGGCATGCTTCGGGTCGGGGCGAAGGCCAGCCACGAGGGCGTCGACCTGGTGGCCGGTGACGCGCTGCGGCTGCCGTTCGCGGACGGGGTCTTCGACGCTGTCACGATCGCCTTCGGTCTGCGCAACACCGCCGACATCGACGTGGCGCTCGCCGAGCTGCTCCGGGTCACCCGGCCCGGCGGACGGCTCGTGGTCTGCGAGTTCAGCCACCCGGTGTGGCGACCGTTCCGGACGGTCTACGACAACTACCTGATGCGCGCGCTGCCGCCGGTGGCGCGGACGGTCAGCTCGGACCCGGAGGCCTACGTCTACCTCGCCGAGTCGATCCGGGCCTGGCCGGAGCAGGCGGCGCTGGCCCATCGGCTGCTCGGGGTCGGCTGGGGCGAGGTGGCCTGGCGCGACCTGACCGGCGGCATCGTGGCGCTGCACCGCGGCGTGCGCCCCGCCTGAGCCCCGACCTGCACTGGGCGGGCAGGGTGACAGGCCCCGCCGTACACTGAAGTACCTATGAACAGCCCTGTGAACACTCTCCCGAGCACCCCCTGGAGCCTCGCGTGAACGACGACGCGGACGTCATCGTCGTCGGTGCCGGACCCGGGGGCAGCGCCACCGCCCACGCGCTCGCGCAGTCCGGACTGGACGTCCTGGTGCTGGAGAAGACTGCGTTCCCGCGGGAGAAGGTGTGCGGCGACGGGCTCACCCCGCGGGCCGTCCGCAGCCTGGTCGAGATGGGCATCGACACCAGCCCGGCCAACGGCTTCATCAGGAACCGCGGGCTGCGGATCATCGGCGGCGGTCGCACGATCGAGCTGCCCTGGCCCGAGCTGGCCGAGTTCCCCGACCACGGGCTCGTCCGGCCCCGGCTGGACTTCGACGAGCTGCTGATCAGGCAGGCGCAGAAGGCCGGCGCGCGGCTCCAGGAGCTGACCAACGTCAAGGGCGCCGTCACCGACGCGACCGGTCGGGTCGTGGGGGTCACGGCCAAGCAGGGCGACGAGGAGAAGACCTACCGCGCCCGGCTGGTGGTCGCGGCCGACGGCAGCAGCGCACGGTTCGCGCTGGGGCAGGGCCTGAACAAGCGGGACGACCGGCCGATGGGTGTCGCGGTCCGGCGCTACTACGAGAGCCCTCGCCACGACGACGACATGTTGGAAAGCTGGCTCGAGCTACGGAGCCCGGACGGCGGGCTGCTGCCCGGCTACGGCTGGATCTTCGGCGTCGGCGACGGCACGAGCAACGTCGGCCTCGGCATCCTCAACACGACCAAGGCCTGGAAGACCACCGACCTGCGCACGCTGCTGCGCGACTGGACCGGGTCGATGCCGGGCGAGTGGCAGTTCGACGAGGCCCACGCCACCGGGCCGCAGCGCTCCGGGGCGCTTCCGATGGGGATCAACCGCCAGCCGCTCTACACCCGCGGGATGCTCCTGGTCGGCGACGCCGGCGGGGTGGTCAACCCGTTCAACGGTGAGGGCATCGCGTACGCGATGGAGACCGGCCGGATGGCGGCCGAGACGATCGTCCAGGCGCTCGCCCGGCCCGAGGGCACCGGCCGTGAGGCGGCCCTGGAGGGCTACCCGGCGGCGGTCAAGGCGAGGTACGGCGGCTATTACACGCTCGGCCGGGTCTTCGTGACGGCCATCGGCAACCCGCACGTGATGTCGCTGGCGACCAAGCACGGGCTGCCCCGCCCGCTGCTCATGAAGTTCACGCTCAAGCTGCTCGCGAACCTCACCGACCCGCGTGGCGGCGACGCGATGGACCGGGTCATCAACGGGCTTTCGCGGCTCGCGCCGACCGCCTGACCCGCTGCGGCCCTAGGCTGCTCCCGGACCCGAGGAAGGACCGTCTCCCGTGCTCAAGATGTATCTGCCTGTCGTCGTGCTCTTCGTTCTCGCCGCGGCCTTCGCGATGTTCTCGGTCGGGTCGGCGTCGATCACCGGCCCGAAGCGCTACAACCGGGCCAAGTCCGATGCGTACGAGTGCGGCATCGCGCCGACCCCGCAGCCGATGGGCGGCGGCCGGTTCCCGGTCAAGTTCTATCTGACGGCGATGCTGTTCATCGTCTTCGACATCGAGATCGTCTTCCTCTATCCCTGGGCGGTCAGCTTCGACCAGCTCGGGGTGTTCGGCTTCGTCGAGATGCTGCTGTTCATCGGCACCGTCTTCGTCGCGTACGCCTACGTCTGGCGTCGCGGCGGGCTCGAGTGGGACTGATCACCACGACCCAGGAACCACTGGTGCACGGCCACGCGCACCACGAGATCACCGCACAGGAGGCACATCATGGGTCTTGAGGAGAAGCTGCCGAGCGGCATCGTCCTGACCAGCGTCGAGAAGGTCGTCAACTGGTCCCGGAAGTCCAGCCTCTGGCCGGCCACGTTCGGTCTGGCCTGCTGCGCGATCGAGATGATGGCCTCCGGCGGGCCGCGCTACGACCTCGGCCGGTTCGGCATGGAGGTCTTCCGGCCGAGCCCGCGCCAGGCCGACCTGATGATCGTCGCCGGTCGGGTGAGCCAGAAGATGGCTCCGGTGCTGCGGCAGATCTATGACCAGATGCCCGAGCCGAAGTGGGTCATCGCCATGGGCGTCTGCGCCAGCTCCGGCGGGATGTTCAACAACTACGCGATCGTGCAGGGCGTCGACCACATCGTCCCGGTCGACATGTATCTGCCGGGCTGCCCGCCACGCCCGGAGATGCTCATGGACGCGATCCTCAAGCTGCACGACAAGATCATGGACGAGCCGCTCGGGGCCAACGCGGCCCGTCGCGACCTGCCCGGCTACGAGCCGCGCGAGCTGGTCGCGAGCACCCAGCGCTGGTCCAAGGAGGGCAAGAAGGACGCCCGTAAGGCCCTGGTCAAGGAGCTCATGCGATGAGCACGCCCGAACCCGGTACGCCCGGGGGCGGTTCGCCCGCGACCCCCGCGAACGAGGACTCGCCGGCGGCCGGTGCCGGTCCCGCCAGCGAGCTGCCGGACGCCCAGCGTCCGGACGGCAGCCCGGCCAGCCGGGGAGCGTCCCGGCCCGACGGCGAGGTCGCCACCGACAGCCTCGGCGCGACGAGTGCGGTGGCCGAGATCGCGCACAAGGTGGCGGCGGGCCCCAACGCCGTCACCGCGACGACGGTCCCGCGCGCCGGGTCCGACCTGTTCGGGGCCACCTTCGGCTCCGACACCTCCGGCATGGCTGGGTTGGTCCGGCCGCCGCGGGTCGAGACCGGCACCGCGCGACCGTACGGCTCGTGGTTCGACGAAGCCGTCGACGCACTGGTCGACGCCTATGCCGGGTTCGGCGACCACGTCACCCGGGTCGTCGTCGACCGCGACGAGCTGACCTTGCACGTGAAGCCCGAGCACGTCGCCGACCTGGCTCGTCATCTTCGCGACAGCCCGGACCACCGCTACGAGCTGCTGAGCAACCTGTCCGGTGTCGACTACCCGGACACCGTCACCCGGCTGCACGTGGTCTACAACCTCACGTCGATGACCTACCGGCGACGGATCCGGCTCGAGACCGCCGTGACGGTGGAGGACCCGAAGGTCGCCACGGTCACCGGCGTCTACCCGACGGCCGACTACCACGAGCGTGAGACGTGGGACTTCTTCGGGGTCGTCTTCGACGGGCACCCGGCGCTCACCCGGATCTTCATGCCGGACGACTGGGTCGGTCACCCGCAGCGCAAGGACTACCCCCTGGGCGGGATCGCGGTGGAGTACAAGGGCGCGACCATCCCGCCGCCGGACGAGCGGAGGACGTACGCATGACGACCATCTCAGATGCCGGCGACACCGACATGTACGCCGGCGCCCGCGAGACCACCGAGGGCAAGGTCTACACCGTCACCGGTGGTGACTGGGACGCCGTCCTCGGTGGCGCCGCCGCCGACGAGGACGAGCGCCTGGTCGTCAACATGGGGCCGCAGCACCCGAGCACGCACGGGGTGCTGCGCCTGGTCGTCGAGCTCGAGGGCGAGACCGTCATCTCGCTCCGTACGGTGATCGGCTACCTGCACACCGGGATCGAGAAGAACCTCGAGTACCGCAACTGGGTGCTGGGGACGACCTTCGTCACGCGCATGGACTACCTGGCGCCGATCTTCAACGAGACCGCCTACTGCCTGGCGGTCGAGAAGCTGCTGGGCATCGAGGTGCCGGAGCGCGCCAGCGTGATCCGGGTGCTCGTCATGGAGCTCAACCGGATCAGCAGCCACTGGGTGGCCCTGGCCACCGGCGGCATGGAGCTCGGTGCGCTGACGGCGATGACCAACGGCTTCCGCGAGCGCGAGATGATCCTGGACATCCTCGAGTCGATCACCGGGCTCCGCATGAACCATGCGTACGTCCGTCCCGGTGGGGTCGCGCAGGACCTCCCGCCTGGGGCGGTCGAGAAGATCCGCGAGATGCTCGAGGTCATGCCGGGCCTGCTGGACGGCCTCGACAAGCTGCTGACCGGGAACCCGATCTGGAAGGCTCGGCTGGAAGGCGTCGCTGTCCTCGACGTCCAGGGCGCGCTCGCGCTCGGCGTCACGGGACCGTGCCTGCGCTCGGCCGGGCTCGCCTGGGACCTGCGCAAGACCCAGCCCTACTGCGGGTACGAGGGCTACGACTTCGACGTGATGACGGCCGACACCGCGGACGCCTACGGCCGGTACGTCATTCGGGTCGAGGAGATGCGGCAGTCGCTGCGGATCATCGAGCAGGCGCTCGACAAGCTCTCGCCGGGTTCGGTGATGGTGGAGGACAAGAAGATCGGCTGGCCGGCTCAGCTCGCCCTCGGCCCGGACGGGATGGGCCAGAGCCTGGACCACGTCAAGAAGATCATGGGCACCTCGATGGAGGCGCTCATCCACCACTTCAAGCTGGTCACCGAAGGTTTCCGGGTGCCGGCGGGTCAGGTCTATGTCGCGATCGAGTCACCCCGCGGGGAGCTCGGCGTGCATGCTGTCAGCGACGGCGGGACGCGGCCCTACCGGGTCCACGTCCGGGACCCATCTTTCGTCAACCTCCAGGCCGCGTCGGCGATGTGCGAGGGCGGCCTGCTGTCCGACGCGATCGCTGCGGTCGCCTCGATCGACCCCGTCATGGGAGGCGTGGACCGCTGATGCTCACCGACACCACCCGCGAGCAGGCGCGCGAGATCATTGCGCGCTACCCGCAGCCGCGCTCGGCGCTGCTGCCGATGCTGCACCTGTGTCAGGCCGAGGAGGGCTTCGTCAGCCCGGCCGGCATCGCGCTGTGCGCCGAGGAGCTCGGGCTCAGCAAGGCCGAGGTCGGCGCGGTCGCGACCTTCTACACGATGTACCGCCGTCGTCCCGCGGGGACCTATCACGTCGGGGTGTGCACCAACACGCTCTGCGCGGTCCTCGGCGGCGACGAGATCCTCGAGAAGGTCTCCGACCACCTGGGGATCCACCACAACGAGACGACCGAGGACGGCGTGTTCAGCCTCGAGCACCTCGAGTGCAACGCAGCCTGCGACTACGCGCCGGTGGTGATGGTCAACTGGGAGTTCTACGACGACCAGACCCCGGAGAGCACGATCGCGGTGCTCGACGCGCTCAAGGCGGGTGAGCCCGTGGCCCCCACCCGCGGTCCGCGGACGCAGTGCACCTTCAGAGAGGCCGCTAGGGTGCTCGCCGGGTTCCCGGACGGGCGCGGCGTCGAAGGTGTGCAGGCCGGCCCTGCGACGCTCGCCGGTCTCGAGCTGGCGACGGAGCGGGGCGACAACGCGCCCGCCTATCCCGACGAGAACGGTCATGAGTCCGCTACGAGCACGAGGATCAGCTGATGTTCACGCCCGTCCTGTCCCGCGGCTGGGGCGACACCGACTCCTTCACGATCGAGGGCTACCGCCGTCACCGCGGCTACGAGGCGCTGCCGAAGGCGCTGGCGATGGACCCGGACGCCGTCATCGCGCTGGTCAAGGAGTCCGGGCTGCGTGGCCGTGGCGGCGCCGGCTTCCCGACCGGCATGAAGTGGGGCTTCATCCCGCAGGGCACCGAGGGCCAGGCCGCGAAGGCGCACTACCTCGTGGTCAACGCCGACGAGAGCGAACCGGGCACCTGCAAGGACACCCCGCTCATGATGGCCAACCCGCACGTGCTGGTCGAAGGCATCATCATCGCCTGCTACGCGATCCGGGCGAGCCACGCCTTCATCTACATCCGCGGCGAAGAGCTGCACGTGCTGCGGCGCCTGCAGAACGCTGTGCTCGAGGCCGAGGCGGCCGGCCTGACCGGCGAGCTGAACATCGTGGTGCACGCAGGGTCCGGCGCCTACATCTGCGGCGAGGAGACGGCGCTGCTCGACTCGCTCGAGGGCTACCGCGGCCAGCCGCGACTGCGCCCGCCCTTCCCGGCGACGCACGGGCTCTACGCCAGCCCGACGGTCGTCAACAACGTCGAGTCGATCGCGAGCGTCCCGAGCATCGTGCTCGGGGGCGCCGACTGGTTCGCCTCGATGGGCACCGAGAAGAGCAAGGGTTACACCCTCTACTCGCTGTCGGGTCACGTGAAGCGCCCCGGGCAGTACGAAGCCCCGCTCGGCATCACGCTGCGCGAGCTGCTCGACGCCACCGGCGGCATGCGGGACGGCTCCGAGCTGAAGTTCTGGACCCCGGGCGGGTCCTCCACCCCGATCCTCACCGCCGAGCACCTCGACGTCCCGCTGGACTACGAAGGCGTCGCCGGAGCCGGGTCGATGCTGGGCACCAAGGCCCTGCAGTGCTTCGACCAGACCACGTCGGTCGTGCGCGCAGTGCTGCGATGGACCGAGTTCTACGCGCACGAGTCCTGCGGCAAGTGCACGCCGTGCCGTGAGGGCACCTACTGGATGGTGCAGATCCTTACGCGGCTCGAGGCCGGCAAGGGCACCGAGGAGGACATCGACACCCTGCTCGACACCTGCGACAACATCTTCGGCCGCGCCTTCTGCGCGCTCGGCGACGGCGCCACCAGCCCGATCGTGTCCGGCGTCCAGTATTTCCGGGACGAGTTCCTCGCCGGGACGCACACGCCGGCGAACGAGCTGTTCCCCTACCGCGCCTCCGCCCGCTGGGGCGGCGCCCTCGCTGGAGCCTCTGCATGACTGTCGTCGACACGCGCACGGACCTGGTCACGCTCACGATCGACGGTCTGGAGATCAGCGTCCCCAAGGGCACCCTGATCATCCGCGCCGCCGAGCTGCTCGGCATCCAGGTGCCGCGGTTCTGCGACCACCCGCTGCTGGACCCGGTCGGCGCCTGCCGCCAGTGCATCGTCGACGTGGAGGGTCAGCGCAAGCCGCTCACCTCGTGCACCTCCACGGTCACCGAGGGCATGGTGGTCAGGACCCAGCACACCAGCGACGTGGCGGAGAAGGCGCAGGAGGGCATCCTGGAGATGCTGCTCATCAACCACCCGCTCGACTGCCCGGTCTGTGACAAGGGTGGCGAGTGCCCGCTGCAGAACCAGTCGCTCAGCAGCGGCACCGCGATCTCCCGGTTCAACGACCGCAAGCGCACCTACCCCAAGCCGCTGGCCATCTCCAGCCAGGTTCTGCTCGACCGGGAGCGGTGCGTGCTGTGCGCCCGCTGCACCCGGTTCAGCCAGCAGATCGCGGGCGACCCGTTCATCGAGATGTTCGAGCGCGGTGCGCTCCAGCAGGTCGCGATCTACACCGACACGCCGTTCGAGAGCTACTTCTCCGGCAACACCGTGCAGATCTGTCCGGTCGGTGCCTTGACCGGGGCCGCGTACCGCTTCGGGCCCGCCCGTTCGACCTGGTCTCCTCCCCGATGGTCTGCGAGCACTGCGCGTCCGGGTGTGCGCTGCGCACCGACCACCGTCGTGGCAAGGTGCTCCGGCGCCTGGCCGGCAACGACCCGGCGGTGAACGAGGAGTGGAACTGCGACAAGGGCCGGTGGGCCTTCACCTACTCCCAGCAGGGTGACCGGTTGACCGTGCCGCTGGTGCGCGGTGAGGACGGGGTGCTCGCCGAGGCCTCCTGGACCGAGGCGCTGGACGTCGCTGCGCGGGGGCTCGCGCTCGCCCGTGACGCCGGCGGGGTCGGTGTGCTCCCCGGTGGGCGGCTGACGGTCGAGGACGCGTACGCGTACGCGAAGTTCGCCCGGGTCGCGCTCGGCACCCACGACGTCGATGCCCGCGCCCGGCCGCACAGCGACGAGGAGCTGGCGTTCCTCGCCAGCAACGTCGCCGGCCGCTACGTCGGCGAGGCGGTGACCTACGACGAGCTCGAGGCCGCTCCGACCGTGGTGATGGCCGGGTTCGAGCCGGAGGAGGAGTCGCCGATCGTCTTCCTGCGCATCCGCAAGGCCGTACGCCGACGTGGCACGCAGGTCTTCACGCTCGCCCCGTTCCGCTCCCCCGGGGCCGTCAAGACGGCTGCGCGGCTGCTGGTGACGGTGCCCGGCCTGGAGGCCGAGGTGCTCGAGGCTCTGGCCGGCGGTGCGCCCGAGGGCGTGCCGACCGAGGCTGCCGCGGCGCTCCGGGTGCCGGGAGCCGTGCTTCTGGTCGGCGAGCGGCTCGCGACGAGCCCGGGGGCGCTGTCCGCAGCTGCCCGGCTGGCCGCCGAGACCGGCGCCCGGCTCGCCTGGATCCCGCGCCGAGCCGGTGAGCGGGGCGCGGTCGACGCCGGAGCGCTGCCGAGCCTGCTCCCCGGCGGCCGCAGCGTCGCCGACGTGGGCCACCGCGCCGAGGTCGCGACCGTCTGGGGCGTAGACCTGCCCTCGACCCCCGGACGCGACCTGTCCGCGATCCTCTCTGCCGCCAGAGCCGGCGAGCTGTCCGGTCTGCTGGTCGGTGGCGTCGACCCGGCCGACTGCCCGGACCCCGAGCTCGCCCTGGACGCGCTGGAGGCAGCACAGTTCGTGGTGAGCCTCGAGCTGCGTCGCTCCGCGGTCACCGACCGTGCGGACGTCGTGCTGCCGATCGCCCCGGCGGTCGAGAAGTCCGGCACCTACCTCGACTGGGAGGGCCGCGCCCGTCCGTTCGAGCAGGTGCTGCGCACCACCGGCGCGCTGCCCGACCTCCGGGTGCTGCACGTCCTGGCCGACGAGCTGGACGTGTCGCTGGGCCTGCCGGACGTCGCGTCCGCCCGCGCCGAGATCGCGCTGCTCGGAGCCTCCGACGAGCACCCGGCGCCGCCCACCGTGCCCGCGGCGGGTCCGCCCGCGCCGGCTGCCGGCGAGGCGGTCCTCGCCACGTGGACCTGGCTGCTCGACGACGGGTCGATGCAGGACGGCGAGCCGTTCCTGGCCGGTACGGCCAAGCGCAGCCGCCTGCACCTGTCGCCCGGGACCGCAGCCGAGATCGGGGTGGCGGAGGGTGACCTCGTCACGGTGGGCTCGGCGCGTGGCAGGCTGACCCTGCCGCTCGTCCTTGCCGACCTGCCCGACCGGGTGGTGTGGCTGCCGACCCGGTCGCCGGACGCTGCTGTCCGACGCGACCTGGCTGCTGCCTCCGGTGACGTCGTCTCGATCACGAAGGGGTCCGCCGATGCCTGACGGCACGCAGCTGCCGCTGACCAGCTTCGGCAACGAGCCCTTCTGGCTCACCGTCGCCAAGGCGGTCTTCGTGTTCGTCCTGCTGGTCCTGCTGACCCTGTTCACGATCGTGTTCGAGCGCAAGGTCGTCGGTCGCATGCAGTCGCGGCCCGGGCCCAACCGCACCGGACCGGGCGGCTGGTTGCAGAGCCTGGCGGACGGCCTCAAGCTGGCGCTCAAGGAGGAGATCATCCCGGCGCTCGCTGACAAGCCGGTCTACATCCTCGCCCCGTTGGTCTCGGCGATCCCGGCGTTCCTCGCGTTCAGCGTCATCCCGTTCGGCCCCAGCGTGTCCATCGCCGGTCACCGCACGGCGCTGCAGCTCACGGACATGCCGATCGCCGTGCTGTTCATCCTTGCGGTCAGCAGCGTGGGGGTCTTCGGCATCGTGCTGGCCGGCTGGTCGAGCGGTTCGACCTACCCCCTGCTCGGTGCGTTGCGCTCGGCTGCCCAGGTCATCTCCTACGAGGTGGCGATGGGGCTCTCCCTGGTGGCGGTCTTCCTCTACGCCGGGTCGTTGTCGACCAGCGAGATCGTCGCCGCACAGAGCCACGTCTGGTACTTCATCAGCCTGCCGGTCTCGTTCGTGATCTACGTGATCGCGATGGTCGGTGAGACCAACCGGGCGCCGTTCGACCTGCCCGAGGCCGAGAGCGAGCTGGTCGGTGGGTTCCACACCGAATACACCTCGCTCAAGTTCGCGATGTTCTTCCTTGCCGAATACATCAACATGATCACGGTCTCCGCACTGGCGGTGACGCTGTTCCTCGGCGGCTGGCAGCCCCCGCCGCTGATCGCGCGGATCGACGTGCTCAGCACCGGCTGGTTCCCGATGGTCTGGTTCCTGCTCAAGGTCGTGCTGTTCATCTTCTTCTTCGTCTGGCTGCGCGGGACGCTGCCGCGGATGCGCTACGACCAGTTCATGAAGCTCGGCTGGAAGCTGCTCATCCCGGTGAGCCTGGTCTGGATCCTGGCGGTCGCCGGTGCCCGGGTGCTGCGCACGGAGTACGACGCGACCCGCTCGGTCCTGGTCGTGGTCGGTGTCGCGCTCGTGCTGCTGCTCGTCTGGTCCTTCCTGCCGGAGAAGAAGACGGAGCCCGAGCCCGAGGTCGCCCAGGCCCCGCGGGTTCCCGAGACCGAGGGCGGCTTCCCGACCCCGCCGTTGGACCTGGTGGTCCCGCCGACCCCCCGCTCGCTGTCCTCGGCCGAGTCCTCTCGGCCCGCGCTCAGCGGCGGCACCGCGACCCTGACGAAAGAGACCTGATGAGCTTCCTCGACCCGGTCAAGGGCTTCGGGGTCACTTTCGCGGCCATGTTCCAGAAGATGGCCACGGAGGAATACCCGGAGGCCGGCAAGGAGACCGCACCGCGCTACCACGGGCGGCACGTGCTGAACCGCCACCCGGACGGCCTGGAGAAGTGCATCGGCTGCGAGCTGTGCGCTTGGGCCTGCCCGGCCGACGCGATCTACGTCGAGGGCGCCGAGAACACCGAGGACGCCCGCTACAGCCCCGGTGAGCGCTACGCCGCCGTCTACCAGATCAACTACCTGCGGTGCATCTTCTGCGGGCTGTGCATCGAGGCCTGCCCGACCCGGTCGCTCACGATGACGAACGAGTTCGAGCTGGCCGACGACTCCCGACAGGCCTTGATCTTCACCAAGGAGGATCTGCTGGCCCCCCTGCTCGGTGGGATGGAGCAGCCCCCGCACCCGATGCGGCTCGGCGACACCGACACCGACTACTACGTGCGGGCCGCCCCGGGAGCGTCGTCGTGAGTCTCACCGTCGCCACCGCCCTGCTCGCGCAGGCCGAGCCTGGCACCAGTGGGACCGGCGAGCAGGTGGCGTTCTGGATCTTCGCGACGATCGCTACGGTCGCCGCGCTCGGCATGGTCACGGCGCGCAACGCTGTGCACGCGGCACTGATGCTCGCTGCGGTGATGCTCAGCTTCGCCGGGCTCTACGCCGCGCAGGACGCCCCGTTCCTCGCCGCCGTCCAGGTGATCGTCTACACCGGCGCGATCCTCATGCTGTTCCTGTTCGTGCTCATGCTCGTCGGCGTCGACAGCAGCGACTCGCTGGTGGAGACCCTGCGTGGTCAGCGCATCGCGACAGCGGTCGCCGGGCTGGGGTTCGCCGGCGTGCTCCTGGGCGCGCTCGCCAGCGCCGTCTCCGGGCGGGCGACCACCGGGCTGACCGCGGCCAACGCCGAGGGCAACGTGCAGGGCATCGCCCGTCTGCTGTTCACGAAGTATCTGTTCGCGTTCGAGGTCACGAGCGCCCTGCTCATCACGGCCGCGCTCGGGGCGATGGTGCTCGCGCACAAGGAGCGGGTCGTGCCCCGCAAGGGTCAGCGTCAGCAGGCCAAGGACCGTTTCGCCAGCGATGACCCCCTGCCGCTGCCCGGCCCGGGCGTGTTCGCCGACCACGGCAGCAGCGCGAGCCCGGCCTTGCTCCCCGACGGCAGCCCTGCCCCGACCAGCGTCTCTGCGGCGCTCGCCGCCGAGCAGGAGCACAGCGGCGAGCCGACCCAGCAGCAGCAGGGGACGGCGCTGCGATGACCCCCGCCTACTACCTGCTGCTGGCGGGTCTGATCTTCTCGATCGGCGCCGTCGGGGTCCTCACCCGGCGCAACGCGATCATGGTCTTCATGTCGATCGAGCTGATGCTCAACTCGGCCAACCTGACCCTGGTGACCTTCAGCCGGGTCAACGGCACGCTCGAGGGACAGGTGATGGCGTTCTTCGTGATGGTCGTCGCCGCGGCCGAGGTCGTCGTCGGCCTCGCCATCCTCATGAGTATCTTCCGTACGCGGAGGTCGGCCTCGGTCGACGACGTCAACCTGCTCAAGTACTGACCCCCACAGCCAGCCCCAGCCCTCGGCGCCGCCCTCGCGCCGACGACCAGAGATCCGAGGTAGTCGACCGGTGAGCCCGTTGACCGTCGTCCCGGCCGAGCCGTTCGCCCCGGTCGAGGCGACCGGCGCGCTGTCCTACCTGTGGCTGCTGATCCTGCTGCCCGCCGTGGGCGCCGCAGTGCTCCTGCTGACCGGGCGGCGTAGCCAGGCCTGGGGGCACCTGCTGGCGACCGGGCTGTGCGGCGGCGCCTTCGTCTACGCCGCCGTGCTGTTCTTCGCCCTGCGCGGGCAGGCCGAACGCGCCGTCGATGTCCACCTGTGGAGCTTTGTGCCGGTCGGCGGGTTCACCGTCGACCTCGGCCTGCTGCTCGACCCGCTGTCCATGACGTTCGTGCTGCTGATCACCGGCGTCGGCACGCTGATCCACGTCTACTCGATCGGCTACATGGCGCACGACCCGCGCCGTCGGCAGTTCTTCGCCTACCTCAACCTGTTCGTCGCCGCGATGCTGCTGCTGGTGCTGAGCGACAACTTCCTCTCGCTCTACGTCGGCTGGGAGGGTGTCGGGCTCGCGTCCTACCTGCTGATCGGCTTCTACTTCGACCGGAGCATCGCAGCGACGGCCGGGAACAAGGCGTTCTTCGCCAACCGGGTCGGTGACGTCGGTCTGAGCCTCGCGATCATGGTCATGTTCGCGACGCTGGGGGCTACCGGCTTCTCCCAGGTCTTCGGCGCCGCCGAGAGCGGCGAGCTGTCCGGCGGCGCAGCGACCGCGATCGGTCTCTTGCTGCTGCTCGGCGCCTGCAGCAAGAGCGGTCAGTTCCCGCTTCACACCTGGCTCCCGGACGCCATGGAGGGCCCGACCCCGGTGTCGGCCCTCATCCACGCGGCGACCATGGTCACGGCCGGCGTCTACCTGATCGGACGTGCGACGCCGATCTTCGCGATCGCGCAGTCTGCCGCGCTGGTGGTCAGCATCATCGGCGTGATCACGCTGGTCATCGGCGCGATCATCGGGTGCGCCTACGACGACATCAAGAAGGTCCTGGCCTACTCGACGGTCAGCCAGATCGGCTACATGTTCCTGGCGGTCGGCATCCCGGGCGCGGGAGCCGTCGCGATCCTGCACCTGCTCACCCACGGCTTCTTCAAGGCCTGCATGTTCCTGTCGGCCGGGTCGGTGATGCACGGCATGAACGACCAGGTGGACATGCGTCGCTTCGGCGGCCTGCGGACGAAGATGCCGATCACCTTCGCCTGCTTCGGGGTCGGCTACCTGGCGATCATCGGCTTCCCGTTCCTGTCGGGCTTCTACTCCAAGGAGCTCATCATCGAGGTGGCCTTCGACCAGGGCGGTGCCCGAGGCTGGGTCATGGGCACCGCCGCGCTGCTCGTCGCGGGGCTGACCGCGTTCTACATGACCCGGTTGATGATCATGACTTTCTTCGGACCACGGCGGTGGACCGCAGACGTGCACCCGCACGAGTCCTCCGCGTCGATGACGGTCCCGATGATCCTGCTCGGCGCCGGCGCGGTCCTGGCGGGCTTCGTGCTCACCCGCGGTGACGGCCTGCTGAACTGGCTGGAGCCGACGATGGGCGCCGAGGGCGCCGTCGACCACGTGATCCCGCCGCTCCTGCTCACCGGGCTGAGCATGCTCATGATCGTGCTCGGCGCCGGCGGCGCCTGGTTGCTGTTCGGCCGTCGCATGGTGCCGATGAGCCCCCCGGTCGTGGTGAGCCCGTTCGTGGCCGCCGCGCGCAACAATCTCTACCTCGACGCCCTCAACGAAGCGGTCCTCATGCGTCCCGGCCAGTACCTCACCCGCGCCCTGGTCTTCGCCGACCGCAGGGGCATCGACGGCGTCGTCTCCGGGATCGCTGCCGGCATCGGCGGCGGCTCCGGCCGGCTGCGACGCGTGCAGAACGGCTTTGTGCGCTCGTACGCGCTGTCGATCCTGGTCGGTGCGGCACTCGTGCTCGGCGCCCTCGTCTTTGCTCGGTCGGGGGTCTGACCATGAGCGGCACCTTCCCGTTCCTCACCGTCCTCGGCCTCACCCCGCTGGTCGGGGTGCTGGTCATCTTGGCCCTGCCCCGCGGTCGCGACCTGCTGGTCAAGCAGGTCGCGCTGGTGACCTCGCTGGTCGTGCTTGCGCTCACCGTCGTCATCGGGCTGCGGTTCGAGCCCGGCGGCGCCCGGTTCCAGCTGGCGGAGGCGCACGACTGGATCCCGGCCTTCGGCGTCCAGTACGCGGTCGGGGTCGACGGCATCGCGCTGGTGCTCGTGGCGCTGATCGCCGTGCTCGTGCCGGTCGTGCTGCTGGCGAGCTGGCACGACGCGGACCCGGTCGCCGAAGTGGTCCATGACGTCGCCGCGTCGCGGAGCTCTGCCTACGTGAAGGGCCGCCCCGGCGACCCTGAGCTGCAGGCTGGCCAAGGTCGCGAGTCCGTCAGCTCGGTGAAGGTCGCTGCCGGGGGCACGGGTGCCGCGATCCTGGACCGGCCCGGCTCACCGCCGGACCCCCGCCGCGGCTCGGTGAAGACGCTGTTCAGCCTCATGCTGATCCTCGAGACGATGATGATCGGCGTCTTCGTCTCGACCGACATCTTCCTGTTCTACGTCTTCTTCGAGGCCATGCTCATCCCGATGTACTTCCTCATCGGGCAGTTCGGCGGGCCGCGCCGCTCGTATGCCGCGATGAAGTTCCTGCTCTACAGCCTGTTCGGCGGGCTCATCATGCTCGCCGCGGTGATCGGGCTCTACGTCGCTTCGGCCGGCCAGCTCACCAGCGGCACCTTCAACTTCCTGGCGCTCACTCAGCTGGACCTGTCCCACTCGACCCAGATCTGGCTGTTCCTCGGGTTCTTCATCGCGTTCGCCATCAAGGCGCCGCTGTTCCCCTTCCACACCTGGCTGCCCGACGCCGGTGCCGAGGCGCCGATCGGCGTGGCGGTGCTGCTCGTCGGCGTGCTGGACAAGGTCGGCACCTTCGGTTTCATCCGCTACTGCCTGCCGCTGTTCCCGGACGCCAGCAAGACGATGGCGCCCTACGTGATCACGCTCTCGGTCATCGGGATCCTCTACGGATCGCTGCTCGCGATGGGCCAGCGTGACCTCAAGCGGCTCGTGGCCTACACCTCGGTCGCCCACTTCGGGTTCATCGGCCTCGGGGTGTTCGCCTTCACGACCCAGGCGCAGACCGGCGCGGTGCTCTACATGGTCAACCACGGGCTCTCGACCGGTGCGCTGTTCCTGGTCGTCGGCTTCCTGATCGTGCGCGGCCGGACCCGCGACGGCGACGCCTACGGCGGCATCGCCAAGGTGGCACCGCTGCTGGCGGGGACCTTCCTCATCGCCGGCCTCTCGTCGCTGGCCCTGCCCGGCCTGTCGACGTTCGTCAGCGAGTTCCTCGTGCTGGTCGGTTCCTTCCAGCGCTACGAGGTCGCGACGGTCCTGGCCACGATCGGGATCGTGCTGTCCTCGATCTACATCTTCCTGATGTATCAGCGGACCATGCAGGGCCCGATCCACGAGCGGCATCTCAGGATGCCGGACCTGGGTGGTCGTGAGGTCCTTGCCGTGGCCCCGCTGCTGGCCCTGATGATCTTCCTCGGCTTCTACCCGAAGCCGCTCACCGACGTCATCAACCCGGCGGTGGCCTGCACCCAGGTCGACCTCGGGTTCGCTGACCCGACCCCGGAGGACTCCACGGTCGTGACCCCCGCCGTGCCTGCCTGTGCCCAGCAGACCGACCTCACCGGCGGAGCACGTTGATGCCTGCCGACATCCCGAGCGTCGACGTCGACTACGCGGCGATCTTGCCGATGCTGCTCGTGCTCGGCGCCGCAATCGTCGGGGTGCTCGTCGAGGCCTTCGTGCCGGCCGCAGCCCGACGCACGGCCCAGATCGTCGTGGCGCTGGCCGGGCTCAGCGGCGGTCTCGTCTCGGTGATCACCCTCGCGGGCGGGACCGACCGGTTGGTCGTGGACAAGGCCATCGCGATCGACGGCCCGACCCTGTTCCTGTGGGGCACGCTCTGCGCGCTCGGCATCGCCTCCGTGCTGCTGCTCAGCGAGCGGAGCTTGGACAGCTCCGGCGGCGACATCGTCAGCAACGCGGCCGCGCTCCCCGGGACACGGGAGGACGTGCGCCTCGCTGAGAGCGAGGGCGTGCAGACCGAGGTCTACCCGCTGGCCATGTTCGCGCTCGGCGGGATGCTGCTGTTCCCGGCGGCGAACAACCTGCTGCTCATGTTCGTGGCGCTCGAGGTCCTCTCGCTGCCGCTCTACCTGATGGCCGGGCTCGCTCGCCGCCGACGCCTGCTGTCGCAGGAAGCCGCCGTCAAGTATTTCTTGCTCGGGGCCTTCTCCTCAGCCTTCTTCATCTACGGCGTCGCGCTGATCTACGGCTACGCGGGCACGGTCGAGCTGGGCGGCATCCGAGACGCCACGCAGCTGGCCGACCGCAACGACCTGCTGCTCTACCTCGGTCTCGCGATGCTCGTGGTCGGCCTGCTGTTCAAGATCGGTGCCGCACCGTTCCAGGCGTGGACGCCGGACGTCTACCAGGGTTCGCCGACTGCGGTGACAGCCCTGATGGCCTCGGCCACGAAGGTCGCGGGCTTCGGCGCGCTGCTGCGGGTGCTCTATGTCGGGGTCCCCGAGATCCGCTGGGACTGGCGGCCGGTGATGTGGGGCGTCGCGATCCTCACCATGGTGGTGGGCACGCTGATCGCGGTCACCCAGACCGACGTCAAGCGCCTGCTCGCCTACTCCTCGGTCGCCCACACCGGCTTCCTGCTGGTCGGCGTCATCACGCTCACCCCGCAGGGCCTGAGCGGCACGTTGTTCTACCTGGGCTCGTACGGTTTCACGATCATCGCTGCGTTCGCGATCGTCAGCCTGGTGCGCGACAGCTCCGGCGAGGCCACGCACCTCTCGCAGTGGGCCGGTCTGGGACGCAAGAGCCCGTTGGTCGCCGGCACCTTCTCGCTCCTGCTGTTCGCCTTCGCCGGCATCCCGCTGACCAGCGGCTTCATCGCCAAGTTCGCGATCTTCGAGCCGGCGCTGAAGGACTCTCTGCCGCTGGTGATCGTGGGGGTGGTCGCGAGCGCGGTCACGGCGTTCTTCTACGCGAGGATCGTCCTGCTCATGTTCTTCACCGAACCACCCGTTGACGGTCCCACTGTCGCCGTGCCGAGCGGGTTCAGCGCCGCGGCGATCGCGCTCGGGACAGCCGTGACCGTCGCGCTCGGCGTCGTCCCGCAGCCGCTGCTGAACCTCGCCGACAAGGCCTCGGTGTTCATCCGGTGATCGTTCGTGCCGTCCCTGGCGGTATGCACCCTCCCCGCCCTACGCTGACCCGGTGAACCCGCCCGTCAGGACCGGCCCCCGGTCCCTCGGGGATGCCTTCGGCGCCGCAGACCCGGCCCTGTCGGACGCCCTGCGCGACGGGCTCGGGCAGGTGGAAGCCCGCCTCCGGGAGGTTGCCGACTCCTCGCACCCCGTCCTGCACCGGGCGGCCGGGCACCTGGTCGCGGCCGGCGGCAAACGGTTCCGGCCGCTGCTCACCCTGCTTGCCGGTCAGCTCGGGGAAGGGGCGAGCCAGCAGGTCGTCGAGGCGGCGGCGGTCGTCGAGCTGACCCACCTCGCAACGCTCTACCACGACGACGTCATGGACGACGCCGACGTGCGGCGAGGCGCGGAGAGCGCCAACGCGCGATGGACCAACAACGTGGCGATCCTCACGGGCGACTACCTGTTCGCGCGCGCCTCGGAGATCATCGCCGACCTGGGCCCGCAAGCCGTGCGCATCCAGGCCCGCACCTTCGCCCGGCTGGTCGAGGGGCAGATCAGCGAGACCGCCGGCCCGCAGGACGGGCAGGACCCGGTCGAGCACCACCTGCAGGTCCTGGCGGACAAGACCGGTTCGCTGATCGCCACGAGCGCCCACCTCGGGGCCCTCGTGGGCGGCGCCCCCGCCCCGCAGGTCGAGGCGGTGACCCGCTTCGGCGAGGTCGTCGGGGTGGCGTTCCAGCTGTCGGACGACCTCATCGACGTGCTGTCCGAGACCGGGCAGTCCGGCAAGACCCCGGGGACCGACCTGCGCGAGGGCGTCCCGACGCTGCCGGCCCTGATCGCGCTGTCCACGACGGACCCGGAGGGGGCCCGGCTGCGTGAGCTGCTCGGCCGGCCGCTGCCCGACGACGGTGAGCACGCCGAGGCGCTCGCCCTGCTGCGGGGGAGCCCGGCGGTGACCGAGGCCCGCTCCACCCTGGTCGCGTCCGTCCAGCAGGCCCGGGACATCGCCGACGAGCTGCCGCCGAGTCCCGTGCGCGAGGCCCTGCACGCGCTCGCGGAGTACGTCCTCGCCCGTACGGGCTAAGCCCTGCCCACGGGGTAGGACGCTCCCGTGACTGTCACGCACGAGCCCGGCCGCTTCACCCTCGCCTGCCCTGGGGGACCCGCCGAGCTGACCTATCTCCTCACCGACGACGGGGTCGTGATGACCCACACCCTGGTGCCGCGAGAGGCGGAGGGGACCGGGGTCGGCAGCGCGCTCACCCGCGCTGCGCTCGACTGGGCGCGCGACGCGGACCTCGAGGTCGACCCGCAGTGCTGGTTCGTCGCCGGCTGGCTGGACCGGCACCCGGACCACGGCGCACGGCGACGCTCGTGAGGAACGGCCTCAAGACGGCCCTGCTTCTGGGGCTGATGTCGGCGCTCGTGCTGATCGCCGGCTCGTTCTTCGGCCGCGGTGGCCTCCTGATCGCGCTGGTGGTCGCGATCGGGCTCAACGGCTATGCCTACTTCTACAGCGCGAAGCTGGCGCTCCGGTCGATGCGAGCGGTCCGGGTGACGCCCGAGCAGGAGCCCTACCTGCACCGGGTGGTCGACGAGCTGGCGCAGACCATGGGCATCCCGAAGCCGAGCGTGCATATCAGTCCCACCTCAGCCCCGAACGCCTTCGCCACCGGCCGCAACCCTGCGCACGCCGCGGTCTGCTGCACCCAGGGGATCCTGGAGCTCCTCGACGAGCGCGAGCTGCGCGGGGTGCTCGGTCACGAGCTGGCGCACGTCGGGAACCGCGACATCCTGATCAGCAGCGTCGCCGGGGCGCTGGCAGCCGTGATCGTCTACCTGGCTCAGTTCGCACAGTTCTCCGCGATCTTCGGTGGACGCGGCACGAACGCCCGCAACAACCCGTTCTCGTTGCTCCTGCTGGCCTTTCTGGGCCCCCTGGCCGCCGGCCTGGTCCAGTCGGCTGTCAGCCGCTCCCGGGAGTACCAGGCGGACGCCACCGGGGCGCAGGTGACCGGCGACCCGCTCGCGCTGGCCTCGGCACTGTCCAAGCTCGAGCGCGGTACGGCGGAACGACCCCTGGCCCAGACGGCTGGCGTCGCGACGACCAGCTCGCTGATGATCGCGAACCCGTTCCGCGGCGCCGGCATCGGCAAGCTGTTCAGCACACACCCTCCGATGGCCGACCGCATCGCGCGCCTTGAGGCGATGGCGCAGCGCTGACGACGGGCTCAGCGGTAGTTCGTGAACTGCACCGCGAAGTCGAGGTCCTTGCCCTTGACCAGGGCGATCACGGTCTGCAGGTCGTCCTTCTTCTTCGCGCTGACCCGCAGCTGGTCGCCCTGCACCTGCGGCTGCACACCCTTCGGGCCTTCGTCACGGATGATCTTCGCGACCTTCTTGGCGTTGTCCTGGGTGATGCCCTCGCTCACCGTGCAGGTGATGCGGGTCTGCTTGCCGGACAGCACAGGGTCACCGGCCTCCAGGGTCTTCAGCGAGATCTGACGCTTGATCAGCTTCTCCTTGAACACCTCCAGGACCGCCTTCGTGCGCTCCTCCGCGTCGGAGCTGATGACGATGCTCTCGCCCGACCAGGCGATCTCGGCGCCGGTGCCTTTGAAGTCATAGCGGGTCAAGATCTCCTTGACCGTCTGGTTCAGGGCGTTGTCGACCTCTTGACGGTCCACCTTGCTGACGATGTCGAACGACGGGTCGGCCACGGGGTCTCCTGGGGTTGTCGAGGGGTGCTGTCACACGGGTCCGACACTTGGTCTGGGCGTCCGCTAGTCTCACCGACGCACCAGGCGGGTTGCCCGAGTGGTCAAAGGGAGCAGACTGTAAATCTGCCGGCTCAGCCTACGAAGGTTCGAACCCTTCACCCGCCACACCGTACGAGCACCGCAGCGCCGCGCGTTCACCCCCTGGAGGGCGTGTAGGCTCTGCGGGCGCCCGTCTCGGCCCCCTTAGCTCAGTCGGCCGAGCGTCTCCAGGGTAAGGAGAAGGTCTACGGTTCGATTCCGGAAGGGGGCTCCACGCGTCGTCCCTGATGGCGCGAGCACGGTCGCAAGGTCGTGCAGCAAGGCGGTGTAGCTCAGCCTGGTAGAGCAAGCGGCTCATAATCGCTGTGTCACCGGTTCAAGTCCGGTCACCGCTACACCGTCAAACAGATCCTTCAGCACACAGATCCTCAGACCCGAGAGCAGGCACCATGGCTTCCACCGACGTTCGACCGAAGATCACCATGGCCTGCCAGGTGTGCAAGAACCGCAACTACATCACCAAGAAGAACCGCCGCAACGACCCCGACCGCATGGACCTCAAGAAGTTCTGCCCGACGTGTCGTCAGCACACCGACCACCGCGAGACGCGCTAAGCGCTCCGCTCGACGTCGGATCAGCCCGCCCGGGCCGCCCCGGGCGGGCTGATCTGTGTCCTAGACCGCCTCGGACAGCAGTGCGGACAGCCGATCGAGCCCCTTGACCAGGTCGTCGTCGCCGAGCGCGTACGAAAGCCGGAAGTAGCCCGGCGTCCCGAACGCCTCACCCGGCACCACGGCGACGCCGGCCTCCTCGAGCACCAGCGTGGCCAGCTCGGCCGAGGTCTGCGGCGTCTGTCCGCGCAGCGTACGGCCCAGGACCCCCTTGACCGACGGGTAGGCGTAGAACGCGCCCTCCGGCGTCGGGCAGGTCACGCCTGGGATCGCGGACAGCATCGACACCATCGTCTGGCGGCGCCGGTCGAACGCCTCGCGCATCACGCCGACCGCCGACAGGTCACCGGTCAGCGCCTCGACCGCAGCCACCTGAGAGACGTTCGCGACGTTGCTCGTGGCGTGCGACTGAAGGTTGGTCGCCGCCTTGATGACGTCGACCGGACCGACCATCCACCCGACCCGCCATCCCGTCATCGCGTACGTCTTGGCCACGCCGTTGACGACCACGCAGGTGTCGGCCAGCTCAGGGACCGCAACCGGCATCGAGACGTGCTTCGCATCGCCGTACGTCAGGTGCTCGTAGATCTCGTCGGCCACCACCCAGATGCCGTGCTCCACCGCCCAGCGTCCGATCGCCTCGACCTCTGCGGGGGAGGCGACGGCGCCGGTCGGGTTGCTGGGGGAGCACCAGAGCAGCACCTTCGTACGCTCGGTGCGCGCCGCCTCCAGCTGTGCCACGGACACGCGGTAGCCCTGCTCCTCGGTCGTCACGACGTCCACCGGGACCCCACCGGCGAGCGCGATCGCCTCCGGGTAGGTCGTCCAGTAGGGCGCGGGCAGCAGCACCTCGTCGCCGGGGTCGAGCAGGGTCGCGAAGGTCTCGTAGACGGCCTGCTTGCCGCCGTTGGTGACCAGCACCTGGGCCGGCGTGACCTCGTACCCGCTGTCGCGGGCGGTCTTGGCCACGATGGCCGCCTTCAGCTCCGGGAGCCCGCCTGCGGGGGTGTAGCGATGGTTGCGGACGTCCGAGCAGGCGCGTGACGCAGCCTCGACGATCGCGGGCGGGGTCGGGAAGTCCGGCTCGCCGGCGCCGAAGCCGACGACGTCTTCGCCGGCGGCCTTCTTGGCCTTGGCCTTCGCGTCTACGGCCAGGGTGGCCGACTCGGCGATGGCGGAGACACGGACGGAGATCCGGGGTGCACTCTGGTGCGGGGAGCTGGTCATGCAAGCATCCTCCCAGGCCCGTCCACCGGGTGCCCCGACAGTCGCTCCGCCGCAGCGCGCGGCTGGCGATGCGGCCCGGGTCCTGCGCTGTGCCTACACTGGAGCGTCTGGGGGCCGTGTGCCTCTGCCCTGGCGTGCTCGCGCTGTGCCCGGGCAGGGTCTGGCCAGCCCTCGGAGGGGTGTAGCTCAGTTGGCCAGAGCGCCGGTCTCCAAAACCGGATGTCGCAGGTTCGACTCCTGTCACCCCTGCCAGACGACCCCTGACCGCCACGCCCGAGACGAGGAACGCAGTGAGCGAGAACGCAGCCGGCGCCGCACCTCTGGGCGGGCGCAAGGACGGCGGCCCGGGACGCATCAAGAGCATCGGGCTGTTCTACCGACAGGTGGTCGCCGAGCTGCGCAAGGTGATCTGGCCGAACCGTCAGGAGCTCATCACCTACACGACGGTGGTGCTGGTCTTCGTGACCGCGATGGTGATCATCGTGTCGTTGCTCGACCTCGGCTTCTCTCAGGCCGTCATCGCGGTCTTCGGGGACAACGGCACCGCTGCCGTCGCCCCGGTCCCCAACTAGCCCACCCGCTCTCGAAGACGAAGGACGTGTCCGTGTCACAGCCCAACACCCCGCTCGACTCGCAGTCGGCCAGCTCCGAGCCGTCCGGCGGGGAGTCTGAGCAGGGCGAGGCCGTGCTGGAGACCGGTGCGGCAGGTCTGACCCCCTCCACCGAGGCGGGCGCTGCCGCAGCCGACACGGACGAGCTGGGCGCCGGCGGCGTCGAGGACGCGCCGAGCGGCTACCTCGACGACGCGGCGCCCGAGGGCGTCGCCCCCGCGGTCGCAGACGCGACCGCGGACGCCGTGGCCGACGACGCCGCCGACGCCGCCGGGGACGCTGCACCCGAGGCCCCGGCGGACCCGGCAGACCTCGATCCTGCCGAGGAGATGCGGCTGACCCTGACCGGTCTGCCCGGCGACTGGTATGTCGTGCACTCCTACGCCGGTTACGAGAACAAGGTGAAGGCCAACCTCGAGAGCCGGATCTCCTCGCTCAACATGGAGGACTTCATCTTCGACATCCGGGTGCCGGAGGAGGAGGTCATGGAGGTCAAGGGCGGCAAGCGCCAAGCCGTCGTGCGCAAGAAGCTGCCCGGCTACCTGTTCGTCCGCCTCGAGCTCACCGACGAGTCCTGGTCCGCGGTGCGCAACACCCCGGGCGTCACCGGTTTCGTCGGCCAGACCTCTCGCCCGACGCCGTTGACGATCGACGAGGTCGTCAAGATGATCGCCCCGCCGAAGCAGAAGACCGTGGTGGCGACCAAGGCCGTCGACTTCGAGGTCGGGGAGTCGATCACCGTCACCGACGGGCCGTTCGCGACCCTGCCGGCGACGATCAACGAGATCAACCTCGACAACCAGAAGCTCAAGGTCCTGGTGTCGATCTTCGGCCGCGAGACCCCGGTCGAGCTGTCGTTCAACCAGGTCGCAAAGCTCTAGTCGCGGCTGACACCCGATAAACACCCGAACCAACCCCTGAAAGAGTCACATGCCTCCCAAGAAGAAGCTCAAGGTCACCGGCCTCATCAAGCTGCAGATCAAGGCCGGTGCGGCGACCCCCGCCCCGCCGGTCGGGCCTGCGCTCGGTCAGCACGGCGTCAACATCATGGAGTTCTGCAAGGCCTACAACGCGGCCACGGAGAGCCAGCGCGGCGACATCGTGCCGGTCGAGATCTCGGTGTACGAGGACCGGTCGTTCACCTTCATCACCAAGACCCCGCCGGCCCCGCGCCTGATCCTCAAGGCGGCCGGCGTCGACAAGGGCTCAGCGACCCCGCACACCACCAAGGTCGCCTCGATCACCTCCGCCCAGGCCCGCGAGATCGCCGAGACCAAGATGGCCGACCTCAACGCCCGTGACCTCGACGCCGCTACCAAGATCATCGCCGGCACTGCCCGGTCGATGGGCATCACCGTCAAGGACTAGCCCGTCCTGCCCGCACCGCACTGACCGTGGGAGGGCGCGGACCGTCCGCGCCCGCTGACCACGTCCTGCACCGGCAGGAGAGAAGGAGACCAGCATGGCCAAGCGCAGCAAGGCTTACAACGCAGCCGCCGCAAAGATCGACGCCGACAAGATCTACTCCCCGCTCGAGGCCGTTCGCCTCGCGAAGGAGACCAGCACGACGTCCTACGACGCCACCGTCGAGGTCGCGATGTGCCTGGGCGTCGACCCCCGCAAGGCAGACCAGATGGTCCGCGGCACCGTCAACCTCCCGCACGGCACCGGCAAGACCGCCCGCGTGATCGTCTTCGCGGTCGGCGAGAAGGCCGCCGAGGCTGAGGCGGCCGGTGCCGACGTGGTCGGCAGCGACGACCTCATCGAGCAGGTCCAGAAGGGCTTCCTCGACTTCGACGCCGCGGTCGCCACCCCGGACCAGATGGGCAAGGTCGGCAAGATCGCCCGCATCCTCGGCCCGCGCGGGCTCATGCCCAACCCGAAGACCGGCACCGTGACCACCGACGTCACCAAAGCTGTCCAGGACATCAAGGGCGGCAAGGTCAACTTCCGCGTCGACAAGCAGGCCAACCTGCACCTGGTGATCGGCAAGGTGTCCTTCGACGAGGTGCGCCTGGTCGAGAACTACGGTGCGGCGCTCGACGAGATCAACCGGGCGAAGCCGTCCGCGGCCAAGGGCAAGTACCTGAAGAAGGTCACCGTCTCGACCACGATGGGTCCCGGCATCGCCGTCGACCCCGCCCGGGTGCGCAACCTGGCCGAGGTCGAAGGCTTCACGGGCTGACCCCTGCTAACGTCTGCGTCCGGTCGGGTTCGCCCGACCGTCGCAGAGCTCGTACGACAGATCAGATCGCCACAGACCGCTGGTCGTCCTCTCCTCACCGGGAGGCCGAAGGTCCCGCATCGTGCGGGCGGCCCGCGCAGGTGACACGGACAGCCCGCCGCTCGCGGCGGCGCCTCACGACCCGTGCGCCTCGCGCCGGGGCGTCGTTCGTGCAGGGCCTCCCGCTCGGGGCAGCGCCCGCACGAGACGAGAGGAGGACCGATGGTCAACCCTGCTACGACGACAGACGCACCCGTTCACGCGCGTGCGACGGTGCGCCCTGACAAGGCCGACACGGTCGCCGAGATGGCAGAGGCGTTCCGTACGTCGTCGGCCACGCTGCTGACCGACTACCGCGGTCTGACCGTGAAGCAGCTCACCGACCTACGTTCTGCCCTAGGCGCCGACACGACCTACTCGGTCGTGAAGAACACCCTCACCCGGCGCGCGGCCGAGGACGCGGGCATGCCCGGTCTCACCGAGCTGCTCGTCGGCCCGACCGCCGTGGCGTTCGTCACTGGTGACCCGGTCGAAGCCGCCAAGGGCCTGCGCGACTTCGCCAAGGCCAACCCGGCTCTGGTCATCAAGGGCGGGGTGCTCGACGGCAAGTCGCTCAGCCCGGCCGAGATCAACAAGCTCGCCGACCTGGAGTCGCGCGAGGTGCTGCTCGGCAAGCTCGCCGGTGCCATGCTCGGCACGCTGTCGAAGGCGGTCTACCTGTTCAACGCACCGCTCGCCCAGGTCGCCCGGCTCGCCGGTGCGCTCGAGGCGAAGGCGCAGGAGGACCCGTCGATCATCGCGGGTGCCGGCGAGGCGCCTGTCTCGACCGAGGCTGTCGCCACCGAGCCTGATGCCGCGGAAACCGCTGCCCCTGAGGCCGCCACCCCTGAGGAGGTTGTCTCCGAGGACACGGCTCCCGAGCCCGAGGCGACCGAGCCGGCGCAGGACGCGTCGGCCTGACGGTCGGCACCACTGCGCTGCACCCGTACGAACCCAGCACGGCCCTGCACACCCCACCCGTACCGACCGCTCGAGGCGGCCGGCGTCACTCAGACCAGAAGGAGCCACCCATGGCCACCAAGCTCAGCACCGACGAGCTGCTCGAGCAGTTCAAGCAGCTCACCCTCATCGAGCTGTCGGAGTTCGTGAAGCAGTTCGAGGAGACCTTCGGCGTCACCGCTGCCGCCCCGATGATGGCCGCCCCGGCCGCGGGTGGTGCCGGTGGTGGCGAGGCCGCCGTCGAGGAGCAGGACGAGTTCGACGTCATCCTCGAGGCTGCCGGCGACAAGAAGATCCAGGTCATCAAGGAGGTGCGCACCCTCACGAGCCTCGGTCTCAAGGAGGCCAAGGACCTCGTCGACGGCGCGCCCAAGCCGGTTCTCGAGAAGGTCGCCAAGGACGCTGCCGAGAAGGCCAAGGAGACCCTCGAGGCGGCCGGCGCGACGGTCACCGTCAAGTAGGCAGCACCACCGCACCACCGCTCGTCGCAGGACCAGAGGCGGCGTCCCCACCGGGGCGCCGCCTCTGCCGTGCCCCGACCCGTCAGCCTGCTCGGGCGGCCCGTGACAGGCGAGCACGCGGCGGAACTGTCACGCGCCGCGCCCCATGGTGCTTGACGTGCGGCCCGAGGACGGCCACCATCACTCCAGCGGCCTCTTGACACCGCAGTTGGACAGTCGTGCCCGCGTGGGTCTAGACTTCAGCGTTGCGCTGTTCGCCGTCAGATGACCGCCCAGGCCAGATGCCCCGGCAGGTGGGACCCGGACCGCGCACCGCCCCCGCCCTGGCAGGAGCATGTCCCTGCCGTCGGAAGGATCGCTCACGTTGGCTTCCCGCAGCCCCGCACGTCCCGGACGCACCACGCCCCGCTTGTCCTTCGCCAAGATCCACGAGCCGCTCGAGGTCCCCAACCTCCTGCACCTGCAGACCACCAGCTTCGACTGGCTGGTCGGCAACGAGGCCTGGGAGGGCCGGGTCCAGGAGGCCCTCGACGAGGGCTTCGCCGAGACCTCGACCACTTCGGGCCTGGAGGAGATCTTCGAGGAGATCTCCCCGATCGAGGACTTCTCCGGCTCGATGTCGCTGAGTTTTCGCGACCACCGCTTCGAGCCCACCAAGTACTCCGTGGAGGAGTGCAAGGACAAGGACATGACGTTCGCGGCGCCGCTGTTCGTCACCGCCGAGTTCACCAACAACACGACCGGCGAGATCAAGAGCCAGACCGTGTTCATGGGTGACTTCCCGGTGATGACCGAGAAGGGCACCTTCGTCATCAACGGCACCGAGCGGGTCGTGGTCAGCCAGCTGGTCCGCAGCCCCGGCGTCTACTTCGACAAGCAGATCGACAAGACCACCGACAAGGACACCTACAGCTGCAAGGTGATCCCGAGCCGCGGTGCCTGGCTCGAGTTCGAGATCGACAAGCGCGACGCCGTCGGCGTGCGCATCGACCGCAAGCGCAAGCAGCCGGTCACCGTGCTGCTCAAGGCCCTCGGCATGGACGACGCGCAGATCCTCGAGCGCTACGGCGACTTCGAGAGCGTGCGCGCGACCCTGGAGAAGGACCACACCACCGGCCAGGACGACGCGCTGATCGACATCTACCGCAAGCTGCGTCCCGGCGAGCCGCCGACCAAGGAGAGCGCGCAGACGCTGCTGGACAACCTCTTCTTCAACCCGAAGCGTTACGACCTCGCGAAGGTCGGCCGCTACAAGGCCAACAAGAAGCTGTCCCTCGAGCTGCCGATCGGCCAGGGCACGCTCACGACCGACGACATCCTCGCCACCATCGACTACGTGGTGCGCCTGCACGCCGGCGAGGCCGGCTACGAGGTCGACGACATCGACCACCTGGGCAACCGGCGCCTGCGCACCGTCGGCGAGCTGATCCAGAACCAGATCCGGCTCGGGCTCGCTCGCATGGAGCGCGTCGTCCGTGAGCGCATGACGACCCAGGACGTCGAGGCGATCACGCCGCAGACCCTGATCAACATCAGGCCGGTCGTCGCGAGCATCAAGGAGTTCTTCGGGACCTCCCAGCTGAGCCAGTTCATGGACCAGACCAACCCGCTGTCGGGCCTGACCCACAAGCGCCGCCTGTCCGCTCTCGGACCGGGCGGTCTGTCCCGTGAGCGCGCCGGCTTCGAGGTGCGCGACGTGCACCCCAGCCACTACGGCCGGATGTGTCCGATCGAGACCCCGGAAGGCCCGAACATCGGCCTGATCGGCTCGTTGGCCACCTTTGCCCGGGTCAACCCGTACGGCTTCATGGAGACGCCCTACCGCAAGGTCGACAACGGGCGGGTCACCGACGAGGTGCTCTACTTGACCGCCGACGAGGAGGACAAGCACGTCGTCGCTCAGGCGAACTCCCCGGTCTCCGCCGACGGGACGTTCAGCGAGAGCAAGGTCCTCGTACGCCGCAAGGGCGGTGAGGTCGACTACATCAGCCCCGAGGGCGTCGACTTCATGGACGTCAGCCCGCGCCAGATGGTGTCGGTCGCGACCGCGATGATCCCGTTCCTGGAGCACGACGACGCCAACCGCGCCCTGATGGGCGCCAACATGATGCGCCAGTCCGTCCCGCTGCTCCGCAGCGAGGCGCCGCTGGTCGGCACCGGCATGGAGCACCGCGCCGCGGTCGACGCCGGCGACGTGGTCCTGGCCGACAAGGCAGGGGTCGTCGAGTAGCTGTCCGCCGACTACATCACGGTGATGGACGACGAGGGGGCGCGCCA